>NZ_JBWZCI010000007.1:0-215787 GCF_059383495.1 Pseudarthrobacter sp. RHLT3-21
AGGGCCTCGCGGTCCCCGTTGCGCAGTTCCAGTGCCTTTGCCAGATAGACCATGGGTCAAGTCTGACAAAAATTCAGACCCAAAGGAATCACCGACACGCTACACTAGGGAGCCGCTACGTCGGCCAGGATCACACGATGAATGAACATCAACTGGGCTGGTACGATCAGTTCCTCCACTTCGATGACTTCGCGGACCGGGTATCAAGCCTCGATTCCGTCCATCACGGAAACCCGCCCCAGGCCGCTATCGCCGCCGCCCTTTACCCGTCGATCGTGGCGCTGACTTCCACACTGGCATCACCGTGTTGGGCATCAATCGCCCGCTCCGCGCACCCTCACCGATTTCTGACCAGAATCAGCGAGCAAGTCACCGACGGATGGCAACCCCAAGGAGCACACGATCCCCTGCGGCGCTGGATGACTGAGGACTGGCTTCCCGGATTCACCGGACCGGACACCATCGAACCTGCAGGGACATCACGCGGATCAATGCTCCGGCATCAGCGGGGAGACTCAAGGGGCCGATCCACATTCCAGGACGCTTGACCCGCAGAACACGCCATGAGTACCGCGAGAGCTGTCCCGGTGCCGTGTGGAAAGTTCCCGCAGAACCCAATTGTTCGATCTGCGACAAATAAAACGAAACTACCCGCGAGGAACAGTTCCACAACAGTTGTCGCACCGCAGGTCAACGCCCACAGCTGCGACAAGTTAGATGGAAAAGGACAGGATGCACGGGAAGGTAGACCAAGCCCCATTTACTATGGCTAAGTTGAACTGCGACGCGCCTTGGTGCCACGGCAGCAAGTACCCACTGGACCACATAGATGCTCGGCGTTGGTTACACCCGTGTAGTGATATGCTTCTTATGCAAGCTCGCCCCGCTTTCGCGGATTGGCGGGCTTAGCTGTTTAACGGCTTAGATCAGTTCCGGCGACGTATTCGAGATGAACTGCCCGTACCAGCCCCACGCGAATTCGTTTCTCGCATGACGGTCAAGGTGCATGTAGGCCGAGTAGGAGACCAGGTCGGCATGCTTATGCCCGGCGTTTTCACGTTTCACCGGAGAGACCCCGCGAAGAGAAAAGGACAGTCATGATCTTTCCCCTGACACGACCGCGCCGCCTCCGCACCACAGCGGCCATCAGACGTGACAAGGAACTGGACGCCGTCCGCCGCCTCAACACCGTCCTCACCCGCCGCCCGAGCGCCTGAGATGGGAAGAGATTGAACGGGAAAGGCACAATATCGTGACCAGGCCCGACGCCACTGCATTCTGGCCGGGACGGCTGCCACCTGAGGTCGAGGCCTTGATCCTGGAGACAGTGGAAATGATCCAGGAACTCGACGACACCGGCTTGCACGAGATGACCCCGCTTTTCTATCAACACGGATATGAGCAATTAAGGATGTCGCTCCGGGATCTGCTCACAGTCCTCGGCCACGACCCCGACCTGACACCGTCGGAGTAGGTCTCCGGGTTCGTCCTTCGTGACAAAGACTCAGGGTCATCGCCGTTCGTCCGGCTGCTGCTGGCCGTCAAAGGCCGCCGGAACCGCGAACGACGATTCCACCTCAGGGAAGGCCTAACGCTCGAAAAGTCATATCAAGGCGGTGTCCCGTCCCGCGGCAGGGGAACAGCGAAGCCGTGGTGTAGGTTGCATTTCCGTCCGGTAAGAACGTTAGAGAAGAGAATCACCGCAGTGGCAACCGATTACGACGAAGTACGTTCCGACGTCAAGGAATCACAGGAGCGCTCCCTCGAGGCGCTGCAGTCCGCGAACGCACCGGATGCCAGAAGCGTCGTCCGCGACCTCGACGAGGCCGACGCGCTGGATGACGCGATGACCCCCGGCGGAGAGTTCGTCGCCGAGGAACTAATCGTTCAGGTGATTCCCCAGGCCGGGGACGAGTTCACCTGCTACTCCTGCTTCCTGGTCCGGCACCGGTCCCAGCTCGCACTCGAAAAGAACGGCCACTCGTACTGCATCGAGTGTGAAGGCTAGGGCCCAGCTCTTCCAGAATGCCTGAACCAACAACCACATCAGCGTGAATTAGCCGGACTGCCAGGCAATGGGAGCGCGGGATTGGGTCAGCGGGAGTAAGGGGGAACGTGCCTTTCATCGTTGAAAGGTTCGAACCAGTGCTCCAGTGCCATGGGTGCCAGGCGGAGCTGCTGGTCCAGACCTTCATCGTGCTGGAATCCGTCGAGACTCCGGTCGTAAAGCATGTCGCTGTCGGTGTCTTCGAGGATCCTGTCGGTGAATGCGGGTCAAGGTCCAGGCCGGAGGTATCTGCTGTGATCTCGATCTGGTCCAGGAGGCACCGGACGGCGAGCTCCTGGGCCACGCAGCTGGGCGAGGTCCAGCCGCTGGCCAGTTTCATGGTCATGTCAGCGGCCACCACCAGGAATCGCTGGGCAAAGAGTCCGTTGTACTTTGCCGCGTACTGCGGTGGCAGGCCAGAAAGACCCCAGGTTGCGTCGATGTCTTCACGCGTGATGGACTCTTTTCCATGCAGCGTGTGGATGTCCTGGAACAGCTGATCGATGAGAAGGACTGAGGCGTGCCAGACGGCCCCGGCCAGCAGGCGGGCCCGGCTCAAACTCCGACGGCGGTCCTCTGCCGAAACGCCAGCCATCCATTCCATCGTTTCGGAATCCACGCCGGCCAGGTCCTCGTCGGACAGATCCCGGGGATCCGGTTACGTAGCCGAGGTCTTCCAGGCTCAGACCTTGCAGGCGATCGGCGTCGGCCTCCAGCTCGGCAATAAACAGCTCTCGCTCCTTGTCCATGCAGCAGATGCTATCCCGACCGCCGATGCAGGACTTGCCCGCGAGGGATCAGGTGAGCAGCCATTGGAACTCCGCCGTCTTCCCACCAAATGCGGTTCGCCGGCACCCTGACGTAACGCCAGTATCGGTAGGCGGGTATTAGAAATTTTTGGCTCAGGGAATTCGGCTGACCTGCCAGCGCGATAACTGTTCGTCTTCAACTGGGCGTGAAGGCCACGAGGCGTCCGTTTTCCTGCCACGTCACAGGAAAAAGACGACCCGGCAAGTAATCGGTCATTATTCACCATTCATTAATGTCAGACCTTGTGCTTAATGTCTGAAAGTGGTTAGAGTGTTCATTATCACTTCAAAGGTTGCCGCCTGAACCTTGCAGCCTGGCCACCCCCAGCTTCACCAGAGAGGCTTCCCCTATGTCAACGACGACAGCTGCCCCCGACGGCAAGGCGATTCGCCGCGTCGCCGCCGCGAGTTTGATCGGAACAACCGTCGAGTTCTTCGACTTCTTCATCTTTGGCACCGCATCCGCACTGGTCTTCGGCAAGCTTTTCTTCCCGAGCCTTGACCCGCTGGTGGGAACGTTGGCATCATTCGCCACGTTCGGCGTTGCGTTCGTCGCACGCCCTCTCGGCGCCGTGATCTTTGGCCACTTCGGCGACCGGGTCAGCCGGAAGCGCATGCTGATCACGAGCCTTTTGATGATGGGCCTCGCCACTGTCGCCGTTGGCTTGCTGCCAACCTATAACCAGGTTGGACTGCTGGCTCCGGTGCTTCTCGTGCTCTGCCGTCTCATCCAAGGACTGGCGCTGGGCGGAGAATGGGGAGGAGCTGTACTGATGGCGGTCGAGCACGCGCCGAAGAACCGACGTGCTTTTTACGGCAGCTTTGCACAGGTTGGTGTTCCCCTCGGCCTCGTCCTGGCAACAGGGAGCTTCTGGGCCGTGCAGCAACTCCCGGAAGAGGCCGTTACCTCCTGGGGCTGGCGAGTTCCGTTCCTTCTCAGTGCCGTCCTGGTCCTCGTCGGCCTGTACATCCGCCTTAGGATCGAGGAAAGCCCCGCCTTCGCTTCCTTGAAGAAGGAGAAGCGGATAGAAAAGTTCCCTGCCGGTGTGGTCTTCCGCACGGCGCCCAAGAGGCTGATCATTGGCGCTTTGGGTATGGCCGCAGCAAATATTCCGTTCTACATGGCGACTGTCTTCGCCCTCTCTTACGGGGTAACGGTAGGTGTATCGCGCAACACTATGCTGCTCTCCGTGTTCATTGCTTCGGCTGTGCAGATCTTCACGATTCCGTTGTTCGCCTCGCTGTGCGACCGTTACGGCCGCCGGGCGATCATGCTGGCCGGGTGCGTGCTTACTGCACTGATGGCGTTCCCCTTCTTTTGGCTCATCGCGACCGGAAACCCCTTCGCCGTCATCGTTGCCATGCTGATAGCACTGCCCCTCTGCCATTCACTGACCTACGGCCCGCAGGCGGCCTGGCTTCCCGAAGTCTTCCCGACCCGCCTGCGTTACACCGGGTCAGGCATTGCTTACACTCTGGGAGGTTTGATGTTCAGCGCCCCGGTACCGTTTGTGGCTGCCTGGGTCGGATCAATGGTCCCCGGTTCCTGGCCTCTTTCCGTCTATATCATCCTCGGCGCGGTACTGACATTCATCGCCGTACTAGCCAGCCGGGAATCCCGCGATGACGACATCCACTGGGACAATCACCCGGAGGAACAGCGATCCTCGGAAGTGGAGCATTCCAATTGAAAGCCAGCACGATCCAGCATTTCAGCTTGAACTCAATGGAGCGGATGATCCACAATGCATGAGGCAGTCACTAATGCCCCGGGCCCCCTGACAGGTCTCACCGTCGTGGACCTTACGACCTCCTACGCGGGACCAACGGCATCTATGTATCTGGCCGATCTTGGCGCCACTGTGATAAAGGTCGAGCGTCCAGGCAAGGGAGATGATGCCCGGGCTTGGGGACCTCCATTTGTCAACGGCGTATCTGCATGGTTCGCCTCAGCTAACCGCAATAAGCAATCAGTCGTAGTGAATGTCCGCCACCCGGACGGAATTCGAGTCTTGCACGACCTCATTGCCAGCGCCGATGTCTTTATGCAGAACTTGAACCCAGGCAAGCTCGCCAGGCTCGGCATCGATCACCAGACCCTGACTGCCAAGTACCCAAACCTGATCTACTGTGCGCTCTCTGGCTTTGGACTTGACGGCCCGGATCACGACTTGCCCGGATACGATTTGGTGGCTCAGGCCCGTTCGGGGATCATGTCAGTCACCGGTGCCAAAGGCGGGTCCCCGCAGCGGGTATCGACTGCGCTTTCGGACGTCGTGACCGGCATGTGTGCGGCGCTGGCCATCTCCGCCGCCGCGGTTCGACAGGCACGTACCGGAGAAGGGGAGGTAATTGACGTCTCCCTCCTCGACACGGACCTGGCGATCATGGCACCACGCATCGCCGCCCACCTCGCCGGCGAAGCCGAGCCTGCGCCAAGCGGAGGCACAGACTCTGTCCTCGCGGTCTACCAGAGCTTCCCGACGGCAGACCGCGACATCGTGGTGGCGATCGGTAATGACGCCATGTGGCAGCGGTTCTGCCGAGTGACTGGGCTCGACGACCTCGCGGCTGAACCGTCCTATGCCGATAACACGGGGCGCCATGCACACCGTAAGGAAATTTCTGATCGAGTCGCGGAGAAACTCCGGCGGCGAACTGCGGCCGAATGGCTCGCGGTGCTGCGGGAACACGCCGTGCCGGCATCGCCTATCCAGGGCCTGTCCGAAGTCGTGACTGATCCGCAGGTCCTGGCCAGAAAGGCACTGTTGCCGGTGCCCGACGGGGAAGGACTTCATTCCGTCCACAGCCCTTTCCGTTTGGCGTCCCTGCCCGAGCCGCGCAACGAACGCTTCCCGGAACTCGGTGCTGATACAGCTGCAGTCCTGCAGCGCCTTGGCTACGAGACCGAGTCCATCGAGCAGCTAGTCAACGATGGGGCAGTGGAAGCACGCCCCGCAACGGCGGAGGCAATAGCGCGATGAGTGAACTGCGCAACGAACGGCATGGCCCGGTAGTGCTGATGACCATTGACCGGGAACACGCCCACAATGCCTTGAACGCCGGGGTGATCCAGGAGATCAGGGACGGGATCGCGGCGGCCGCCGCCGATCCAAACGTGCGTGCCGTGGTAATTACCGGCGCCGGCCAGAAGGCGTTCTGTGCCGGTGCGGACCTACGAGAACTGGAAGGCATCAGCGCCGATGATGCATACCGGACGCTGCACGCCGGACAGCAGGCTTTCAGGGCCATCGAGACATCAGGCATCCCTGTGATCACGGCAGTGAACGGTATCGCGCTCGGTGGAGGGTTCGAACTGATCCTCGCTTCCACCTTTCCCGTCCTTTCCACGCGGGCATCACTGGGGCTTCCTGAAGCATCGCTCGGCTTGATTCCAGGGTACGGGGGCACACAACGGCTGCCGCGTGCCGTGGGCACGGCGACGGCAGCCCATCTCATGCTGACAGGGGCCAGGCTCAAGGCAGACCGCGCCTACCAGCTGGGCCTAACACCACTGGAACCGGTGGAACCGGAGATCCTACTCCAGACAGCGATGGAATACGCCAACAAGGTCGCAGCTCAAGGCCCCGGTTCCGTCCGCTCGATCCTCCAATCCTTGGACTTCAGCCATGACACGCCACTGGACGCCGGCCTCCACCTTGAGACCGGGCTGGCAGCCCTGGCGGCTGCAGGCAGTGAGTCGCGCGAAGGGATCAGCGCGTTCTTTGAAAAAAGACCGGCCGTCTTCACCCAGTCCGCCGACCAGAACAACCACGGAGAATAATGACCCAGCAATTCATCTCGCTGGAGGCGGACCCCGTCTCCTACCAGGCGATGCACAGGCTACTGGATGAACCCGCCGCTGATGCGCTGCTCACCCAGCGCGAGCTGGAAATCCGGCTCCGGACGAGGGAGGTCGTCGCCCACGAAGTGGCGCCAGGATCGGCCAAAGCTGACGCTACCCACGAGTTCGCTGCCGACAGCGTCCTGGCTTTGGCGGAAGCCAACCTCATGGGATTGGTGTTCCCTGAGCACCTAGGCGGCAGCGGCGATTCCAACGTGGCGTATGCCGTGGCCATGGAAGAAATCTCGGCTGGCTGCGGCGCAACAAGCCTGGTGTTCATGACCCAGATGCACACCGCCTACCCGATCCTCCTGGCGGGCAGCGAAGAGCTCGCGAAAAGGCACATTCCGGCCCTTCTGAATGGCAGCAAGTGGGGATCGTTGGCGATAACCGAGCCAGATGCAGGCAGTGACGTGGCCAGCCTGCGCACAACAGCGACAAAGGTGGACGGTGGCTACCGGATCAACGGATCCAAGACGTTCATCACCACCGGCGACCGGTGCGACACCATCATCTGCTTCGCCACCGTTGACCGCTCCAAGGGCCGCCAAGGGATCACCGCCTTCGTCGTGGACGGCAACGCCGAAGGGGTCACCCGAGGTCAGGCCTTCGACAAGATGGGCATGCACGCCTCCTCTACTGCTGAGGTCTTTTTCGACAGCGTCTTCGTACCCGATGATCACATGCTCGGGGAACCAGGGGGCGGTTGGTCCGTGGTCATGAGCTCCGTGGTGAAGTCCCGTATCAGCGCCGCAGCCCAGGGTGTAGGCCTGGCCCGTGCTGCCTATGCTCGCACCCTGCACGCCTTGAGCCACAAATACGGGCCCCGGCTGCCGGACGAACTGACCTTCGCCCTCGCGACTCTGCGCGGAAAGATCCTGCAGGGCCGGTTGCTGCTCCTTGCCGTTGCACGGCAAGTTGATGAGGACCCCAAGATCGCTCCCGGCCAGATCGGCATGATGAAACAGTCCTGCACCGACCTTGGCTGGGAAACGTCGGTGGAATGTACGCGCCTCTTAGGTGCTCTCGGCGACATGAAGGAACTCGGGGTTGAGCGGTGCCTCCGGGATTCAAAGGTCACCCAGATTTACGACGGTACAAATGAAGTCCAGCGGCTGCTCATTGGCCGGGAAACGAATAGAGCGATGGAGTCACTATCATGACCGACCTGACAGGGAAGGTTGCTATTGTCACAGGCGCCGGGCGCGGACTGGGGCGTGCGATGGCACGGGCACTGGCCGATGCTGGTGCGGCGGTTGCCGTAGCCTCGCGCACCAAGGACGAACTTGACTCCTTCGTGGAGGAAGTACGGGCCGCAGGCGGGAAGGCACTGGCGTGCCCCACCGACATCACGGACGAGGAGTCCGTTAACCAAATGGTCGAGGCGACGATGGCCGAGTTCGGCCGGATCGACATCCTGGTCAACAATTCCGGGATCGTCGCAAGCACCCCGCTGCTCGAGCAGCCGGCTGACGAGTGGGACCAGGTCATTTCCACGAATTTGCGGGGCGTATTTCTCGTCTCGAAAGCCGCCGGCCGCCATATGGTTGCCCAAGGCTCCGGCAAAGTCATCAACATCGCGTCCAACTTCGCGTTGCAGGGTGTCCCAAACCATGCCGCTTACTCGGCGTCCAAGGGCGGAGTCCTTGCCCTGACCCGGAGCATGGCGATCGAGTGGGCACGATCCGGGATCCAGGTCAACGCCATTGCCCCGGGCTACTTCGCCACCGATCTCAATCGAGAAATGGACGAAGACCTCACGGCAAAGGTTGTCCGGGCGATCCCGGCCCGCCGCATGGGGATACCCACGGAGATACAGCCCTGGGTGCTCCTTCTGGCAGGACCGGCCTCGGACTTCATGACCGGAGAAACCATCGTCATCGACGGTGGCCAAACGGTCCGCTAACCACTCACGAAAGGACTTCCGATGATCAACGAAAAAAAGATGGTGGCGGTGCTCGGCGCCGGCACCATGGGCTCGGGCATCGCAATAGTGATGGCGAAGGCAGGACACAACACGCTCCTGTTCGACGTCAATGAACAGAACCTCCAGCGCGGCCTGGAAACCATCCGTGGCTTCTTCGACGTCAGTGTTCAGAAAGGCAAGCTCAGCCCCGAAGAGGCCGACGCGGCCAAGAAAACTTTGAATGGCACCACTGACCTCCGTGACCTTGCGCCCTCCGACGTCGTGGTGGAAGCAATCTATGAGGACCTGGGCCTGAAGAAAGAGACATTCGGCCGACTGGATGACATCGTCTCGGAGCGCACCCTCTTCCACACGAACACGTCCACGCTGTCGGTGACCGGCATTGCCTCTGGATCAAAGATCCCTGGCCGAGTGGTGGGCACGCACTACTGCAACCCCGCACCCCTGATGACGCTGGTCGAACTGGCCGACGGACGCCATACGGAGCAGTGGGCGCATGAGGCAACGCTCGAGTTCCTGACCACATTGGGCAAGACCACTGTGGTCACCAAGGATCGTCCGGGGTTTATCGTCAACAGATTCCTGATCCCCTGGGAAAACTCCTGCATCGCCGCCTTGGAAGCCGGGCTGGGGACCAAGGAATCCATCGATGCAGCAGTCAAGGGCGCTCTCGGACACCCGATGGGCCCGTTCGAACTGCTGGACATTGTTGGCCTCGACATCCATCAGCAGGTGGCCACGAGGCTCTACGAGCAACTCCGCGATCCCCGATTCTTTCCGCCGCCGATGGTGGACCGGATGGTCGCCGCCGGGGACCTGGGCAGGAAAACCGGCAGGGGCTTTTACGAGTACGAGAACACACGATTGTTTGGATCCTGACGGGAGATGAGGAAGTAATGGACATGCAAAAGATCGGACTGCTGGGATTCGGGACAATGGGGGCCGGAATAGCCCAGCTTGTTGCCCAGTCAGGACGCGATGTCTGGGTCCTTGAAACTGCCCAGGACCGCATAGACGCGGGAATGGGCTTTCTGGCGGACTTCCTCTCGGGAGGAGTCGCCCGTGGCAAGATGACCCAATCGGAGAGCGAGACCATTCAGGGCCGGGTCCACGGTATTTTGGACCTAGGTGACCTGGCGGGGGTGGATCTCGTCATTGAAGCAGTGACTGAGAACCCCACGGCCAAGAAGTCTCTTCTGTCGAAGGTGTCAACGGTGGTCGGTGCGGAGGTTCCCATCCTGACCAACACATCGGCCCTTTCAGTCACGGACTTGGCCGCCTCAGTGGAGAACCCCGGCAGGTTCGCCGGCCTGCACTTCTTCAATCCGGCACCTTTGATGAAAATTGTTGAGATCGTCCGGGCTCTGGAGACCGACGACGCTCTGGCGGAGACGCTGGTGGAGTTCGTCGAGTCACTCGGAAAGCAGCCGATCGTCGTCAAGGACCGGCCAGGCTTCCTGGTTAACTGGCTCCTGATGCCCTATCTGAATGATGTCATCCAGGCGTACGACGAAGGTCTCGCTACCGCTGAGGACATTGACGTGGCCGTCCGGTTGGGCCTCGGACACAAGCTGGGTCCGCTGGAACTGCTGGATCTGATTGGACTCGACGTGCACCAGCACGCGACCACGAGCGCGTACGGGGCGACGCTTGATCCGAAGTTTGCACCACCGCCGCTTCTGAAGCAGTTGGTAGCCGGTGGCCACTTGGGCAACAAGAACGGAAAGGGCTTCCGAACAGGGAGGGTGACGACATGAACGCCTACGACGATCTACTCGTTGAGAAGAACGATGCGGTTCTGGTGATCACCATAAACCGGCCGGAATCCGGAAACAAACTCCGGCACCGGACCTGCCTGGAACTGTTCGACGCACTCCAAAAGCTGAGGCTCGATCCCAGCCTGCGGGCTGCCGTGCTAACCGGTGCCGGTGACAAGTTCTTCTGCATTGGCGGCGAACACGATCCGATTACGTCGATGGACCAGTCCCAGGTCCTGCCGATCATTGATGTCTACCAGGCGATCGACACCATCCCCAAGCCAATTGTGGCGGCGGTGAATGGGTTCGCAGTGGGCGGCGGAAATGTGCTTCACACGGTCTGCGACCTGACCATCGCGTCCGAGAACGCGGTGTTCCGTCAAGTCGGTCCGATGGTGGGCAGCTTCGACGCCGGATATGGCAGTTGGTATCTGGAAGACACCATCGGCCGCAAGCGGGCCAAGGAAATGTGGTACTTGAACAAGAAATATTCGGCCGCCGAAGCCCTCTCCATGGGTTTGACGAACGAGGTCGTCCCTGCGGGCGAAGCGCTGGCTCGGGCAGTTGAGGTAGCACAGGAGATTGCGACCCGTAGCCCCTTGGCACTTGGAAGCCTGAAAGCAGCCTTCTCTGCCCGTCACAACGGTGTCTCCGGCCAGGCACGCATGGCCCACGACCAGCAGCTGACCCTCTACCTGCAGACACAGGAAGCGCAAGAAGTCTCAGAGGCTTTCGGTGAGCGCCGGCAGCCCATCACGGATAGGTTCTGGAAATGAGCTGGCGCGGACCGCGACTGGACGAAGAAGAGCAGGACGTCCTGTCACTGCTGAATGATTTGCTGGACGGGCAAGAGCCCTTGGACGACGAAAAAACTGCGGACATCGATCAAGCAAAAGCACAGCTCGTCGAGCTGGGATTGTGGTCCCTCGGTGTGGATGAGGAATTTGGCGGTTCAGGGGCCCAGCGCGGCAGTGTTCTGTTGGTGCTGGAGCGCCTCGGACGGCTCTGGCCTGCACTGGGCTGGGCATCAGTCCAGGCGCAAGCAGCACTGACGGCGATCGGTGCCGATGACAGGTTCGGAGATCTGGCGTCGGCAATAAATGAGGGCACTGCCGGGGTCGCCGTGGTTGATAATTTCAGTGAGCATGTCCAGCTGACGGCCTCGGGCGAAGGCCTTCAGGGGACCATCGCCCGGGTGGATACTGCCTCCGGAATCCCCGCCGTTGTGGTGCTGGGTCCAAGCAGCACCGCCTATGTCCTGCAGCCGGAGGACTTGACGGCTGAGCCGGTTGAACGGACCGGCCTGGGTGGGGCTAGAACGCTGGCGCTATCCGTCAATGCCGAATTGGTACAAACCATCGAAGTTGATGCCCAGGCAGTACGGGGTCTGCTCAGGCTTGGAGCAGCCGCGGTCGCTGCAGGCATCGCAGGGGCAGCTGCCGACGCAGCTTTGCAGTACGCCTCAAGCCGCGACCAGTTTGGTGGACCGCTGACGGCCATCCCGGCCGTCCGGCAGTCACTGCAGGCTCAGGCGTCCGGCGCGTCGACGGCCATTGGGGCCGTCTTTAGTGCAGATCCGGCTGATTCCGGACAGACCGCAGCCGCACTGGCGATGGCCTGCGAGACAGCCATTAGCGTTGCGGCGCAGGCCCTGCAGTCCCACGGGGGGTACGGATATCTCAGTGAGTACCCCGCCGAGCGGTTCGTACGCGACGCAGTGTCACTGCGCGCTGCGGCGGACCCCATGGGAGCTGTTATGGCGGCATCCCGTGACATCGCTGGCAATCCACCGACTGAAGCATGAAAGGACGTCTGATGAGTGCATCCATTTCTGAACGTCTTGGCGGTCAGCTGACCCCCGTCACTGACGAACAGGCCGAGCAGTGGCGGGATGAAGGACTGTGGGAGAACCGCACCCTCAGGTCGCTCCTGACGGAAGCGGCACAGAAGCACCCTGACCGGACCGCGCTGGTGGGATACAGCGACGACGGTGATTCCCGGCGCATGAATTACCACGAGCTGGACGAGGCAGCACACCATGTTGCCGCCTCATTGGATTCACTCGGCGTCGTGCAGGGCGACGGTGTGGTGGTCATGCTCCCCAACTGGGTGGAATATGCCGCCTTCGTGTTTGGCATAAACGAGCTTGGGGCCGTCTATGCCGGTGTGCCAGTGGCGTACGGGCGACAGCAGGCGCTGGCCGTCCTGCGCAGGAGCAAGGCTAAGGTACTGATTATTCCGCGGAGTTACCGTCGGTCCGAGCATCTGTTGCTCTCCAGACACCTGCGGGAGGATGTGCCGTCTTTGAAGCACGTCATCGTGGTGGACGAGGACGGGAGCGATCTGCTCCCTGGCGAACGGCTGTGGTCATCGTTCGACAAGGTACCAGCGAAAGTGTTGCCCGCACCGGACCCGGCCAGCATCTGTTACCTGGGTTTCACCTCGGGAACCACCGGTGAGCCAAAGGGGGCCATGCACTCCCACGAAACGCTGTTGTACTCGGTCCGCCAGCAGGCCAACCACATCGGCCCGCGCGTCTTCGGCGACCCCGCAATCCATCTGGTGGCTTCACCTATCGGCCACCACACGGGATTCGTCTGGGGCGTGATGCTTACTACGCTGCTGGCAGGGACAGGGGTGTACGTCGACCGGTGGAACGCGCAAATGGGCGTCGATGTGATCCGGCGGGAGGGTGTCACCTGCTTCTTCGGGGCACCGACATTCCTCCAGGACATGATGCGCACAAACCTGGCTGACGACCCCGAATGCCCGCTGGAATGTCTGGTTATCGCAGGATCGCCGGTCCCGCGCAACCTCCCTGAACAGGCAGCAAAGGCGCTGGGCGCCTATGTGGCTCCGGCCTGGGGCATGACCGAATGCAGCATTCTGCTTTCCTGTACTCCCCGGGAGCCGGATGCGATCCTTCAGACGGACGGGTCCATTTTCGCCGGTAGTGAGGCGAGGGTCGTCGACCTGAACGGTAACGACGTCCCCGTCGGAGACGTAGGAAACCTGATTATCCGCGGCCCCGGGGTCACATTTGGCTATTTCGACCGCCCGGACGCCACCGAGGAGGCATTCCAGGACGGCATCTGGTTCAGAACCGGCGACACGGCAAGTCTTGACGAACACGGCTGGATCTCTCTCAGGGGCCGCACGAAGGACATCATCATCAGGGGAGGGGAGAACATCCCGGTGACTGATGTCGAATCCATGATTTTCGACCATCCCGAGGTCATCCAGGCCGCGGTTGTCGGTATTCCGGATACCCGGCTCGGTGAACGAATCGGTGTTGTCCTGGTCATCAAGGAAGGGGCCGGCATCACTCTTGATTCCCTCTCTGCTTACCTTCTCAACCGGGGGCTGTCACGGCACTACCTCCCGGAAGAGATCATTCGCCTTGACGAAATGCCTATGACTCCGAGCGGGAAAATCAAGAAGTCTGAACTGCGGGACATGCTCGCCGTCGAACAGCAAGGAGCGCCCCATGGCAGCGCGGGATGATTCCCTGCCCTTGTCTGGGGTCAGGGTATTGGATCTGTCCACGCTCCTGCCCGGTCCCCTGGCGACGCTCATGTTGGCTGAGGCTGGAGCCGACGTGGTCAAGCTCGAACGCCCCATCCGGGGCGACGAAATGCGCAGCTACTCCCCGAAACTCGGGGAGGCCAGCGCCAATTACGCTCTGTTGAACCGTGGCAAGAAGGCCTACGCCGTGGACTTCAAGGACGTAGGGGAGCGCTCAAGAGTGCTGGAGCTGATGAGGGACGCGGATGTGGTGATCGAGCAGTTCAGGCCGGGCGTAGCTGACCGGCTCGGCCTCGGCTATGAGGCGGCTACCTCCGTGAACCCCGGTGTCATCTACTGCTCAATCACCGGATACGGTTCCGAAGGCCCGCACGCGCAGAAGGCCGGCCATGACCTCAACTATCTTGCGGAGTCGGGTCTGCTGGGCGTGGCCACAGAAGTGGCTGACAAACCGTCGCTGCCCCCCACAGTCCTCGCGGACATAGCCGGTGGCACCTACCCCGCAGTAGTAAACATTCTGCTGGCCCTTCGCCGTAAAGAAACAACGGGGAAAGGGGTGCGCCTGGAGGTTTCCATGGTGCACAACCTGCAAGTCTTGGCTTATGGCTACCTCGCGACGCACCGCGCCGGCGGTGGGTGGCCGACGCCGGGCCAGGAGCTCCTGACCGGCGGCAGCCCAAGATACAACATCTACGCCACAGCAGATGGCCGCCATGTTGCCGTTGCTGCCCTCGAACAGAAATTTTGGGAGCGCTTGGCTGCGATCATCGGGCTTCCTCCTGAGCTGGTGGACGATGAGGGCCGGGAGCGGCCGGTCATGGAGGCGATGGAAAGGATCTTCGCCTCCCGCACTTCGGCCCAATGGCGCGACGTGCTGGACGGGCAGGAGGTTTGCACCGTGGTCGTGAACACGTTCGACGAGGCAGTCGAGGCCGGATTCGTAACCGTGGACCCCCTGGACAGGGTCACGGACGGCCGCGAGTCCACCGGCGCACTCCCAAGCCCCATCGACCCTGCCCTCCGCTCAGTCCCTGGCACGGTCCGCTACCCGAGCCTCGCCGCCCTACCATCAGGCAGCGTGTGGGGCTGATCCGCAACTCTAGGAATTCGAGGTATGAACCTTGCGCGCAGCACTAGTTAAGAAATTTGGTCCGCCGGCGTCACTCGTCGTGGAAGAGGTTGATGATCTTGTTCCTGGCCCGGGCGAGGTCGTCATCGGCGTGGCTGCGGCCAGCGTCAACTTTCCGGACATCCTCGTGGCCAGTGGCAGCTACCAAGTCCTCCCGGCTCTGCCCTTTTCCCCAGGGAAGGAGGCGGCCGGGACGGTCCTGTCTCTGGGGGAGGGCGTCACCCGGGTTCGACCGGGCGACAGGGTTCTCACCCTGGTGGAATTCGGCGGATATGCCGAACAGGTCAGGGTCCGCGAGGACCTCCTTTTTCCGCTGCCGGATAACGTTGGATTCGCTGAGGCGGCAGCCTTTGGCCTGGTCTACAGCACAGCGTGGTTCGGACTTGTCCGTCGGGCCGGCATCGCCGCCGGAGACGTCGTCTTGGTTACCGGCGCAGGTGGTGGAGTCGGCTCGGCGGGCGTCCAGTTGGCGAAGGCTCTCGGCGCCACCGTCATCGCGCTGGCCCGTGACGGGGACCGGGCGGAGCTCGCCCGCAAACAGGGAGCTGACCACGTGCTGACCTCCGACCCCCGTCGCCTGCGGGATGACTTGATGGAGCTCACCGGTGGTCGGGGTGTGGACATCACCTTGGAGACGCTTGGCGGGGACATACTCAGCCAGGTCATCCGTGCCACGGCATGGGAGGGAAGGGTGGTGATTGTCGGGTTTGCTTCCGGCGGGCAGATTCCCGTCAAGCCCGGTCACCTGCTAGTCAAGAACATCTCGCTCATTGGCCTCCAGGCCAGTGACTATCGGGACAGGATGCCGGACGAGATGCGCTCAGCGATGCAACAGATGCTCGACATGGTTGCGGCCGGCAAGCTGGATCCCCAGGTTGATCGTACTTATGAGCTGGACCAGGCTGCGGAAGCACTCCAGCATGTCAGCAATGGAAAGGTCCGCGGCAAGATCGTCATCGTCACCGGAAGGAACGGCTGAGGTCGCGGCCCGCCGGCCCGACGACTCGGTCTCTGGTCCTAGAGGTTTCCAGCTCGGGGACCGCACGTCCGATCCTGCAATCCACGTCAGGGTGGGCCACCCGGCCGCCCCAATAAGCGCGCCATCACTAACGCCCGCAAGTAACTTCCGCGGACATGCAAACACCGTGTATCACCCATAATACGTACCAACGTCGAGCATCCTGGATTGCCTGATGCGCGGCGCCCAGATGAAGAGAGGAGCGGAAACATGAAGATAGTTGTGCTCACCAAACAGGTTCCGGATACTTGGTCGAATCGAAAGCTGAATCTGGAAACCGGGATGCTCGACCGCAGCGCGTCAGAACCGGTGCCGGACGAGATCAATGAGCGTTCTCTGGAAAACGCGTTGCAGTACAAAGACGGGAACCCCGACACTGAGATTGTGGTGTTGTCGATGGGGCCTGAGGATACCTCGAAGACCTTGCGCAAGACGCTTTCCATGGGTGCGGACAGAGCCGTACTTGTTTCGGACCCCGCACTGATCGGTTCGGACATGGTACAAACCGCGACAGTGCTGGCCGCAGCGGTAACAAGGATCGGCGCGGATTTGGTGCTGGCCGGCAACGAAACCACAGACGGCTCTGGCGGAATGGTACCGGCAATGGTGGCGGAACTACTTGGCCTTCCCATGTTGCCTGCGTTGGATGCGATGGCGCTGTCCGGAGCTTCGGTGGCCGGAACAGTACAAGTGGACGGGGGTTCGCTGAAGCTGAGCGCGCCCTTGCCGGCGGTGGCCTCTGTCACGGAAAAGTCCGCTGAAGCCCGCCTTCCGAACTTCAAGGGCATCATGCAAGCCAAGAAGAAGCCGCTTGAAATGTGGTCGCTGGCGGATCTGGGTATTCAGGCGGGCCCCACAGCCACCACCGTGCGGTCTGTGATGGTCTCCGCTGCCGAGCGCCCTCCGAAAGAAGCCGGACCCAGAATCAGCGACGACGGCACAGCGGCCGCCAGGCTGGCTGATTTCCTCAAGCAGAACCAGCTGATCTAAGCCCTATCACGGCCTTCTGGCCACTACTGCAGACTTTGACTAAAGGAATCCAGAATATGGGAAACGTCCTAGTTTATATTGAGACCACGGCCGAGGGTGCGGCCAAGCCCTCAGCGGCGGGAATGCTTGGTTCGGCATCGACAATCGGCACCCCGGTGGCTGTCGTGCTAGGCGCATCAGACGCGTCTGAAAACATCGTCTCCGAACTCGGCGCGCTCGGTGCGGTTGAGGTGTATGTCTCCGTAGCGGAGAACAGTGGCACCGAACTTGGCTCGGCTGCCGTCGGGGCTTTGGCCGACGCTGCAAAGGTTTATTCCCCGTTGGCCGTGCTCCTCCCGCATACCAACGATTCGAAGGCAGTAGCGGGCCGTCTTGCCGTGGTGGCTCGTGGATCCGTGGCCGCAAACGCGGTCCGGCTGCGGTTCGACGCGGATGAAGCGATCGCCCAGCATTCAATATTCGGGGGCGACTTCGCCACCGAATCCACTGTGGAAGGCGGACTAATGATCATCACCCTTCGCCCGGGGTCGATCGACACCCGCCCGGAGCCCGTGACGGATCCGAAGGTGACCACGGCCCGGATCGCCACGACCGTGGCTCCGGGCGCCGCCATCACTGAATCGCTGGAAGCTCCATTATCGCCGGAGCGTCCTGTTCTCCGAGGGGCTAAGGCGGTAGTTGCCGGGGGACGCGGGCTTGGCTCGAAAGAGGATTTCTCCCTGGTTGAACAGCTGGCCGACAGCCTGGGAGCCGCCGTCGGCGCATCCCGCGCTGCAGTGGACGCCGGGTACGTTCCTCAGTCCCACCAAGTCGGCCAGACCGGAGAATCCGTTTCACCGCAGCTGTACATCGCTCTCGGCATTTCGGGGGCAATACAACACCGAGCAGGTATGCAAACTTCAAAGACGATCGTGGCGATCAACAAGGACGAAGACGCGCCAATATTCGAAGTCGCCGACTTTGGCATCGTGGGGGATGTATTCAGCGTCGTCCCCCAGCTCATCGAGGAGATCAAAGCCCGCCAAGGCTGAGCCCCAGAAAACAGGGGGTGTCCTGTTGAAGACACACCGCAAACATCCCGTTTCCCGTCTCCCGGGCGGCGGCCGAAAGGAGAGCACCGACCTTGCGTAGCGAAAACACAAATCCCAACGTCAAGACGCAGCCGTCAGGCGGACAAGACAAGCAGCGTATGGCCGGCTGGACTCCGTTGCCAAACCATATTTCGGCGCAAGCCGTGCCCGACCCTTCATCCTTGGCCGTCACGTTCCACGTGGGAACGGCGGCAGCCCCTGCGCCTGACAAATCCGTTCCCGCGACGTCCACCGAAGCGGCACCAGCGGACCAGAAAAACCCTGTGCCCGCGCAGGCACCTGCAGCGCACAAGAAACGGATGGCAGGATACTCACCTGTCGTCAGTTCCAGTCAGGTTCCTACACAGTCTCCCACGCCGGACACTCACCCAGGGGTGGCGGTCGTGAGCGCTACATCGCCTGTGGAAACGACTGCCCCTGCGCGCAAACAGAGGATGGGTTCGGCGTCATCGACCGGCGAGCCGGCGGACGTCCGAGCCGCATCAGACCAGCGGCGCATCGGCTCCGCGACTTCGACGTCAGGATCCACAAGCCGGCAGGCCAGCGTGGCCGGTTCCGTTCCTCCGCCACCCCTGGACGGGCGCAACCAAGCAGACGACCTGCCGGCCACGCCCCCAGGAATCACGCCGCAGGACGCAAAGAAACGCATCCCTGCCGAACGTGCGAAATGGGTAAGACCCGCACTGAATTGCGCCGGGCTGATCATAATTTCTCTGGCGCTAGTGTTGGCCGCGCGCTGGCTGCACGCATTGGAGGGCGTCCAGGACTTCCTGGCAGCCTATCCAGGCCATGCATCGATACCCGCTTCGGCTCCTGAGGGCCTTCCGGCGTGGTTGGGCTGGCAACACTTCTTCAACATTTTCTTTATGGTGCTCATCGTGCGTACCGGGCTGCAAGTCCGTCTGGAACGGCGCCCGGCCGGATACTGGACTCCAAAGAAGAATTCTCTATTCTCCCCGAGAGGCAACACTCCCAAGAAGATCGCCCTGTCCCAGTGGACGCACCAGGTGCTCGACGTGCTCTGGGTGCTTAACGGGGCCGTCTTCATCATCCTGCTCTTCGTGACCGGCCAATGGATGCGAATTGTTCCAACGAGCTGGGATATCTTCCCCAATATGCTCTCAGCAGGCTTGCAGTACGCATCTCTGAACTGGCCTACGGAGAACGGATGGATCAAGTACAACGCCCTTCAAGTGATGGCTTACTTCCTTACGGTGTTCGTCGGCACCCCATTGGCAATCGTTTCCGGCGTCAGAATCTCAACATGGTGGCCAGAAAAAGCCGAAAAACTCACCAAAAAGTACCCCGTCGAATGGGCCCGCGCCATCCACTTCCCAGTAATGATCTATTTTGTCGCCTTCACCGGGGTGCACGTCTTCCTGGTGTTCTTCACTGGCGCCTTGCGGAACCTGAACCATATGTATACCTCGCGTGATGCCGTCGACGCGTGGGGACTCGTCATCTTCCTCGCTTCACTTCTGGTCATCGCCGCCGCCTGGTTTCTCACCGGACCAGTATTCACAACTCCCATCGCATCTCAGATGGGGAAAGTTTCGAGGTGACGTGGACATGCCTTGAAACTGATTACATCCCGGTCCCGGCGAGGGTCCCCGTCGCACCAAGGGCGGGCTCCCCACTCCATATGCCATTGCGTCCGGAAACCCCGCCCTCCCCGCCTGCAGTGCATCTCCAGTCGTCTCAAAAAGCCAGCCATGGTCTTATAGTTTTACAAGAAGCTAATGTTCGACTTTTACAGCAAGGGGATGATGGAGCGATGTCGGCCAGCAAAATGATTGGCCATTCCGTCCTGCGGCCACGGGAGCAGGTCGAAGAGACCATCAAGGGTGCCATTCTTGCCGGCGAGCTGAAGAGCGGCGAAATGTTGCCGCCAGAGATAGAACTTGCCCGACAATTTGGCGTCAGCAGGGCAACGCTACGGGAAGCGCTGCGTGTGCTGTCGACCCAGCACCTCATCCGAAAAGTTCCTGGGGCCCGCGGTGGGAACTTCGTTCAAGCGGTTGACTACTCCGCCTTGGGATTTGCCGTGAGCGATTCAGTTAGTAATCTCATGGCGTTGGGGCGGGTCGACTTTGAAGAGGTCGCCGAAGTCCGGCAGCAGCTGGAAATCCCTGCCGTCAGGCTCGCAGCAAAGAACCGCGTGCAGGCCGACCTTGACGAGCTTCACACAGTGGTCGAACGACAGAAGAGCATCTCCGTCGACGACCCCCTGGTTCCGGACCTTGACCGCAGGTTCCACAGCAGAATCGCCCGGGCCTCAGGAAACCGGGTACTCGCTTCCCTCGTGACTGCCCTGCACAATGCGACAGAACCCGTAAGTTACCTGGAACTCTCGCCCCAGGTCGGGCGGAATACCTTCAGGCAGCACCAAACAATCCTCAAGGCGATCGAGGCGCAGGACGCGGATGCTGGCGAAGCTGCGATCATCGAACACCTGAGCTATCTGCGCGGACACATCATCGCCCACCGGGCCGAATAACGCAGGGCGCCCCGAAAGTTGTTCCATACCCACGACGATGATGCCGTAGCGCAGACGGCTAGTCGCCCGGCCTTAATGCAAGTGCGAACAACTCCAAATGAACAGATTGTGGAAGTGCCGAGCGTGCCGTAGCGCAGACGGCTAGTCGCCCGGCCTTAATGCAAGTGCGAACAACTCCAAATGAACAGATTGTGGAAGTGCCGAGCGAAAGCAGGTCGGCGACGACCGGCAGAACGCGCTCGGCCTAGCCTCCCGCTAGGACAAAACACCGTCACAGACGATAACGACGGCCTCCACGTCCCAAACGAGCTCGAAAACACAGAGGTACACTCATGAACCAGGCTTTTATTTACGACGCCCTCAGGACCCCGTTCGGGAAGTTCGGCGGCGGACTCGCCGGCGTCCGTCCGGATGACCTCGCCGCCCACGTGATCGGCGAAGCCGTGAAGCGCGCCCCGAAGCTCGACGCCGGGCGGATCGACGAAGTCGTGTTCGGCAACGCCAACGGCGCCGGCGAGGAGAACCGCAACATCGCCCGGATGGGCACCCTGCTCGCCGGGCTGCCGGTCTCGATCCCCGGCACCACGGTCAACCGGCTCTGCGGGTCCTCGCTGGATGCGGCGATCATCGCGTCCCGGCAGATCAACACCGGCGATGCGGAGCTGATGCTGATCGGCGGCGCCGAGTCCATGTCCCGTGCCCCCTGGGTGCTGCCCAAGACCGAGAAGCCCTACCCGGCCGGTGACATGACGCTGGTCTCCACCACGCTGGGCTGGCGCCTGGTCAACCAGGCCATGCGCCCGGACTGGACCGTGTCCCTCGGCGAGGCGACCGAACGGCTGCGCGAAAAATACGGGATCACCCGCGAGGCGCAGGACGAGTTCTCCGCGAACTCGCACAACCTGGCCGCCGCGGCCTGGGACGAGGGCTTCTACGACAACCTCGTGGTCCCGGTCCCCGGCACGGACCTGGTCCGCGACGAAGGTATCCGCGCCGGGTCCTCGGCGGAGAAGCTTGCCGGGCTGAAGACCGTGTTCCGCTCCGACAACGGGACCGTCACCGCCGGCAACGCGTCCCCGCTCTCCGACGGCGCCTCCGCGGCGTGGCTGGGCAGCGAGAACGCCGTAGGGCTGCTGGGCCTGGAGCCGCTGGCGCGGATCGCCGGCCGCGGCGCGCACGCCAACGATCCCCAGTTCTTTGGCTACGCTCCGGTGGAGGCCGCGAACAAGGCCCTCGCCAAGGCCGGCATCGGCTGGGACCAGGTCGGCGCCGTCGAACTCAACGAGGCGTTCGCCGCCCAGTCCCTGGCCTGCATCAACGCCTGGGGCATCGACCCCGCCATCGTGAACCGTCACGGCGGCGCGATCGCCATGGGCCACCCGCTGGGCGCCTCCGGCGGGCGCATCCTCGGCACCCTGGCGCGGAGCCTGCAGGCCTCCGGTGAGCGCTGGGGCGTCGCCGCGATCTGCATCGGCGTCGGCCAGGGCCTCGCCGTCGTGCTCGAAAACGTCACCGCAACCGCCAATCTGAGCCGTTCTTGATCTGGCTCTCCCGGACGACCGGCTACCGGAAGCGAGCGACAAAACGACTACGACCGGATGACAGATCACCACGGCGAAACAGGTGAATACCAACGCTGGAAGGCGTGAGAACCGGAGCCGGGAGGCCAAGCTCATCAGTGTTGCGCCACATCGGCGGCTTTGCCGTAAAACACAAAGGTGACAGCTGCCGGGCAGCCTCGAGGGGCCAGCCAGCATCATGTCGACTCCGACCGACTAACACCTAAACCGGCAGTCTGACAGGGGAGACAAGGCAAGAGCCGCTTGCAGATGGAGCCATTGTCCTCAGCGCCCGGGATTCGAGACCACAACGGCATACGTACTCAGTTGCGCCCGTTCGACGCTTCGTCGAACGCCTGGTCAGGGATCCCAACCGGCCACCGAAGCCGCCATTTCCAACTGCGAATTAACCGCCATTCCCAACCAACAGTCACAAGCATCTGTATGGGATTTTTCGCAGCGGGGGGATGGTCGGAGGTTGTCGCGGTGGGGACCCCTTCCCAGGCGCAGAATGGACCACCGCGCCGAAAGCGAGGCCATGTTCAGGACGTTCCCGGACAACAAGTCGGCAACCGGCCCTACAAGACCCTGTTCGCCAGCGGCGACTGGACCTGCTCCATCGCCCGCTTCACCGGCGCGATGACCGGACCGATGGTTCTGCCCGACGGCACAGAGATTCCACCCACGGGCAAGTCCTTCACCGTGGATTTCTGCACCGTGGCGCGCTGGGACAACGGGCCAGATCGTCGAGGAGAATCTTTTTTACGACATGCCGGGGATGATGTCCCAGCTCGGCCTGGGCGGCTGATCCCGGAGGGCGCAGGAAACGCAGTGCACTGCCTGAGTGCACTGCGTGCCGGAGGGACGGCCCGGGCCACACTATCCACCTGGACAGCCAACCTCAAAGTCACTCCTCTAATTCGATCCGATCTTGGATCCGGGTGGGAAAGTTCCAGCCCTGTGGGGGCTTCCCCGGGGGATTCATTCGTCCCGGGGAGCGTAGATCGGGGTTTGGCGGAATTCGCCGATGATGACGCGTTCGGCGGCGGTGGCCTGGCGGGTGGCGGAGCGGGCCAATTGGATGCGCCACACCAGGGGTGTGTGGAGGACCCGGATGCCCGTCCCCTGGCCGTGCTGCAGCGCCGACTCGGGCAGGAAAGCGACGCCCAGGTCCTCCCGGCGCACAGTTCCATGGCCATGGCCATGGTGAAGGACACCACTTCGGTGTGGACCGTGCGGTGCAGCCCCGACGTGGCCAAAGCGGCGTCCACTGTTGTGCGGTTTCCCCAGCCTTCGGGAAAGTCAATGAAAGGGCTCGTCCGCGATCTCGGACAAGCTCACGCGCTTCCTGCCGGCCAGGCGGTGGGAGTCCGGGCATGCAAGGACGATTCCCTCGGCGTGCAGCGGATACAGCTCGAGGCCGGGCGCAGCCTCTTTGGGCACGGACACCAGGGCCAGATCCAGGGCGCCGGAGCGGACATCGGCCAGGCTGGTGAAGATTCCGGCGGTTACCCAGGATATGAGCAGATCCTGGACATCCTGGCGGACCGTGCCCACGAAGACCATGTCGAAACCAAGGCATGGGTAGCCGATGTGACCGGCAACCACCGGCCGTACGATCCGGACTTTTTCGATATCGACTCGGCCGCCCAAGCTGTCTCCGGCTGCCTTGAGTCCAGCCCAGCTCCAAGCGATCGCATTCGCCACGAACTTCACTCCGCGTCGTCGTCGATGGTAGTCCTGCCGGACTGCATCATAACTGAGAGTTCACTATCAGCTTCAGCTTGTCATAATCTTCATTATCGGCTAAAAGTTGGGCTAGTTGGTGGCCTAATCTCAGGCTATAATTTCAAGCATGAGAACCGTACCGCTCAGCGAGGCTAAGGACAAACTCTCAGCCCTCGTGGAGGAAGCAGACACGACCCACGAAATCATTCAGATCACGCGACACGGGCACCCATCAGCGGTGCTGATGTCCGCGGACGACCTGGAATCTCTCCAGGAAACGATCCACTGGCTGTCCCGGCCGGGCATCCGCGAAGACCTGGACCAGGCGCGGCGCGACATCGCCGAAGGCAACACGACCAGCGGTGCTGACCTGCGCCGCGAATTCGGACTGCCGCCGCGGTGACCGGCACAGAACCCGGTGATACGGCTGCGTGGAAGGTCGAAGTCACGAGTCCGGCCCTGAAGGGTTTCCGCCGGCTCCCCGAGAAGGCGGCAGCAGCGATCGTTGAATTCGTCACCGGCCCGCTGGCCGACAACCCCCGGCGGCTGAGCAAACCCCTCACGAATGAACTGCTCGGCCTGCACACGGCACGGCGCGGCGACTATCGCGTGCTGTTCACCCTCGACGTTGAAGACCACATCCTGTACGTCCACCGCATCGAACACCGATCCGACGTATACAAGCCGCGTTAGCCGAACTTCAAGGAAAGATGTGCCAGCTGGGAGCCTCTCCCCCAGCTCAGGCTGACGAAAGGTCCCTATCGGCATCCTAAAATGGCCGGGGAGAGACCGCAAAAGGGGTCGTGCCGGAGACCTACGGCAGTTCGTGGCTCAATTCATACCAGGGCGAGCTCAATCCCCTGGTATGAAGCCACTCATCGATTCAGGACAAACGTCGTCGCAAACTACCGGGCGAGACTCCCGGTCATATGGAGGACCAGACGCCGGTCCTCCATATTCGCGTGCATCTGGTCGGCAGTGAGCAGAACCCGAACATACAAGACCGGCTCCACTGCGTCGGCGGTCGTGTCCTCAGCCATAGTCACGAGACCGTCGTTCTGGATGCGGTCGAGTTGAATGGATCTTATCCAGACGTTGCCTGTTAGCCGTCCAGGACCCGGCCGGTGTTGACGGCCACGAGCTTGCGGACATCTTCCCTGCTGACGCCGGAGTCCAGTAGCTGGCCGAGGACGCGTTCGTAGGAGTCGATGGGGAAGGGATTGTTCTTCTGGCCGAGGTCGGAACCGATGATGGTGTTGTCGACCCCGACTGCGTTGATGAAGCTGAGCATGGTGTCAACGTTCCACTGGAAGAAGGTGGTGCGGTCGTCGTATTGCACCAGTCCGTGCTCCACAACTGCGCCGAGCTCCACCCATTCCCGGGCTTGGGCGGGGTTGGCTTCGATGACGAAGTTCGGGTGGTTCACCACCAGGCGGCGCAGGCCCATCTTCTTCGCTGCCCGGAGTACTGCGGTGATTTCAGGCGGGGACATGTGTCCGGTGGACAGGATTGCGTCGGCCTCCTTGACCAACTGCAGGACTTCTACCGTGTCCGGAAGGAGGGTGCCGTCGTCGTCCATCACCCTGATCGGCGCCGTCTTGCGCAACGTGATGCTCGTGGAGGGAAACTTCAGGTGCTCTTCACGTTCGTGCACGCAGATGTGCTGCTCAGAGGACACCGTGGGCATCCAGACCATGCGGCCGCCCATCTGGAGGCTGAGTTCCACGGCGTAGGGGTTGACGCCGCCGACGTAATTGTTCAGTGCCACGCCACTGTAGACAGGGAGGGGCAGTCCGCCAATGGCATCGTCCACAGCGGCAATGTCGGTGACCATGCTGTGGTGGTGGGACTTGATCAAGATGGCACGGAATCCGGCGGCGTGGGCCATGTCGGCCACGCCGCGGATGCCGATGTTGCGGGGGAACGGCGACGGCGCCGGGTGCACATGCAGGTCCACTGCGCCGACGAGCAGTTCGGGGATCCGGTGGTCGGTGAAGACGTGTTCGTCAGTTGCGAGGGTGGTCATGTTTTCTCCTTGGATACGAACGAAGTGGGACGCTAGGACGGGGAGCCGGCTGGCTCAACAGCCGCGGAGCCCATGTCAACGTCTTTGGTTTCTGGACCTAGGTATGCGCCGACCGACAGCAGCACGCCGCCGATGACTATGAGGACGATCGGGGTGTAGGCCATCGGCATAAACGCCGTGAGCCCACTGAGGTAGAAGGTGTAGAACGCGGGGATGATCAGCGCGAAGCTGTAGCCGATGCCGTAGCCGCTCGCCCGGATCGCCGCCGGGAAGCGTTCGGTGAGGTACGCGGCGATGGGGCCGAAGGCAGAGATGGTGAACACGTCGATGACAACAGCCAGAATGGTCACGGACACCAGGTCCTCGGCCGGCGTGTTCAGCAGCATCACGAAAGCGGCGGAGGCGACCGAAAGCGACGCGACGCCGAAGCCGATGTAGAAGCGCCGGCGGCCGATTTTCTGGGAGAGTACCGCGGCGCCCAGGAACCCGCCGATGGTGACCACGGAGGCAATCAGCATAATGACGCTGACGGTCTTGTCCGGCACTCCCACCGCATTCTTGAGCGTGGCGGGAAGGATGGCTGCCGCTACGTTGGTCAGGAACCAGAGTCCGGTCATGAGGATGAACACCTGCATGAGGCTGCGGCGGTGACGGCCCAGGAAGAGGGCCTTTACAGGTGACTCTTTGGTCGCTGACGCGTCAAAGTCGGGAGCTTCCTCCACGTGGCGGACGTAGTAAACGAAAACTACAGCTGCAAGCAGTCCGCCGATGACGAACGGGATGCGCCAGCCCCACTGGACGTAGGGCGAGTCGACGCTTCCTGCGGGAAGCGCCATGAGCAGGGCAAAGGTCAAGACGGCAATGGTGGCGTTGGCCAGCGGGTTGGTGGCCGTGATCAGGCCACTGGCCAGGCCGCGGTGCTTCTTGGGCGTCCATTCCATGGCCAGCGGGACAGCGGTGCTGTATTCACCGCCGAGGAAGACGCCGCCGATGAAACGGAGCAGGACGAGAAGCACAACCGACCAGGTGCCGATGCTTTGGAAGCCGGGCAGGAACGCGATGCCCATCGTGGCGAGGCCAAAGCCGGCCAGAGCAACCAGCGTGAGCTTGTGGCGTCCGAATTTGTCTGCGAAGTGGCCGAAGATGGCCGAGCCCAGCGGACGTGCGATCAGCGTGGAGGCAAAGACCAGTGCCGCGATGGTGGCGGCCGTGCCCTTGTCCATTTCCGGGGGCTGGAAGTAGATCATGGCTGGGGCCAGGGTAATGATGGGCAGGTAGATATCGAACTGGTCGGCGTAGTAGCCGAAGATTCCGCCCTTCAGCGCGGACCGGCCAGCGTCCGGCTTGGCGCCGTTGCCTGCGGTGGGACTGGGACTGGCGGGCGCGGGGGTCTGCAGAGTGGGGTGCGTGGACATCGTAGTCCTCCGTTGATTTTTTCGGGGATTGGGGAGCATGTTGATTTTTAGTTGCTGGAGCTTGCTTTGACACTGACTACCGGGGACTCGGTGGCCATCAGCCGGGTGCCGGCGCCCAGCGCAGCGGAGAGTTCGGCGGCAGCTGTTGCCACGTCCCATGCGGCCTGCGAATCACGGTCCAGGCCCAGGACATGGTTGGTGGCCACGAGGGCGAGGGAGGCACAGATTCCGTGCTCATCGAAGATCGGGGCCGATACCGCGTTGACGCCGCCGAGGTCAGGGCTTGTGGCCACGCCGGTCTCGCGCGTCAGTTCTATTTCTGCCCGAAGGGCTTCCTGGTGCTCCGGCGGAAGCGCGGAGAGCATCCGCTCGGTCCGCAGCTGATCCGAGGTGAAGGCGAGGAACACCTTGGCCTGGGCCGAGGTAAGCGGAAGTTGCGATCCCACGCGGACCGAGACCACAACGTTGCGGCTGGTGTCTTCTTCCACCCGCGACACCACAGGCCCGCCGGAACCCCAAAGACTGAGGACGGCTGTCATGTGGGCACCTAAACTAAGATCGCGCATCACGGCCGGGGCAAGGTCAAGGACCTTGCGCTGGCTCATGGCGAACGTGCCCAGCTGGAGCAGCAGACCGCCGGGAACGAATGATCCGACGGCGTGCCCACGTTCCAGTAGCCCGGCAGCGACCAATGAGTTGCAGTACCGGTAAACAGTGGACCTGTTAAGCCCCAGCAGGTCAGCGGCCTCGGCGGCTGTTACCTGCGGACGGTTGGGACCGAAGAGCTGCAGGATCTGGGCAGCCCGGGTGACGGCCTGGATATCCGAGGCCGAGCCGACTTGAGTTTCCTCAGACATTCGATTTCCCTGACTTTGTTCGTATGAATGATTCTGTGTTCGCAATGCGCGACCATTTGTTGATACTCTAAGTGAACTGCACCACAATCACAAGCGCTGCACCGCACTGGTCCGCGGACTCCGCCGCGCAATCCGCTGGATTTGTTCGCATTGTGAGGTATGACCAAGCAAAGCGAACCAGGTGCAGTACTACGTCAAGAGGAGAGACCCATGTTTGATAAGTCAGATCCCCGCGCCGGCCTGGGCCGCGCTGCTGCCCCAGCAAGCGCCGCTACCGCCATAGCCCCGGACGCCGCGATCGCGGCAGCCCATTACGCAGAGTTCGACGGCGACCCTACCCACGTGAGCCAGCTGGGCAGCCCTACCTGGATAACCCGCGGCCACAACTTCATCGTTGCCTATACCCGGCTGTCGGCAGGTGACGAGTTGCGCCGGCCCGAAGGGCAGGATGAGTACGTCGCCATCCTTCACCAGGATCACGCGATCGTCACCGTCGACGCGGTGGGCGCCGAGGTCACGGCCAAGGGCCAAAGCCTTGTAGTCATCCCTGCCGGCGAGTCCGTCATCAGGGCGGACCAGCCCACCGACGTCGTACGTGTTTTTGATATCCGCACAGCCGACCTCGCAGCCCAGGCGGACAACGCTGCGGACTATCGTGCCGACCACCCTCGCGTGGCATCGCTGGAAGAATGGCCCGAACCTGTCGACGGCGACCAGCTGCGGGTCTACCCGATGGACGAGTTCACGCCTGAGCCAGGCCGATTCGGCCGGATCTTCCGCACCCGGACCCTCATGATCAACTACATGTACCCCACCGAGGGTCCACGCGACGTCACCAAGCTCTCCCCCCACCACCACGACGACTTCGAACAGGGTTCCCTGGCCGTCCGGGGAAACTTTACCCACCACATCCGGACACCATGGACTCCGGACATGAACCAGTGGCTCGAGGACGAGCACACGCCCGTCGGCAGCCCCTCCCTGGCGATCATCCCGCCGCCCACCGTGCACACCACCAGGGCCACGGGACCCGGCACCAACATCCTCATCGACATTTTCAGCCCGCCCCGCGAGGACTTCTCCGCCCAGCAGGGCTGGGTCCTTAATGCCGGCGAGTACCCCCGCAAATAGCCGTCCGGTAGGCCCACCGTCCACCAATCCCACATGTCACAGAAGGCGGCCCCAGTGTCCATCCTCAACAAGCCCGGGTCGGTCGGCACCTGGGTCAAACTGCCACCCATCGAATCCGTACAGATCATGGCGCACGCAGGCTTCGACTTCGTGGTCATTGATCAGGAACACGCCCCCATCGACGTCCGCACGGCCTACCAACTGATCAACACCGCAACTGCGGAAGGCCTGCTCGCCCTGGTACGCGTCGAGGAGCTCAACCCCTCCTCCATCCAGCGGATCCTTGACGCCGGAGCGTCCGGCGTCCTCATTCCCCACATCGACACCCCCGAGCAGGCCGAACTCGCTGCCAGGTCCGTCCGCTTCCCTCCGCTGGGGATCAGGGGCGCCGGGGGCACGAGCCGGGCAGGCCGATGGGGAACATTACCCACGGCCACCTACCTCGCATCAGGCAACGACGAGGCCCTCTGCATTCCCCAGCTCGAAAGCAAAGCCGCGTTGGACAACGTGGAGGCGATCGCCGCCGTCGAAGGCATCGACGCCCTCTTCATTGGCGTCGCTGACCTGAGCATGGATATGGGCACCACGCCCACCGACCCCGAAGTCGTCAAGCTCTACCTGCACGCCCTGGACGTTGCCCACCGGGCCGGAAAACCCTGCGGCTTTGCCTCGGGCACCGCCGCAGGCGCCAAGACCGCCCTGGACCAAGGATTCGACTTCGTGATGGCCAGCAGCGACACCGCAATGCTCGTAGCCGAAGCATCAAACATCACAAGAACAGTCAAGGCGCAACATCCCTGATCCACTAACGCGACAACAAATGCTCCAAAGAGCTTTGCGCCATTTACTTTGCTGGCAAAAGGCGGATGAAGCGAAGCAGTCTCCCCGAGTTATGAACTCCGCGGACCCTCGCACCACACCGCTGGTGCCTCGCATTCTTATGACACCCAGAAGGGAGCAGGAAACGCTTCCATCCGCGGTACCCCACAGCATATTCGGGGCCGGCGGGCCGCTACCGGCCCGGCCTAAACGCAGACAGCTGGTACAAGACCGTTTCACCTTGCTAGGGGCTCCGCTGTGGCTTGCCAGCCTTCTTGGCCAGCGCAACAGGTAGTTGGCCACGAGAATTGCGATTATCTCAGCCTCGCGGACGGCGTCCTATTGCCAGCGGAGTTGGCCAAAAATCCGCGGTGGGGTTCGGCCATCACGACCGCGGCGGGAGGACTTCGATGTCGCGGAGGCTGAGCGCTGCTATCAGGGCGGCGACGACACCGTCGATGATCCGATAGCTCTCCGGGCCCGATCCGATCCATTCCAGGCGTGGCCGTAGGTAGGGGTAGAGCCGTCCTTGCTCGGGGCGTGGGTGCAGAAGCATGGCCCTTTTGCCGTGGGTGATCGGCCAGTAGAGCTCGAGGTACTCGACCGCGATGGTGAGGATTCGTACGACGGCGGGATACAGGTCGAGGCTGCCACGGAGACCGCCGCGGATGTTGTGGTGGTCGCGGCCGGTGGGGCCGTGCAGGCGGTGCCCCTGCCAGAGGCAGTCGAAGATCGACGCGCTGTTTTGGACGACGACGCCGCGGATATCGTCGTAAAGCTGCGGCGTCACCAGTCTCTATCAAGCGACCTGGCGTGCGACGCTCGAACTCTAGACGCCGCCGGTCAGAGGGCTGCATCTTGCGGCCGCAGGCCCTGTGCTGGCCAGCCCCTTGGCAGGTTTGGCCAACTAGCGTGTCAATTGGCCAACTGTCTTGGCAATCAACATCCGCGTTAAATTCCGGACATGCCGGTAGCTCGCGCTGCTTCAACGCCGATATCGGACGTTACGTAAAGCTGAACGCTTAGAAGGGGGCATCTTCGTAACGGACCTACTGTCCTGTCTCAATTGTCCTGTCTCATCTAAAGTGGCCCAGTCTCATTACAGATGGACCACTAATGGTTTCTGTCTCACTACAGTTGGCCCAACCGCGAGTTTCCGGGGGTTTCATGGGCCAACTTAGATGAGACGGGACATCGGTGCAGACCGCCCTCATGGACCCGACGCGGGGTGGTGGTGAACCTCCTGGGCAACTGCGTCGCCACGTTCGTTGTCTCCAAGTGGGAAGGCCAGCTCGATCGAAGCGTTACCATCATCATGGCCGTTCAAGGACCAAATCACCCACCACGTTTCCGCCATCACCCTCGGCGTCGCTACAGATCCGCGTTCCACAGGAGGCGGCACACGCGCTGCCGCGCCTGAGGGTCTTCCGATGCGGCAGGCGGGACGAACGAAGCCCGGAGTTAATCGAGGAGGTGCAGCTGTTCGGGGGAGTCAAGATCCTCGCCGCCGAAGAGGTCACTGCAATCGATGAGGTCTATCAGTTCGGGATGGGCCTGGAGGAAATAACGGGCCCCGCCGTCGCCCGTTGCCATTTCGGCGGCCTCAGCGCGGAGGCTGGAATCCAGGAGCAGCGGATGTCCCCGGCGGAGTTTCCCTTCGGGGGCACGGTAGGCGGCCGCCGTCACCCGGCCAGTCCGGTGGGATGCCAGCAACCTGGCGACGGTTTCTGCGGTCAGGCCGGGCTGGTCCACGAGCGCGATGAGCACATGGTCCTCCGGGGCTGCTGCGGCCACTCCCGCCCGGAACGAACTTCCCATTCCGGTGGCCCAGTCCGGGTTGTCGATGACCCGGTGCCGGCTGAGATCGGTGGCGACGCGGACCGTTTCCGCGTCCGCGCCGAGCACCGCCACCACTTCGCGGCAGCCGCCTGCGAGCAGCACGTCTGCCAGGACTTCAACGAGCGTGCGGCCGCGGAACCGGAGCAACGCCTTGGGCCCGAGCCCCAGCCGCGTCCCGGCGCCGGCGGCAAGCAGCACCGCCGTCGTGCGTTGTGTGTCCAGGTCAGCCATCGTCCCAGCCTATCCAGCCAGATGACCGGGGTCAGGAGTCGCCGCCCGCGCCGCCGGTGGTCCCGGCGTTGACGTCCAGGAGCTTGTAGCGGTCCATCGCGTAGGCGGGCACGCCGCCGTCCACCTCGCCGCGCGAAGCCAGCAGCTGCAGGGTCTTCACCACAATCGAGTGGGTGTCGTTCTTGAAGAAGCGGCGGGCTGCGGCCCGGGTGTCGGAGAAGCCGAAGCCGTCTGCTCCGAGCGAGGCGAACTGGTGCGGGAGGAACTGACGGATCTGGTCCGGCACGGCCTTCATGTAGTCGGTCACCGCCACAACAGGCCCGTGCGCATCGGCGAGCTGCTGCGTAACGAACGGTATGCGGGCAGGCTGGCCCGGGTTCAGGAAGGCGTCTTCCTCCGCGGCGAGCCCGTCCCGGCGCAGTTCGTTCCAGGACGTCACGGACCAGACGTCGGCGGAGACGCCCCAGTCCTCGGCGAGGATCCGCTGGGCAGCAAGAGCCCAGGGGACGGAGACGCCGGAGGCCAGGATCTGGCTCTTGGGCCCTTCAAGCCCCGACGCCGACACCCGGTAGATGCCTTTCAGCACTCCGTTGACGTCGAGGTTCTCAGGTTCGGCCGGCTGGGAGATGGGCTCGTTGTAGACCGTGATGTAGTACATCAGGTTCTTATCGGATGCAGGTCCGGTTCCATCGCTGCTTGCGGCCGGCCCGTACATGCGCTCGATGCCGTCCCGGATGATGTGGCCCATCTCGTACCCGTAGGCGGGGTCGTAGGTGAGGACGGCCGGGTTGGTCGAGGCGAGGATCGGTGAGTGGCCGTCGGCGTGCTGGAGGCCTTCGCCGGTCAGGGTGGTGCGGCCGGCGGTGGCGCCGATGATGAAGCCGCGGGTCATCTGGTCCGCGGCGGCCCAGAAGGCGTCGCCGGTGCGCTGGAAGCCGAACATGGAGTAGAACACGTAGATCGGGATCAGCGGTACACCGTGGGTGGCGTAGGCGGTGCCGGCGGCGGTGAAAGCCGCGACGGCGCCTGCCTCATTGATGCCGGGGTGGATCAGCTGGCCCTGGGCGGATTCCTTGTACGCGAGGACCAGGTCCCGGTCCACGGAAAGATAGGCCTGGCCGTCCGGGTTGTAGATCTTGGCCGTGGGGAAGAACGCGTCCATGCCGAAGGTCCGGGACTCATCCGGAACGATCGGGACAATACGGTGCCCGAACTTCTTATCCCTGAGCAGGTCCTTAAGCAGGCGCACAAATGTCATGGTGGTGGCGGCCTGCTGCTTCCCGGAACCGCGCTTGGCAACCTCATAGGTTTTGGCGTCCGGCAGCTCCACCGGAGTGTGGTCCGGCCGGCGTTCGGGGACGAAACCGCCCAGGGCGCGGCGGCGCTCCATGAGGTACTTGATCTCGGGGGAGTCCATGCCGGGGTGGTAGTACGGGGGCCGGTAGAGGTCCGCGTCGAGCTGCTCGTCCGTGATGGGGATGCGAAGGTAGTCGCGGAACTTCTTCAGGTCGTCCAGGGTGAGCTTTTTCATCTGGTGGGTCGCGTTGCGGCCCTCAAAGTGGGGTCCGAGTCCGTAGCCCTTGACCGTTTTGGCCAGGATCACGGTGGGCTTGCCCTTGAATTCGGTGGCTGCCTTATAGGCGGCGTAGACCTTGTGGTAGTCGTGGCCGCCGCGCTTGAGGTTCCAGATCTCGTCATCGGAGAGGTCCGCAACCATGTCCTTGGTCTGCGGGGTCTTGCCGAAGAAGTGCTCGCGGACGAATCCGCCGGACTCTGCCTTGTAGGTCTGGTAGTCGCCGTCCGGGGTCTCGTTCATGATCTTCACGAGCGAGCCGTCGGAGTCCTGGGTGAGCAGGTCATCCCACTCCCGGCCCCAGACGACCTTGATGACGTTCCAGCCCGCGCCGCGGAAGAACGCTTCGAGTTCCTGCATGATCTTGCCGTTGCCGCGGACGGGACCGTCGAGGCGCTGGAGGTTGCAGTTGATCACGAAGTTCAGGTTGTCGAGCTTGTCGTTGGCGGCGAGCTGGAGCAGGCCGCGGGACTCGGGCTCGTCCATTTCGCCGTCGCCCAGGAACGCCCAGACCTGCTGGTCCGAGGTGTCCTTCAGGCCGCGGTTGTGCAGGTACCGGTTGGACTGGGCCTGGTAGATCGCGTTCATCGGGCCGATGCCCATGGACACCGTGGGGAATTCCCAGAAGTCCGGCATCAGGCGCGGGTGCGGGTAGGAGGAGAGCGCGTGGCCTTCCTTGGACTTTTCCTGCCGGAATCCGTCCAGGTCCTCCTCGGCGAGCCGGCCTTCCATGAACGCGCGGGCGTACATGCCGGGGGAGGCGTGGCCCTGGAAGAAGACCTGGTCACCGCCGCCGGGGTGGTCCTTGCCGCGGAAGAAGTGGTTAAAGCCGACTTCATACAGGGTGGCGGCACCGGCGTAGGTGGAGATGTGTCCGCCCACGCCGATGTCGGCCCGCTGCGCCCGGTGCACCATGATGGCGGCGTTCCAGCGCAGCCAGGACCGGTACTTCCGCTCGATCTCTTCGTCCCCCGGGAACGCCGTTTCCTGGTCCGCCGGGATGGTGTTCACGTAGTCCGTGGTGGTCACCATCGGCACGCCCACGCTCTGGGCGCCGGCGCGCTGGAGCAGGCTCCGCATGATGTATTGGGCACGCTCGGTGCCCTGTTCCTGAATCAGGGCATCCAGGGACTCCAGCCATTCGGCGGTCTCTTCCGGATCACGATCGGGCAGCTGGTTTGTCAACCCGCTGAGGATATGGGAGGTCTCTTCTCCTGCAGCCACGTCCAGCCTCTTTTCATCGTTGAATAGTTGGCTCAAGTTTTCGTTCTGTGAGAAAACTTTATTGCATCTCGAGATTATCTAGGCGACGATCCGCGCGTCAAGGCGAGCGGACGGTCACATTTGGCTGCTAACGGAGCCACACGCAACGCGGGGTCGGATACGGCCCATTAGGCCGCCTGGAATCGGCCGTATCTGACCCCGCGTTGCTTTTCAGGGAGACGTGAGGAGCCTGCCCCAGCGCGGGTCCAGCAGCGGTGCGTCCGCCATCTTGAGGCAATGCCACAGCGTGACGGCCACCGAGTCCAGCACGGGAACGCCCGTCTCGGCCTCAATTTCCGCGGTGATGTTGGCGCCGTAGAGGTTGGTGCAGAGGTAGATGATGGCATCTGGCTTGGACGCGGCGAGCTCCAGCGAACCCGGTCGCATTTCGTCATCCGCCACGCGGGCGAACGACTCGTTGTCGCTCAGGCCCAGGAACCGGTTGTCGATTGTTTTGATGCCGTCCCGTTCGTAGGACTCCACGATCTGCTCGTTGACGTCCCCGGTGTACGGAGTGAACAGCCCGATCCGCTCTGTGCCGAATGATTTGAACGCCTCCAAGTAGGCCAGAGTGGACGTCGTGGCAGGGATCCCGGTGGCGTCGGTGATCGCCTTCACCAGGGTGCGGTCATGCTCTGCTCCGAGCCAGGACCCCGAGGTTCCGTTCCAGGCAATGACATCCACATCCGAGGTGGCCAGCAGCTCCGCGGCGGTGCGCATAACGCTGGAGTCGAACTGTTTGTCCGAAGAGTCGTCCAGAGCAATCCGGGTGACCGGGATCCGGGTGAAATGAATGGTGACGTCGTCCCGCTCGCCCAGAATCCGGTAGCTCTGCGGCTCCAGGCAGGTATTGGAGGACGGCACGATCATGCCGATGCGGGTCTTGCGTGCTTGGCTTGGCATGGGGGTTCCTAACTGGCGGCGTAGACGGCGGGGCGGGATTCCTGGGGCCAGGACAGTGCGTCGCGGTGTTCGGTGAAACCCTTGCGGGCCACAAAGCGGCCAACAGCCCCGGGGTCGTGGAACCCGCCGCTGTCCACCACCACGCGTCCGGCGGAGACGACGACGGCGGGCCAGCCCGTGAGCGTCCGGCCGTCGAACGGGGAGAAATCAGTGCCCATGTGCAGGGCGGCGCCGTCGACAACGCGTTCCTCGGCCGGATCGAAGATGACCAAGTCGGCGTCGAACCCGGGGGCGATGGTTCCCTTGCGGGGGAGGGCGTTGATGCGGGCAGGGCCGGCGGCGAAGACTTCGACGAAGTCCTCCACCCGCGCTTCGCCGCCGCGGGCGGCCTCCATCATGGCGGTGAAGGTGACGGGCATCCGGGTTTCGACGCCCGGGAGGCCGTGCGGCATTTCGCGGATGTCGTCCGCGCGCTCCCGCTTCTGCGAGAGGTCGTAGCAGGAGTGGTCGGAGGCGACGGCGTGGATGGCGCCGTCGGCAAGCCGTTCCCGGAGCGCGGCGACGGTCTGCGGGCTGCGCATGGGCGGGCAGCAGGCGTACCACTCCGGCATTACCGAGCCGTAGACACTGTCGTCGAGGGTGAGGTAGTGCGGGCAGGTCTCGGAGTAGGCCTCCTGCCCGCGGCTGCGGGCCTCGGTGACCAGGTCAACCGCGCCCGGCGTCGACTGGTGCACAAAGTAGACGGGGGCGCCGGTGTATTCGGCCATGGCCAGGGTCTCCTTGACCGAGACCTCTTCGGCGAGCTCGGGGCGGGTCCGGTGCAGGTGCTCGACGCCGATCCGGCCGTCGTCGGCGTGCTGCTGGGTGCAGTCCGAAATGATGGGGTCGTGTTCGGCATGGATGTAGGTCAGTCCGTCCAGGCGCACCATTTCACGCATGACCTTCAGGATGGTGTCCCCGTCGGCCATGGTGCTGCCGCGGTTGGTCGTGTACATCTTGACCGAACGCACACCCTCGGCGGCGAGCTGCTCCAGCTGCCACGGCACGGTTTCGTCCCAGCTGACCACGGAGCCGTGCAGTGCAACGTCGCACCGGGACTCGCGGGCCAGTTCCTTCTTGTGCAGGACGGCCGCGAGCGGGGTTTCCCGGGCGTCCCGGGGGATGCCGAAGTCGATGATGGTGGTGGTGCCGCCCCACAACGCGGCCGTCGATGTGGTCCGGTAGTCATCGAGGGTGCGGAACCGCCCGGTTATCTGGGCCACGTGGCAGTGTCCGTCGACGCCGCCGGGAATGACGAGCCGGCCGGCGGCATCGATGACGCGAACAGCGGCGGGGATGGGCTCAGAGGCGTCCACGAGCCGGTCGATGCGGCCCTCCCGGACCACAATATGGGCGTGCCGCCGGCCGAAGCTGTTGACCACGGTGCCGTTGGCGATGACGAGTTCTGGGGTGTCGGACATCGGTGTCCTCCTAAGTAGAAGTAGCTAGTTGGCCGGTGCGGGCGAGGCCGGCTGGGTGGCGCCGCTGCGGGCGGGATCGTGCGCGGCGGCGTTCTGCGCGGTGGTGAGGGCGGCGTCCAGGTTCCCGGTGAGGCCGCGGCGGGCCTTGGCGGGGGGAGGCGCGAAGGCGCCGGCGCGGTGCGGGCCGGAATCGAGGCCGACGACCGCTTCCGCCATGCGGATGCCTGCGGAGATACCGTCCACCACGGGGACACCGATCTGCCCGCGGAGTTCGCGGGCCAGGCCGGCGAGAGGTGCTCCGGCGAGGATCACGACGTCGGCCCCGTCCTCTGTGACGGCCTGCTGGCTGAGCGCCAGCAGGGTTGCCTTGAAGTCCTGCTGCACTGAGGCGATGCCGTTGAGGGCCTCGTTGATGGAGCGGATCGACGCCAACCTGCCGCCGAGCCCGAAGCGCTCCACGCAGTCCTGGTACCAGGGCCGGATCCGGTCCGAGATGGCGATGATGGAGAACCGGTGCCCCTGCAGGGCGGCGGCGCAGAGGGCCGCCTCGGTGATTCCGATAACGGGGATGTCGGTGAGTTCCTTCAGTGCCGGCATCCCGGGGTCGCCGAATGCGGCCACCACCACGCCGTCGACGCCGGCGCCGTCGCGGGTGTACTCGGCGACGATTTCGGCGACGGCTCCCGCCGCGATCAGGGATTCAAAGCGGGTTTCGATGTATTCGACGCCGTACCCGGCGGTCCGGACCACGAGTTCGGTTCCGGGGGAGGCGGAGCGGAGGGCCTCCGCCTCGATCAGGGCGGTGACGTCGTCGCTGATATTGGGGTTGATGACAAGAAGTTTCATGGGTTCTTCCGATGAAGGGCGGGTTCTGTCCGGCTGAAATCCTCCGGAAACTGGTCGCGGTATTTGCCGATGTGAGACGCAGACTGGGCGGCGGCCCGTTCCGGGTCGCCGCTGGCGATGGCGGCGTAGAGGGCACGGTGTTCTTCGATCAGCTCCGGCAGATCGCTGACGTGGCGGAAGAGCCAGTGCATGCGGCCCTGGAGCGGTTCCAGTGCGGACTTGAGGAAGCCGTTGTCCGCGATCCGGGTGATGGCATCGTGGAATTCGCTGTTGGCCCGGTGGGCTTCCATAATGGCGCCCTTGGCGAGGCAGCGGCCTGCCTCGTCAAGCAGGGCTTTGAGGCCGCTGAGGTCTTCGGTGGTGGCGCGGGTGGCGGCCAGCCGGCAGGCAAGCACCTCGAGGGACTCCCTGACGTCGAACAGGTCCTCGACGTCCTTGGGACTCAGGGTGCTGACCTCGGCTCCGCGGGCGCCCCGGTCGCTGAGGAGTCCTTCCTGGCGCAGCATGCGGAGCGCTTCGCGGACGGGAAGGCGGGAAACCTTGAACTCAGCGGCCAGGTCGCGTTCCACCAGCCTGGTGCCGGGAACGTAATGCCCTTCAAAGATCCTGTTGCGGAGGGTGTCCCGGACAGCCTCCCGAAGGGGGCGTTCCTTGTCCTGGGTCTCTTCTGCGCTGTGCATGTCTCTCCACTCTCGGTTCTCGTCCGGCACTGCGTTCCCGGCTTCAGGAACAGGTGTTTGGCTAGCTTAGACAGGTAGCCGCTTGTTGTAGTTCAGGGTCAGGACGGATACGCCCATGATGATCGCGGATCCCACGAAGTAGAGCAGTGCCCAGGTGTAGGAGCCGGTGGCGCCCACGATCAGACCGACCGCAATCGGGGTCACGAAACCGGAGATGTTGCCGCTGAAGTTCATCGCCCCGCCCAGGACGCCGGCGTTGGTCCGGCCGCCCAGGATGGAGGGGATGCTCCAGAACAGGCCCACCCAGCGGAGGAAGAACATGACCACGGACAGGAGGACGACGGCGGTGGTGGGATCGGCCACGACCGTGACTCCGATCAGGCCGCCGATCACCACAACACTGGACGTGCCCAGCAGCGTGCGCATGACACGGTTGGCGGAGGCGCCGGTGGACTGCCACTTGTCGGCGATCGCACCGCCCAGGATTTCGCCGACAAAGCCGGCGCCGAAGATGACAAATGTGGACCAGCCGATGGTCTTGAGGTCGAAGCCCTTGTCCTGGGCCAGGTAGAGCGGTCCCCAGGTCAGCAGTCCGTAGAAGACGCCGTTGAAGCCCAGCCAGCCGAAGCACATGGCCCAGAAGGAACGGAATTTCAAGTAGGGCAGGAGGGCGCGTTTGCCCTTGCTGCCGTCGAGCTCCGCCGCGGCGTCCTCGGCCGCGTGGGAGGCCTCAATGTATTCCGCCTCGGCGTCGTTGACCCCGCGGTGCTGGCGGGGGTTGTCGCGGACGTACCACCAGACGGCAAGGCCCATCAGCACGGTGGCGGCGCCGGCGATAATGAACGAGAGGCGCCAGCTGCCGGTGGAGGCGATCAGGCCGGCAATGATGAGGCCGCCCAGGCCGGCACCAAGAGGCGCGCCGGCGTCGAGGATGGTGGCGCCGCGTCCGCGCTCTGACTTGTGCATCCAGATCGCGTTGAGCTTGCCGCCGGCCGGCATAACACCGGCTTCCGTGACGCCAATGCCCAGCCGGGCAATGAACATGCTGAGGAAGCTCCCAGCCAGGCCCGACGCTGCAGTGGCTGCGCCCCAGCCGACGCAGGACGCCGTCATGACCTTGCGGGGACCGAACTTGTCGATCAGGAGGCCTACCGGGACCTGCATCAGCGCGTAGGTCCAGAAGAAAGCGGAGAGCAGGAGGCCCACGAGTTCGGGGGCGAGGTTGAATTCCTTCTGGATGATCGGCAGGGCCACCGAGATGGAGCCCCGGTCGATGTAGTTGACGGCGACGAGAACCAGTAGGAGAAGGAACATTTTCCAGCGGACGTTGGTGCGACGTTGCACGCCGTCCTTGCCGGTTTTGTCGTCGGGGAGGGGTACAGCGGTTTCAGTATTTTGAACAGACACAACTTCTCCTTCACAGAGAGGAAGATTGCAGACGGGGAATAGACCTGGGTGTTCGCGGGGCAGGAGGCCGGCTGGTGGGGCGTCCTGGGTCCAATCCGGAAGCGCCGGGCAATGTACTGCGGCTCGGGATCCGTAACGCGATCTTTTGGGATCCCAATTTGGGATCCCAAAATTCAGAATAGAAGTGACCCGTGCCACTGTCAAGGGAATTTCCTCCGTTATGGCCCACCCGGGCTAAATCACCGATTGTGACTGTGGCGGGTGTGGGATCCTGCCGGAGCGGCGGGGCGGGGCGGAGCGATGTGGGGGATCCGGCCGGCGGCGTGACTGCGGCGGGAGTGGCCGTATCGACGGGCCGGAAGATGGGCGCACAAAGGGCCCGCGGCGTCGCCGCGGGCCCTTCCTGCCGTGGCAGGTTCTGGCAGGTTCGTTCTGGCAGGTTCTGGCAGGTTCTGGCGGGTGCCGGCGTGCTCAGCTGCCCCGGTAGGTGGAATATGCGAACGGGCTCAGCAGGAGCGGCACGTGGTAATGGGCCTCCGCCTCGACCACACCAAACGTGAGGGTTACCTCCGGGAAGAACGTTTCGGTGCCGCTCGCGGCGAAGTACTTTCCCGTGTCGAAGGCCAGGCGGTAGGTCCCGGAAGGGAGCCGCTCCGGTCCCAGCTGTTTGACGCGTCCGTCCGCGTCGGTGGCGCCCTCGGCGATCTGGACCCAACGCTCGCCGTCGAGAACGTGGAGGGTTACCGGGACGTCGGCCGCCGGCTTACCGGAGCCGGTATCGAGTACGTGGGTGGTGACGTGGGAAATGCTCATTTGCCCATCAGTCCTTCGAGTCGGAGCACAGCGATTTCCCGCAACTGCTGGCCAATGATTGATTGTTCTGCGTCGGGGGTGTGGGCGAGCCGGGTGTTGAGGGCGGCCAGGATCTCCTCGCGGCTGCGGCCGGCAGCGCGGATCAGGAACACCTGTCCGAACCTCTCCTCGTAGGCCCGGTTGCCTTCCGCCAGGGCCTCGGCGACGGCAGAATCGGCCACGCCCAGTCCGGCCTGTTCCGACTGGGACAGCTTCGCTTCCGCGCTGTCGCCCTGTGCCCGCTCGCCGATCCGCGGATGGTGGGCGAGAGCTGCTTCGATCTCCGCCGGGGTGAAGGGGTTGGCTGCGCCACGGCCTGCCGCCAGCAGCGCGTCGGGACTGGAATAGGGCCGGGCGTCGGCGAGCTCGTCGATCCAGCGTTGGATGTCCAGGCAGGGGCGCAGGAAATCGGCAGCCTCGGTGCGGCCGGCCGCATTGAATTGTTCAAGATGCATGAGGCAAGTCCTCGTGTTTCGATGCTGGCATCCACGGTGTCAGGCTATGCGGATATTTTATTCCGCATCATGGAACTGTTATTTCAGCATATGCAAAAGTCAACCGCACGCACCTGCGGGTGTCAACTTCCGGGACGCTGCTTGGGTGATGCCGCAACGGAAGGGGTAACGCCACCAGCAGAAAGCGGACGACGGGGGGAGGTCCCGCCGTCGTCCGCTGTTTCTGTTCCGGGGGCGCAGGTCAGGCGAGCCTGCGCCGGATCAGTGCCGACGCCTGGTCAACCAGCACGATCAGGACGAGCACCACGATGATGTGCGTGAGCATCTGATCGAACTGGAACGACTTGATGGCCTGGTTGATGAGCAGGCCCACGCCGCCGGCACCCACCAGGCCCAGGACCAGCGAGGACCGCACGTTCACGTCGAACCGGTAAAGGAGCAGCCCCACGAACTGGGGGACCACCAGCGGGATGCTCGCGTGGAACGTCTGCTGCAGTTTGCTGGCACCGGCGGAGGCCAGCGCCTGGACGGGTCCCTGGTCGCTCTCCTCCATGGCCTCGGCCCACAGCTTCCCCATCACCCCGGTGTTGTGGCAGATCAGGGCCAACACGCCGGCGAACGGGCCCAGCCCCACGGCGGTGACAAAAATCAGCGCAAAAACAACGTCAGGCACCGCCCGGAAGAAGGACAGCACAGCACGCGCCGCCTGGTAAACGACGGGATGCGGAGTAGTGGTTTCCGACGCCAGCGCGGCCAGCAGGAGGGCGGTGGGAATGGACAGGGTGGTTCCCAGCAGCCCGATCCACAGCGTCACCAGGGTTGCTTCCAGGCTGGGCTTCATTACCTTCTCCCAGTTCAGGTCCGGCGGGAACGCCTCGGCGAGGAACCGCCCCATGCCCTGGGCGCCGTCGACCAGCAGGGCAGGTTTGAACTCCGTGCTCTCCAGGGCCACCGCATGCATGGCAATGAGGAGTACGACGGCGGTGGCGACGGTCCCGGTGCGGGTCCACTGGCGCCGTGCCCGGGGGAGTGCGGGGGCGCTCATGCTGCAACCCTGTCCGGTGCGTACAGCGTGTCCAGGACATCGTCCGTCAGGCCGGCCGGGCCGCCGTCGAACACTATTTTTCCCTTGAGGAGGCCGATGGCGCGGTCCGCGTAACGGATTGCGAGGTCCGGCTGGTGGAGCACCGCAGCGACGGCGAGGTTCTCCGTGTGGGCAAGTTCGGCCAGCAGCGCCATGACCTGTTCCGCCGCATGCGGGTCCAGGGCGGAGACTGGTTCGTCCGCGAGCAGCACCGAAGCGCGCTGGCAGAGGGCCCGGGCAATCGCGACGCGCTGTTGCTGCCCACCGGACAGCTTCCCCGTCCGTTCCAGGGCAATCCCTGCCAGCCCTACGCGGTCCAGGCATGCCATGGCTTCCTCCTTCAGGTCTTTGGCAAAAAACGCCGGGCTGACCGAGGCGAGGCCGCGGACCCGCAGCAGTCCGCCGGAGCAGACGTTGTCCAGGGCCGTCCGGCGCGGAACAAGCTGGATTTTCTGGAAGACCATGGCCGCCTGGCTGCGCGCCAGGATCTGTGCCCGGCCCTGAAGGGTCCCCAGATCCCTGCCCTGGACGCGGACGGTGCCGGCATCCGGACGGGTCAGCCCGATGACACATTTGAGCGTGGTGGACTTTCCCGAGCCGTTGGCGCCCAGGAAGGCCAGCAGTTCCCCAGCCCGGACGGTGAAGTCGACGCCGTCCAGAACCGTGGTCCCCGCGTAGGCCTTGGTCAGGCCAGCCACCTGGACCGCTGTCACAGGTCTTCCTCGGTCAGTCCCATGGTGGCGGCGAGGTCGAACAGCGGCTGGTAGGTCTCCTTGGTGACGGCCAGCAGCGGGCCCGGAGGCGTGACGTCCAGGAAGGCGCCCACTTCTTCGATGGCCTCGGCGGGGAGGTTTACCAGTGCGTCGCGGACGGCTTCCTTGAGGGCCGGGTCGGCGTTGCTGCGGATGGTGATGGGATCGTTGGGGATGGCTTCCGAGGTCCAGATCTGGCGGAAATCCTCCGGCTTGAAGGTGCCCGCGGCGGTGGCAGAGGCAAGGGTCTGGGAGTTGATCTCGGCGGCGTCCACCGTCCCGTTGGTCAGGGCCAGGAGGGCTTCGGGATGCCCGCCGGCGTAGCTGATGTCCAGGTCGGATTCGCTGATGCCGGCCTTCTTGAGCCCATAGCGGGGGAGGACATCGCCGGAGGTGGAGCCGATGCCGCCAAGTGCCACATCCTTGCCCTTGAGATCGTTGATCGACTGGATGGCGGAGTCCTTGGGTACCCAGATGCCGGCCGTGTAGGTGCTGAGTTCGCCGTCGGCCGTTCCAAACGAAGCGATGGGCTCCGCTCCCGCCTTGGTGCTGGCGAAGACGTAGCCCATGGGGCCGAACTGCCCGATGTCCAGGCGGTTGTTGGCCATGGCCAGCACCTCTGCCGAGTAGTCCTCCACCACCTGGACCTCCACCTCGCAGCCCAGCTTCGCAGCCATGGCATCGGCGAGGACGCGGTAGGCGGGTTCGAGCTTGGCCGGGTCCTCATAGGGTTCGATGCCGAACTTGATGGGGCCGTCGGCGCAGTAGGCGGGGTTGGCTGAAACGTTCTGGGCGGCCGGGCTGGCGCAGGAGGACAGGCCGACGGCGGCGAGCAGGGCGGCCGGAATCAGGGCGAGGTAGCGGGTTTTCATGGGGGTCCTTGAGGGTTTTGGGGGGAGAAGCGCGATGGCGGATTAGGGGAGGGCGGAGACGTTGCGCGCCGCCAGGCCGAAGGAAACGGTCATGCCGATTCCCGCCGTGACGGACACGGCGGTGACGCCGGGGGCAACGCCGGCAACAAGGAGCGGGCCCACCTCGCTGGAGGCGTAAATGCCCTGCCAGCGTTCCGTGATGTCGAGGGATTCGACCCCCAGGACGTCCTGGATCCGGTCCAGCAGGAGCGCTGTGGTGGCCTCTGCCAGGAAGGGGTCGGCGGTTTTCTGGTAGGCGTGCGAGTCGCCCAGGAGCAGGGAACCGTCAGGGCGCTGGGTGAACATCACGTTGGCGCCGATGTCCAGGAGGGCCGGATCCTGTGCTTGAACCTCTGACAGGAGGTCCGGCGCGGACGGCATCTCCACAAAGGCCCCGTAGCGGAGCATGGAGGTGGCGGTCAGGACTGCCGGTTCCAGCTCCAAGCCTTCGGGGCCCGCCGCGGCTGTCATCTGCAGCGAGCAGCGTTCGATCTTGTGCCCTTCGGCAAGTTCCGGGAAGAGCAGGTCCACGTCGTGGCCCACGCACACAAACACGTGGTTGGCTTCCACCTCGCCGCGGCTTGTACGGACCAGGGCTGTCCGCTCGGTCCCCGCGGCAAAGCCGACGGCGGACGTATTCCATCGCACGGACGTGTCCGGACGCGAATCCAGCCAGGCAGCAAGGCTCGCCACCGTGGTCCGGGGATCGACGCGGAGGTCATCACGCAGCCATGCACCGCCGACGACGACGGGACCTTCCGTTGCGTCCGGACCCTCCGGGGTAGCCACTCGCCCCAGCCGGGCGGACGTTTCCGCGGCGCTGAGCAGCACGATCTGGCCGGGTTCGCGGCGTTCCGCCAGTTCGTGCAGGACGCGAAGTTCTGTTGCGGTGCGCGCCACCACCACGGCTCCGGATTCCGTAGCCCAAAAGCCGGCGCGTTCCGAGAAGTCGAGCCAGTGCTTGCGGCCGGTGATGGCCAGTTCATACAAGTCGCCGGTCTGCGCGGTGATACAGCAGTGTCCGAAGTTCCGGATGGAAGCGCCCACCGCGCGGTGATCGCGATCAATGACCAGCACGGAGAGCCCGCGATCAGCGGCAAGGGCCGCGTGGGCCAGGCCCACGATGCCTGCCCCGACCACCACCACGTCCACGGAGGACGGAAGGCTGCCGGCGGCTTGGTTTTGAAGGTTTTCGGTATTCACAAGATCGATAGTGGCCGCTCCGGAGCGCGTCAATCAAGCCAATATGGCACTTGTTTGAACAAGTTTACGGTTTGTTCATTGAAGGCCCGCGGAGTTAATGCCGTGTTCATTCGAGACGGCTGAAATCCCTGGAAGGCCGTGAATTCAACTTGTATGATCAAGTCATGTCCCTATCGCAGCTTCAGCCTCTCCACCAGCGCTTGACCGATGAACTCCGTAGTCGGATCACGTCGGGCATGTGGCCCGAGGGATTCCGGATTCCCAGCGAGGCAGAGCTCTGCCGGGAATTCGAGGCCTCCCGGGGAACCGTCCGGCAGGCCCTCTCAGCCCTGCGCACGGAGAGCCTCATCCTGGGCGGGCGCGGCAAGCAGCCGGTCGCCGGCCGTGCTGCGCTGTCCCAGCCGTTCACGACGTTCATGTCGTTTACGGAGTGGGCCGGATCCATTGGCAGGACCCCGGGACAGCAGACCCGGGAGATCGCCCGTCGCCCGGCCTCGCCCGAGGTGGCAGCCCAGCTGGACATCAAGGTGGGTGAGCCTGTGGTGGAGGTCCTGCGGCTGCGGCTCCTCGTAGACGCGCCGGCCATGGTGGAGCGGACAAGCTTTGTCCTCGACGTCGGCAGGCTTCTTTTTGACTTCGATACGGACAGCGGCTCCATCTTCAGCTTCCTGAAAAGCCAGGGCGTGGACCTGAGCCGGGGCCGGCACACCATCGACGCCGTGGCAGCGGACGGGCTGGACGTGGAACTGCTCGGCGTCGAACCCGGCTCGCCTCTGCTCCGCGAACGGCGGCTGACCTCATCCTCGACCGGCGAGCCGATCGAGTACTCCGACGACAGGTACATCCCGGGCCTGACCAACTTCACCATCGAAAACACCAGCGAGCACCGCGCCAACCTGGTCCGCGTGCCAACCACAGCCTAAGGAACACCGTAATGATTGAACTTGTAGCCCTGGACATGGCCGGAACCACCATCGACGAACATGGGGATGTCTACCGAGCGCTCGAGGAATCCGTCTGCGAGGCCGGTGCCGAGGTGACCGCCGTGAATCTTCAGACGTGGATGGGCGCGGACAAGACGGAAGCCATCGCAGCGTTGCTGGAACTTGGCGGCATCACGGCCGAAGCCGGGCTCGTTGCGCGCACGTTTATCCGCTTCCAGGAGATCCTGGCGGCCCTCTACGCCGCGAACGCGCCCGTTCCCCTGGCCGGTGTTGAGGACGCGCTGCGGACCTTGAAGTCCATGGGAGTCAAGGTGGCGCTGACCACCGGATTCTCGCGGGATGTGGCGGATCCGCTGCTGGCCACCCTGGGCTGGCGCGTGGGTGCCGGGGAGCTGCTGGACGCCGTGGTCACCTCGGACGAAGTGCCCCGCGGACGCCCGGCTCCCCACATGATCCACCGCGCCATGGAACGCACCGGCGTACTGAACGTGGGCGCCGTGCTGGCGGCCGGCGATACCGTCAACGATCTGCAGGCCGCGGCAAATGCCGGCGTGGCCGGCGTCGGGGTCCTGACGGGGAAGCTCGGCGCGGAGGAGCTGGGCCGCCACCCGCACCTGCGTATCCTTCCCGGGGTGAAGGACCTCCCCGAACTGGTGGGCGCCTTGGCCGCCGGAAGTCCCGGCGTCGTCCTCTGACGGTCAAACGGTCAGCTGCCTCGCCGCTGTCACAACCGCGGGACGCACGCCCCGGTTCCCAGCAGCGCCAGGCCGGCTCGGTCGCCATCGCCAAAATCGAACTGCCCGGTGTTTTCCTCATACATCAGCTGCGTGGGATCGTTCACGTGCCCCAGCCCCAGGACGTGCCCCAGCTCGTGCATGATGATGGCGCGGATGTGGGCGGGTCCCTCCGGCCAGGTAAGTGTTTCTGCAAGGCCCGGCGCATCAAGAGTCACCTGGCCGGCGACGTACACATAGGGTTCGCCAGGAATGTGGGCGTAGGAGCTTCCGCCGGTCCCTGCAACCTTTCCAGCCAGCAGGGGTGCTTCCTCCGGAGACGACCAGGCAATGAGAATCGGCGCCCATTGCTTGCCGTAGCGCTCCGGCTGGTAGGATTCGCGGGTTTCCGATGGCGCTTCGGACGTGGTTCCGTCATAGACGAACTGCAGTCCTGAGGCCGCGGAAACGGCGGAAACGGCCTCCTGGATGAGCTGGTCTGTTCCTGCCGGCGCACTGTTCGGCCGGACCACGTAGTGCACTGGACGGCACGGGTCGTAGGCAGCAAAGGGCTGGCCCGGGTCCGGAGACTTCTGCAGGACATAGGCGGTGGATCCGCTGGTGGCCGGAGGCAGGCCGAGCGGAGCTGACGCGGCCTCAAACCCTGGCGGCGGCACTTTGGCGCCTGGTAGGTGAGGCATGGCTGCCGGCAACACAAACCGTTCGAAGAGGGTCGGCGTGAAATAGGGACCCACCACGAGGGCAATGCCCAGGACCATGGCGGAGCGGGATCTCCACTTGCGCACGCTGGACGAACGGCGGATGCGGGGAAAGTCCCTGTCGCCAGAATCTGATTTCACCAGTTGCCCCTTGTGCTGCCAAGCCCATCTCCATTGACGGTCAGCCCAGCATAGTGGCGGTCGCGGAGATCCGTACGGAATTACTCCGGGCTACTCCTCGATGGTCACGCCGCGCCGGAAGGCGATCCGGTCCTCGATGGGCTTCGCCCGCGTCTTGGGCTTGGGGTAGTACTGCCTCCGGGCGCGGTGGTCTTCTCCGGTATCGTGGGTTCATGGTGCGGAACCTGGCCGATATCGGTGCTGAAGGCGTATTGCTCGCCGGGGCGGGCCGCGCCATTTTGCTGCAGATCGCGAACCCCGCCGTTGGCCATGGCGTTGCCGAGCACGGCGACTTTATTGCCCGGCCACTGGACCGCTTCCGATCCACCGTCACCTACGTCTATGCCGTGGTTTACGGAACCGAGGATCAGGTCGCGGCGGTGCGGCGCAAGGTTAACCGGGCCCACTCGGCGGTCCGCCGCAAGCCCGATGCAGGCTCTGAGGGGTACAGTGCGTTCGATGCGGAGGCGCAATTATGGGTGGTGGCAACCCTGTACGACACCACCATCACCGTATACGAGAAAATCTACGGCCCACTGGACGACGATACAGCCGACCTCACGTACAGCGACTACGCAAGAATCGGCACCGTCCTGCAACTTCCGGCGGACCTGTGGCCGGCCGACCGCGCAGCCTTCAAGGCTTACTGGGACGCGTGCCTGAAGGCACTGGAACTCGACGCCGTCACCACCGGCGTCGCCCGCGACCTTCTGTACCCGCCGGCCGGGCCGCTGTGGCTTCGGCTGAGCATGCCCCTGATCCGGTTCATTACCGCCGGTCTGCTGCCGGACCACTTGCGCACCCGCTTCGGGCTGACGTGGAGCGACCGTCATAGCCGCCTGTTCGATCGCACCACCCGGTGGTCCGCTCTGGTGTATCCACGGCTGCCGCGGCCGGTCCGGCACTGCGTCAAAAACTACTGCCTCGGCCGGCTCCGCACCTCGTAGGAAATCACCGCGCGCGGAAAGCGGACGACGGCGGGAGGTCCCGCCGTCGTTCTTCCTCACCTGCGGCGCCCTGCATAGCGATGGTGGCCGTGACACGCCATCTTTCGGCGTCCCCGTTACGAATCCCTGTCATGAACTATTACAGCCCAGCGGCGCAGGAACGCGTTCGGGACGCCGCATACGACGCAGTCGAGAAAGTCCTCAACAGCATGTTCGAACCGTTGAACCGGCAGGCCCTCACAGTGCGCTGGAACCAGGCCTGTGAAGCCATGGCGAAGCACCTGGAAGCGCGGGACACCGGCGAAGAGTAGGCCGGGGCCCGCGAGACTCAGGAGAAGACGGCAATGCCGTAGACCGCGAAGACAACGAGATGCGCGGCGCCGTGCATCGCTGTCACCTTCTTGGAGGCAAGAGTTGTCACCGACAGCATCAACGTGACGCCGAGGAGTAACAGGTTGGCCGGGGACTCGCCGAGCACGACGGCCTGACCGGTGAGGGCGCCGATGATGAGGACGGCGGGAATTGTCAGGCCGACTGTGGAGACGAGGGCGCCATGACAGAGATTGCTGACACGCTGAATCTCACCCCGCAGCGCTGCACGCACTGACGTGATCGACTCGGGCAAGAAAACAATCATGGCGATAAGGATGCCGGAAAGCGCTACCGGCGCACCGACGCGCTCGAGCCCGTCATCCAGGAGAGTGGCCATATCGTGCGAGAGCAGCACGATGGGCAGGACCGTCACGATAAGCAGCGCGATCCGCAGCAATACCTCGGTCCGATGCTCGGCGATGACCTGGGTGACGCTAGGGCGGCTCCGCTCGGCGGCGACGCTGCCACGTAAGCCAGGGTCAGTGGCGAAGCGACGATCCACTTCCCGGAAATCATCGGCCTGCCTGCCCATCTGCCGGTAGAGGAAGAAGGCATACAGGGCGAGGGTCAGCACGATGATCGGGATTTTCTGGCCTGGAGTGTAGGAGCCGTCACGCCCAATCAGGGCCGGCAGGGCAAAGGCCAGCGCGGCGAGAACGACGAGCAGGGCGAGATAGGAGGAGGTGCCGGTGCGGTTGTGGCCCAGGTTGCCGTGCTTGATCGCCCCGACGAGAACAGAGAGCCCGATCACGGCATTGAGGATAATCATCGACACGGCCATCACCGAATCCCGTGCGATGGTGGTGTGCTCGCCGGGCCCCAGCATAACGGCGGAAATGAGCACTACCTCGATCAGCACGATCGAGAGTGTGAGGACCAGGGAGCCATAGGGATCACCCAGCCGCTGGGCGAGATGCTCGGCCTCGTGGACCACCCCAAAGGCGCAGACCAGAACGACCCCGACGATGAACACGAGTGCAGTAACCAGAAGCCATGCGGGGACGGGTGGCTCAAGCGGGGGCCCGGCAAAGACCAGGCCGACGACGGCGCCCCAGCCGACCACGAGGCGCACTATGGCGACGGGCGTGAAAATGGATCTCGCAGTAGAGGAAACCACGGGTTGAACCTCATTCCACGGGGCCGTCCCCGTGTTGGCCGAAACGAACGGGCCGTCCCGTCCGCGGTGCTGCCGTCACACAGTACGGCTCATGTTACTGCTCATGACCTCCGCGATGGACGGGACCCTTGCGTGCTGGCAGCCGTACGCTGGAACCGACACAAGGGTGACCGGGAGGATGACATGTCGGAGGCGATATCGGCGGGGCTGCTGGGCGAAGTCATGGCCGAGCTGGCTGTGCTTGAAGACCCGAAGATGCGCGAGGCGAACGAGAAGCGCGGCGACGACCACGGGGTGAACCTGACCAGGCTGCGCGCTGTCGCGAAACGGCTGAAGACACGGCAGGAACTCGCCCGCGAGCTCTGGGCCTCAAACGACACTGCGGCGAGGCTCGTGGCGCTGCTGATCTGCCGGCCCAAGGCCTTCGAGCGCGACGAACTGGACACCATGCTCCGTGAGGCGCGCGCCCCCAAGGTGCACGACTGGCTGGTGAACTACGTGGTGAAGAAGAGCCCGCATGCGGAGGACCTGCGCGTGGCCTGGGCGGCGGACCCGGATCCGGTGGTGGCAAGCGCCGGTTGGGCCCTGACCAGCGAACGCGTGGCGAAGAAGCCCGCGGGGCTCGACCCCCCGGAACTGCTGGACACCATCGAGGCGGAGATAAAGGACGCCCCGGACCGGCTGCAGTGGGCGATGAACCACACGCTGGCCTTCATTGGGATCGAGCACGCGGAGCACCGGGCCCGCGCGCTCGACATCGGCGAGCGGCTCGAGGTCCTCAAGGACTACCCGACGCCGCCGAACTGCACCTCGCCGTTCGCGCCGATCTGGATTAACGAGATGGTGAGCCGCCAGGGCAGGGCGTAGGGCTATTCGCCCGGGCACAAAACGGAAGCGGACGACGCCGGGAATGTCCCGCCGTCGTCCGCTTCAGTTTTAGCCGTGAACCGATCAGATGGTGGCGAGCTGGCGTTCCTGGCCACGGACGCTGACCGTGAAAGTATTGGGGCCGCTGCACTGGACCGCGATGCGGCATTTGGTGGTGTTCGCCCTGACCGAGAGGTCGTGCACGATGCTCTCAAGGGTGTGCTCAACCGCAGACCGGTCCCAGATTTTCAGCGTGATGGAGTCAGTGTTCTCAAACGTCATTGTCAGTACTTTCGCTCATGCAGTTAACGGCTCCGCGTCGTCCTTGAGGGGGCCGCACCCTCGTCGGTGAGGATTGCTGATCTTGGTAGTGCGGGAACGGGGTCCCGATCTCATGGTTCATGGTCGCCGCCGACATTTGCAACAGAAATGGCGAAAGTGTGAGCGATTACACGCTCCCGCCGCCCTTAGTTACTGACGGCAGCGTAAAGGTTCAGGGACGCCGAAAAAACGAGCCACGATACGTTCGGCAGCATCAGCACGCCGGCCACCGGGCTGATGGGTCCGAAGCGCAGAACGGTCAGGACCTCGGTGAGGGTGAGGGCGGCGAGGACGGCCAGGGCCAGCCAGAGCGCCGCGGTCCCCAGCAGGGGAAACAGGCCGAAGAACGTCATGGGCCAGAGCAGGTTTAGGGCCAGCTGGAGCGAATAGAGCCTGAGTGCGCGCCGGCGCGGGAGGCGCCGCTGCCGCCACACCAGCCAGGCCGCCACGGCCATGGCTGCGTACAGGATAAGCCAGACTGACGTGAACATCAGCCCGGGAGGAGTCCAGGGAGCTTTGTCCGCCAGAGCGTACCAGCCGCCGGCAGCCGCGCGGACCGGGAGGGACCCCAGGAACGACACGGCCCAGGAGAGCGCCAGGAAGCCGATCAGGGCAGCGATCTGCCGCGAGGGGGATGGCCCGTCCGGGACTGCCGGATCTGGGGCTTCGGTGTGGACGGTGGCAGGCACTGACCCACTGTGGACAATGGCGGGTATCCGCGTCAAACCGGGATGCGGCGGAGGCCTCTTCTGCGACCCTTCGAGATGGCATTTCGCGGCAATGTTGATCGGCGGCACTGCCGTGAAATGCCATCTCGCGGACCGCATTCAAGCCCTGACACCCTGCCACGCCGGGCGTACCGTACAACCAAATGGTTGTAGATCAGCTCAGAGACGCGGACGTTGACCGCCTGTTCCAGGCGCTCGCGGACGCCACCCGGCGGGACATTGTCCGGCGGGTGACGGCGGGGGAGTATTCCGTTTCCGGCCTCGCAGCCCTCTACGCCATGAGTTTCGCCGCCGTCCAGAAGCATGTGGCGGTGCTGGAGCGGGCTTCCCTGGTAACGAAGGAGAAGCGCGGAAGGGAGCAGATTGTGCGGGGTAACCACGAAGGACTGCAGAAGGCCCGCCGCCTGCTCGACGAGTATGAGGCGATCTGGCGGCAGCGCGCCGGGCGGATCGCAGACATTCTGGCTGAAGGATAGAAAGGTTTTGCAATGCCTGTTATCAGTTCCACCAAGAATCTCGAAGCACTCAGCTTCACCCTCGTGGCCGAGTTCGACGCCGGCGTCGACCGTGTCTGGCAGATCTGGGAAGACCCCCGCCAGCTGGAGCGCTGGTGGGGTCCGCCCACCTGGCCGGCCACATTCGAGGAGTTCGATTTCCAGCCCGGCGGGAAGGCCGGCTACTACATGACCGGCCCCGACGGGGAGAAGGCCGGCGGCTGGTGGCGCTTCACCGCCGTCGAGGCGCCGCGCAGGCTCGAGTTCGACGACGGTTTCGCCGATGACGACGGCGCCCCGAATGAGGCCATGGGAATCACGCATGCCGCCGTTGACCTCGAGGACCTCGGCGGCCGCACCCGGATGACCGTTCGGTCCACCTTCGAGTCGGAAGAGCAGATGGAACAGATGGTCCAGATGGGCATGGAAGAGGGCATGCGGGAAGCGGCGGGCCAGATCGACGCCGTGCTCGCCCAGCACGTCCGCGCCTAACAGCTTCCCCGCCTGACAGGGCTCGGGTGTAACAGCGCCGGTTCGAGAGCAAAAGGGGGAGAGTGCGACGGCGGGACGGCCCGCCGTCGTACTCTCCCCTTTGTTCTTGGGTACTGGTCCTCTAGGCGGGTTCCAGCCCGTTGGCCGCGTAGGCCGCGAGGGCCCCGGGGCTGTGCAGGAAATCGCGCAAAGCTGCGGCCCCCGCCGCTTGGGACGCTTCGCTGCCGAGCGCCGTGGAGAAGTCCGTGTAGTCCTGAACCGCCGCGGGCAGCGGGCCAACGATTTTCACCTCCGGAACGAGGATCAGTTCGCTCAGCTGGTGGATCGCGAGGTCGGCCCGGCCGTCCAGCAGCGCCACGGCCGTGGGCCCGGCATCAATCACGGTGGCCCGGGCCTTGACCTGCTCAGCAATCCCCAGCCGCTCCAAGAGTCCGGCGAAATAGATCCCGCTGGGGCCGCTGCGGGAATAGGCCACGGAGCGGGCGGACGTCACAGCGGCGATGAAGGCGTCCACGGTGCTGATGTCAGGGATCGGGGCGTCCGGTGCAACTGCCACGCCCACCCCGGTCCGGGCGACCGGCCTGGGGGCCGTCAGGATGTTGGCGGCAACCAGGTCCGCCAGTGAACCGGTGATGCCTGCCATGACGTCCGGCCGGGCGCCTGCCTCGATCCGCGTGAGAAGGCGGAATGTTGGCTCGAAGACGGCTTCCGCCGGGGTCCCGCCGGCCCGGGCGAACGCCGGAAGGATGACGTCCTGGACTGCCTGCTTGAGCGCAAAGGCGCAGAAAATGGTCAGTGGCCGGGTGTCTTCGTTTGCAGTAAGCATGTTCGTCAGAGTCCTTAAAGTAGTGCGCGCTCCCACAAGACTTACCCTGTGGGAGAGCGCACTGTGATTTGTTAAGCCCCGGACAACTGGTGCTTCCTGCTGGCTGAGTAAGCCTCGAAGGGCGGCTCCGAATCGCCCCTATGCTTGGAAGATGGCAAGCCTCAGCACCACGGGACAGCAACCGGATACGGACAAGTCCCGGGAACTGGCGGTGGCCATCCTCGACATCTCCTTCGAAGTGCACCGGAAGTCCCACGAGGGGACCGGCATCCTCCCTCTCTCCAGCGGGCTGCTGGACATCATCCGGGTCATCGAACGCCACCCGGGTATTACTGTGGCCGAATTGGCCGCCCGTCTCGGCCGGCAGCTCAGCAACGTGAGCGCGCAACTGCGCGAGCTTGTTGCCCTGGGATTGGTGACGCGCACCCGGGACGTGGCTGACAAAAGGTACGTGGTGCTTCATCCCACGTCCGAGTCGCAGCGCATCAGGACCGTCCTGGAGGGGGCGTGGGCCGAGGCACTGGAATCCGCCGGGTCCCGGCTGCTGCCGGCGGAGCGGGAACAGCTTGCCGCAAGCTTGCCGGCCCTGGAGCGTCTTGCCGGCTTCCTCGCCGAACCGGAGTAACCCATCTCACCTCAATCCGGTCCGTTTCCAGGCCTCAAAGTACTTATACTTGTATAAGTATTAGGACTTTGAAGGGTGAAAATGACCGTGGCAACGCAGACAGCAGAAGCAGCGGCCGACGCAACACAGGTGGGCCGGCCAAAAGGCAAGTGGGGTGCGCTGGTCTTCCTTGCCCTGGCGCAGTTCATGGTGGTGCTTGACGGCACCATCGTGAACCTGGCACTGCCCCGCCTGCAGATCGAAATGGGCATCAGCGACGCCACGCGGTCCTGGGTGGTCACGGCCTACGCCCTGGTGTTCGGCGCGTTCCTGCTGCTCGGCGGACGTGTGGCGGACTTCTGGGGGCGCAAGCGGACGTTCATCGTCGCGGCCGCAGGCTTTGCCATTGCATCGCTGATCGGCGGAATCGCGCAGGAAACCTGGGAACTGCTCGGCGCACGTGTCCTGCAGGGTCTCTTCGCTGCCCTGCTGGCTCCGGCGGCGCTGGCACTGCTGACTGTTTCCTTCCCCGGCGGCAAGGACCGCGGAACGGCCTTCGCCATCTTCGGATCCATCAGCGGCGTTGGTGCGGCGGTGGGCGTCCTGCTGGGCGGTTTCCTCACGGACTACGTGTCCTGGCGCTGGACCTTCTTTGTGAACGTGCCCATCGCCATCATTGCCCTGCTCGGCGTGATGTACATGGCCCGCGAAAGCAAAGCGGCAGGCCCTGCCAAATACGACTGGCCCGGCGTCGCCGTGGTCGCACTGGGACTGGGCTCCCTGGTGTACGGCTTCACCAATGCCGAGCATGGCTGGGCCGCGCCGGAGGCGTGGGGCTTCATCCTCGCCGGTGTGGTGCTTATGGTGCTGTTCGTCGCCGTCGAAAAGAAGGTCAAGCACCCGCTCCTTCCCCTGCGCGTGGCAACGGAGCGCAACCGGGCAGCGGCCTACCTGGCGGCATTCCTCTCCGGCGCGGTTCTCATCGGCGGCATCCTGTTCGTCAACTTCTACATCCAGATTGTGCTGGGCTTCGCACCGTTCATCGCCGGGATCGCCTCCCTGCCCATGACAGTGGTCCTCATCGTCACCGCGACCCTGGTGGCCAAGAACCTGCCGAAGCTCGGCGCGAAAATCCCCACCGCCGTCGGGCCTGTCTTTATGGCGGCGGCCATGCTCTGGCTGACCCAGGTCACCGCCGACGGGACCTACGCGGTCAACATGCTGCCCGCACTTATCCTGATGGGCATCGGCCTGGGCATGGTGTTTGTGCCGATGCAGAACCTCGCCCTGTTCGGTGTGGACAAGGACGACGCCGGCGTGGCCAGTGCGCTGGTCAACGCCTCGCAGCAGATCGGCGGCTCACTCGGGATCGCTCTCTTCAGCACCATCGCCGCCGCAGCAACCGCAGCCGCCGGTGGCAGCCAGATGGCTGCGCTGTCCGCCGGCTACTCGTCGGTCTTCCTGTGGGCCGCCGGCGTCGCCATCCTGATCGCGCCGGTCGCACTGCTGCTCATCACCATCACCAAGGAGACGTTCAGCGGCAGCGACGAGAACCAGCCCATCCACCTGGGCTGAGTCTCCTCAGCGGGGCACGCGCCCCACGCAAAAGACGCCGACGGCGGGACCTCCCGACGTCGGCGTCTCTTGTGTCGTTGTGGCCGCCCTGGAACGGATCAGTGCGTCAGGTCCTTGCCCTTCGTTTCAGGGATGGTGAAGACAAACGCGATGCTGATAGCCAGCAGGACCACCGCGTAGACGTTGAAAAGGTTGCCCTGTCCGATGGAGCCGAGCCAGGCCTGCAGGTACGGCGCGGTACCACCGAAGGCTGCGACACAGATCGAGTACGGGACGCCCACGCCCACCGTGCGGATCTTGGTGGGGAACAGTTCGGCGTAAACGGCCGGGACGATTGCTGCACTGCCGGCGATGAAGAACAGCATGACGGACATGGTGACCGCGAGCTGCCACGGGGAGTCCTTCAGCAGCCAGGTCATGGGGAAGTGGAACAGCGCGGCGCCGGCGGCGCTCATGATCATGACGGGCTTGCGGCCGATACGGTCCGAGAGCTTGCCCCAGAACGGAAGCGCGGCGATGAACAGCACGTTGGCGATCACGCTGGCCCAGAGGGCCTCTCCACGGTCCATCTTGAGGACCGACGAGGCATAGCTGGGAGTCACAACACCCCAGATGTAGTAGGACACAGTCAGGCCGACGGTCAGGCCAATCACCTGGAGGGCCTGCTTGCGGTGCTTGTAGATCTGCGGCCACATCGGCTCGTGCTTTTCCTTGGGCGATTCTGCCTCGAACGCCGCCGTTTCCTTCATGCGGGCCCGCATAAACAGGGCGTAGAGGCCCATGGCGCCGCCGATCAGGAATGGCACCCGCCAGCCCCAGGCGTTCATGTCGGCCGTGCTCAATACGTTGGACAGGATGGCGCCGAGCATGGTTCCGGCCAGGATGCCGACCGTACCTGACGTGTAAATGAGCGTTGCCCAGAAGCCGCGCTTTTCCTTGGGCGCCATTTCCGAGAGGTAGGTCTGCGACGACGGCAGCTCGCCGCCGTGGGCAAGGCCCTGGATCAGCCGGGCCACCAGGAGCAGGACCGAGGCAAAGGCCCCCACAGCTTCGAAGGTGGGGGCGACGCCGATGATCAGGCTGCCCACGGCGGCGAGGCCCACCGCGAACGTCATGGATGTCTTGCGGCCGATCCGGTCACCGATCCAGCCGAACACGAAGCCGCCAAACGGACGGGCGACAAAGCCGACGGCGAAGATCGCCAGGGTGGCCAGGAAGGCCGACGTCGGATCCGCCTTGCTGAACAGTGCGTTGGCAATGAAGGGCGCGAATGTGGCATAGATGGCCCAGTCGTACCATTCAACGGCGTTGCCGATGCCGGTGCCGATGAGGGTGCGCAGGTGGGACTTGTGAACCTGGACGTCGGCTGGGACGCCTGCAGTTGTGGTCATGACATGCTCCAAGGGGTGGCGGGAAGGTCAGTTGGCGACGGCAAGTGCCGCGACGCGGGAGACTGCGAGCTCTGCGTAGAGCGCTGCGCCGTCGGAGAGAACGCCGTCGTCGAAGGCGGCGTAGGGGGAGTGGTTGAATGCGGTTGTCGTGTGGTCGGCGCCGGGGGCGACGGCGCTGAGCCCGATGAACGTGCCGGGTACTTCCGCCAGCACCCTCGAAAAATCCTCGGATCCACTGAGCGGGGTGGCCCAGCGGGTGAGGCGCGAGTGTCCAAAGAGGTTTTCAATGGTCTTTTCCGCGGTGCGTGTTTCGTCGTCGTCGTTGACGGTGAGGGGGTACTCGTGACGGTAGTCGACGTCCACCTCAAGGCCGTGGGCAGCGGCGATGCCCTTCAGTAGCGTGGGAGCGGCGGACATCATCCGCTCCCGGGAGGCATCCGAGAAGGTTCGGATGGTGGCTTCGATGCGCGCCGATTCCGGAATGATGTTGCGCTTCGTGCCTGCCTGGAGGACGCCCACCGTCAGGACCACGGGATCGAACATGTTGAACTGGCGGGTGATCATGACCTGCAGGGCTGTCACCATTTCTGCGGCCGCCGTGACGGGGTCCTTGGCCGCGTGCGGGGCCGAGCCGTGGCCGCCGGCGCCCAGAACCGTGACGGTGAGGGCGTCCGAGGCGCTCAGCATCACGCCCGGTTTGGTGCAGAACCGGCCATGCGGCTCCAAAGCGGAAAACACGTGCATCCCATAGGCGGCATCAACCCGGCGCCCGGCCGCGTCCAGCACGCCTTCGCGGATCATGTGGCCCGCCCCGTCAAAGCCTTCCTCGCCCGGCTGGAACATTAGCACGACGTCGCCGGCCAGCTGGTCCCGGCGCTCGGCCAGAAGCGTGGCTGCTCCGGCGAGCATGGCGGTGTGGAGGTCGTGGCCGCACGCGTGCATGGCGCCGTCGATCCTGGACGCGAACTGGACGCCGGTGCGTTCCTGGACGGGGAGGCCGTCCATGTCGGCACGCAGGAGGACTGCTGGTTTCGTTGCCGATGCGTGCGGCGCGGTGCCGCGTAAGACGGCCGTGACCGACGTCGTGCTCTGGCCCAGGGTGATTTCGAACGGCAGGCCGTCGAGCGCCTTGAGGACTTTTTCCTGGGTCCGGGGAAGGTCCAGGCCGATCTCCGGTTCCTGATGCAGCTCGTGACGCAGCCGGCCAAGGTCGGCCTGCAGATCCTTCGCATCGGTGATGATCGACATCTACTCTCCTAATTTCTGAACGTTTGGTCAGTGACCTGCTCCCATTGTGTGGTGATGTGGTTCACAGGCTGGGAAATAGCTGAAAAAAATCAAAAGTATGATGGATATGGCAGGATTTATTCACCAAGGATAGAAGCGTGCGAAGTGGTACTCAGCGAGGAAGACCTGGCCCTGATCAACGTGCTGCAGGTCGCGCCGCGGATCAGCTGGTCGGATGCAGCCGATGTGCTGGGAGTGCACGCCACAACGCTGGCTGCGCGCTGGGACAGGCTGAGATTGTCGGGGGCGGCCTGGACGACGGCCCACGTGATCGGCGATCCCAAAAAGATGTGCCTGGCACTGGTGAGCGTGGATTGCGAAATGCAGTTACGGGCCGAGGTGACCGCGGCGCTCGCCGCCATCCCTGAGGTGGTCACCGTGGAGGAGGCGGCAAGCAACAGGGACCTTATGCTGACGGTCATAGCGCCCACCTTGGCCCGGTTCACGGATCATGTCCTTCCGCGGTTCAAGGAGATCCGCGGGTTGGTGAAGTACCGGACCTCGCTGGGTACTCGTCTGCACTCCGCTGGCCATGCGTGGCGGCTCAATACCTTGGACAAGGCGAAGCAGAATGCGCTTTCGGCCGTTGCCAGTCCTGAAGTCACCGGTTCGGCAGCCTCGAGACCTGGGGCCCCGCTGCCGCCCAGCCACCTGGATCTGATCCCGTTCCTGGCGCGGGACGCGCGAGCGAGCGCAGCGGACATCGCGCGCAGCCTGGGCCGGAGCCCGGCGACGGTCCAGCGGCAGCTCAACAGGGTGATATCCAGCGGGCTGCTGTCCTTCCGTTGTGAAATTGCCCAGAACCTCTCCGGCTACCCGGTGAGCTGCCAGTGGTTCGCCAACGTGCCGCCGGGCCAGCACGAGGCCGCGGCCGCTGAACTCCGCAGCCTCCGCACTGTCCGGTTCAGCGCGTCCACCACCGGAGGCACAAATTTTGTGATCCTCATGTGGCTGAATTCGCTGGCCGATGTGATGAACGCCGAATTGGCCCTCCAGCAACGCATCCCGCAGATCGAGCTCGTGGAGAGCGTCGTGATCCTGAGCAGCGCCAAGCGGATGGGCTGGATGCTGAACCCGGATTCGACGGCGAGCGGCGCCGTCGTGGTCTCAACCGCGGAGCTGCCGTCCGTAGGGTTCCCCTGAGCTTCCAAGCGGCTGCCATTGGCACCGTTGAAATCAGATGCGGACGCTTGAATACTGGAAAAAAGACTCGATTCAGGCGCGGAGGCGGTGGCATTCCATGAGCGGTGGGGCGGGGTATTTCAAGCGCCGGCTGGAACGTGCCGTGGGGCTGCGTTCCTACCGCGGAGCGGGGATCAACGCTGAAGAAGAAGCGGAACTCGAGGCCGCCGAAGCGCAGGAACGGGACACGCGCAAGAAGGTGGACGATGCCCGGCGGGCGGAGTATCTGATCCGGGATGCCATGGCACAGGGCAAATTCGACAACCTCAAATACGCAGGCAAGCCCATCCCCGGGCTCGGGGAGGCCTACGATCCCGACTGGTGGGTCAAGGGCCTGATCCAGCGTGAGAACATCAGCGGTCTGGGGCCCAAAGCCATCCTGCTCCGCACCGAAGACGCCGAACTGGACGGCCGCCTTGATGCCCAGTTCACCGAAAAACAGGTCCGGGACATCCTCGCTGACTTCAACGCCCGGGTGATCGACGCCCGACGCCAGCTCCAGGGCGGCCCGCCCGTCACCACCAAAACGCGGGACGCCGAAACGGAAGTAGTGCGCTGGCACGAACGCCGTGGCGCGCTCGCACAGGCAGCCCCGCCCGAACCGGAACCACAGCGCACGTGGTGGCAGCGGCTCTGGCGCGGCGTCACTTAGGAGAACGCACGACGGCGGCGCCTCCCGCCGTCGTCGGCTCTCAGGGTCTGCCACCCGGGAGACCGTTCGCAGGCGGAAAGCCCGGAATCTCGGGAAGCGGCGGTAGGACCGGCGCGGGCGGGACCGGCGCGGGTGCGGGAGCAGGAGGTGGCTCTGGCGCGGGAGCCGGTGCAGGGGCGGGAACGGGAACCGGCGCTGGGGCAGGATCCGGTGCGGGAACCGGCCGCGGCGCCGCCGGCGCGGGAGACGGTGTAGGCGGCGCCACCATGGATGCCGGCGGCGGCGGGAACGGGTTTGCCGGGTAGAGCGGGGCCGCCTGGAGCATGTAGTTGACCCACTGCGGCCCCGCGATCATGTAGCCGTCAAGGCGCGGGTAGAACTGGCCGTTGACGGTCACGTTCTGGCCGGGACGGTTCTGGCCCTCCAGAGCGTCGCCGAAAAATGATGCTGTGACCAGTCCCGAGGTGTAGCCCACCACCCAGGTGGAGCCGTTGTTGTTGGAGGTCCCGGTCTTGGCGGCAACGGGCATCTGCGTGTGGATCTTGGGGTTGATCCACACCCCGGAGCCGACCTTCAGCACGTCCTGGAGCACTGCGTTGACACCCCGGGCAACCTCCGGTTTGACGGCGTTGCGGCAATCGCTGGCCTGGACCGGAAACTTCCCGCCCGTCACGTCTGTCACCTCAAGCACGGCAATGGGGGAGCAGTACCGGCCGTCGTTGGCGAAGGTGGCGAAGGCATTGGCCAGATGGACCGGGGCGACGCCGATGGCGCCGAGGAGATTGCCCAGCTGATGCATGCTGATCTGGGCGCCATCCAGTCCGCTGTGCAGCCCCACGGCGTCCACCATCTTCTGGATGCCGCAGAAGTCGAGCTGGGCAGCCTCGGCGAACGTGGCCGTGTTGATGGAGTTGTACAGCCCGTAGTTCACGGGCATGGGACGGTAATAGCCCTCGTCAGCATTCTGCAGGTCATCGGCGGCGCCCAGCTCGGGGTTGTTCTGCGCCGTGCTGTAGGCGCCCAACACCTTTCCGCAGCTGGAGCGCCACGGGAAGCCCAGCGGATACACCCGGCGTGAGGCGTCCACCACGCCGGTCAGCGATTTGCCCTCGTTCAGCCACTCGGCAAACGTGAAGGGCTTCATGGTGGAGCCGGGCTGGAAACCGCCCGCCCCGTTGAGGTCATTGCCTTGCGGATCATGGGAATCCACATTGAAGTTCAGCTGGGTATCGAACTTACCTTCGGCCGGCAGGAATACCGTGTTCTGCGCCATTGCCAGGATCTTCCCCGTGCCCGGCTGGATCGAGACCAGGGACGCGCCCCAGCGGTCTGGATTCGCTCCGGCGGTGCTGTCAACCTGTGCCTGGGCCGCCGCCTGGAGCCGGCTGTCCAGCGTGGTGACGATGGTGAGCCCGCCGCGGTACAGCTTGCGCTCGCGCTCGATCAGGGTGGTGCCGTAGGCCGGGTTGTTCAGGATCAGATGCGAAACGTAGTCGCAGAAGTAGGGTGCCATCTGGGCGTTGGCGCAGCCCTGCTTCCCCGGACTGAGCTTGAGCTCGATGGGCGTGGCCGCGGCGGCGTCGTGGTCCGCCTGGGTGATCTTGCCCGTGGCAAGCATCTCGGAAAGAACCTGGTTCCGGCGGCTCGTGGCCTGCTCCGGATTGACCGCGGGGTTGTAGTAGCTGGGGCTGTTGACCAGACCGGCCAGCAGGGCGGCCTGCGGCAGCGTGAGGTCTCCAGCCCCGGTGCTGAAGAAATACCGCGCCGCCGCCTCGACTCCGTAGGCCTCGCGGTTAAAGAACACGATGTTCAGGTAGCCCTCGAGGATCTGGTCCTTGCTGAACTTCTTCTCCAGCGCAATGGCCAGCTTCATCTCGCGGAGCTTGTCCCCAAGGCTCTTCTGGCCGCTGAGGATGACCTCGCCGGTTTTGTCCTCGGACACGAAGGACTCGTTGATCACGTTGGTGACGTACTGCTGGGTAATCGTGGAGGCGCCCTGCCTGCCCTCACTCGTCAGGTTGAAGATTGCAGCCCGGAGAATCCCTTGCGGGTCAATGCCCGGGTGCTCATAAAAGCGGCTGTCCTCGATGGCCACGATGGCATCCCGGATATAGGGGGATATCCGGTCCAGGGGGATCTTGATCCGGTTCTCAGTATAAAACGTGGCGAGCGGCTGGCCGTCGGAGGTGAGGACTTTGGTGGACTGCGACGGCGGCGAAACGATCAGTTCCGAGGGCAGATTTTCAAAGTAGCTGATGGATGTGCTGACTCCGTAGCCGACAGTCGCAACAGCAGGGACAACCAGGCTTGCGGCCAGGACGCCGCACGTTGCGCTCGCCGCAAAGAATCCGATGACCCTTCCCAGGGCCCTGGCCAGACGATGCTGGCGTTTCTTCTTCTTCGCCATTGTTCAGCCCTCAAGCTAGCGACGTGTGAACAGGATACGCCGCCTGACGCGCTGCATCCAGATGCTGGATCAATTGATGCCAAGCCGCAATTTTCCGTCACTGGTTTTGCGCCGGGTCTTGTTACGCGATACATACCGATATATCGTTAAGTGTCGGTGAGTAGTTGACTGATAACCATTCAACAAAGACAGAGCATTCAAGAAGACAGAGAAGGGACGATGCCACCATGAAAGGCATTCACGACGATAAGTTTTTGGAACCGCCGTTCGGGCGGGGACGGTTTGAGCGCGGCAGGGGCCGCCGTGGCCCGCACGGGCACCGCGGGGGAGGCTTCGGCCCGGGCTTTGGGCCACGGGGCGGATTCGGTCCCGGTTTTGGACCGGGCGGAGGGTTTGGTCCCGGTTTTGGGCCCGGTCCCCGGCGGGCAAGCAGGGGTGACGTCCGGTGGGCCATCCTGTCGCTGCTGGCCGAGGCGCCGTCCAACGGTTATGGCCTGATCAAGACCATCGCGGAGAAAACGTCGGGCGCATGGCGGCCCAGTCCGGGGTCGATTTACCCGACGCTGCAGCAGTTGGTGGACGAGGACCTCATTGCGCCCCTCAGCGAGGGCCGGCGGACCGACTTCACCCTCACCGATGCGGGCAAGGCCTACGTGGCCGAGCATGCGGAGGAGCTGGGGAACGCGTGGAACAGCGATGCGGAAGGATCCGGGCCGGCGTTCCACCAGAGTGTGGGCAAGCTGATGGGGGTCATTCACCAGTTCCGGACGGCCGCCACGGAGGAACAGCGCAACGCCGCGGTGGAAAAGCTCGACGAAACCCGCCGCGCGCTCTACCAGATCCTGGCCGACTGAGCCCGCTCAGGTCATGCTGAACGGGCTCAACCAGATGTTTCGGCAGGCCTTTAGTAGACGCTCAGGGCGGGCTCGTCCATGATGCTTTTGTCGAGGCCCTTGCGGGTTGGCAAAGAATAGGGTCTTCGTGATCTCTTTCGAACCTTGTGGCCTTAGGCGAAGGTGTCTTCCTTGGCGGGAGCGGCAGCAGTCACAGTGAGCCCGCGGCCCAGCGGGTTGAAGTGGCTCCCCAGGCCACCGAAGGCGTAGGCGGTCTCGGCATGCTCGGACAGATCCACGCCTACCATCTCGGCTTCATGGCTCACCCGGAACCCGATGGTCCTGTTGATGGCCCGGCCGATCACCAGGGTCACACCACCGGAGAGGGCCACGGTGACCACTACCGCTACGGCCTGAGCCGTCAGTTGCTGGAGACCGCCGCCGTAGAAGAGGCCGCCGCCCTGGCCGTCCACGGGGAGAGCGACAAAGCCCAGGGCGAGTGTGCCGATGAGCCCGGCGCCGAGGTGGACTCCCACCACGTCCAGGGAGTCGTCAAGCCCGAACCGGTACTTCAGGTCAACAAACACGCAGCAGGCCGCCCCGGCAACCAGGCCCAGGCCGATGGCGGCCACTGGGCTGATGTTGGCGCAGGACGGTGTGATAGCCACCAGGCCGGCGACAACACCGGAGGCTGCGCCCAGGGACGTGGGGTGGCCGTGGCGGATCTTCTCCGTCAGCAGCCAGCTGAGCATGGCCGCGGCGGGGGTGACCAGGGTGTTGATCCAGATCAGGCCGGCCTGCTCCGCGGTGGTGGCGGCGCCGCCGTTGAACCCGAACCAGCCGAACCACAGGATGGCTGCACCCAGCATGATGAAGGGGACATTGTGCGGGCGGTGGCTGGGATCCTTGGCGAAGCCGTGGCGCTGGCCAACCACCAGGGCCAGGACCAGTGCCGCCGTGCCCGAGCTGATTTCCACCACGGCACCGCCGGCGAAGTCGATGACCTGGCCGAAGACCTCAGTGATGGCTCCGCCGGCGCTCATGAGCCCGCCGCCCCAGATCATGTAGGCAAGGGGGCAATAGACCAAAGTGACCCACAGCGGCACAAACACTGCCCAGGCGCTGAACTTGGCGCGGTCCGCGATGGCACCGCTGATGAGGGCCACGGTGACAATGGCGAACGTGGCGCTGAAGCCTGCCTTTATGAGGTCAGGGGAGCCCATGAGGTTCTGCAGCCCGAAGTTGGCGAAGGGGTTGCCAAAAATGCCCAGGATTCCCTCGCCGGTGGTCATGGAGTATCCCCACAGAACCCACACAACTCCTACGATGCCGGCGGAGATGAAGCTCATCATGATCATGTTCAGCGCTGCCTTGGCGCGCGTCATGCCGCCATAGAAGAGACCGAGTCCGGGTGTCATGAACAGCACCATTGCCGCCGCGATCATCATCCAGACGTGTTGCGCACTGATCTCCACCGGTGGGTCCCTTCCATTGATCCTGAATACGGGGACTTTTCCTGTGTGGCCCGCGCAATCCCCCCGATCAATACTTGTCGCCGCGTGTTTCCGTTTGTACTTCGCTAAGTTGCGGACAGGTTACGGCCAGGCGGCTTTCGTGAAGATCGCATGACGGTGATGTTTCCGGCGTGTAAACGGGACCTGTTGAAGGGCGCCCGGGAGGGACGCCCTGCGACCCTGATGCCAGCGATGGCGGGCGCGGGTGTACGCGGGTGGTGAGAAGCCGCCGTCGGACGTTGAAAATGGCAACATTTCCTGAAAGTGAACGGCGGCTCACTGCCCCCGGCCGCTAAGCGGGGTTCAGAAGGTCCGGGCGTTGGCCAGGACGGGCAGTTCGCCGCGGACCTCGGCAACGACGGCCGGGTCAATGTCGACGACGGCGAGTTCCGGTTCGCCGCCGAGGGCCACCAGTGCAGCACCCAGGGGAGAGATGACGGCGCTGTGGCCGACGCCGGTGGGAGCCTTGCCTGCGGAGGCCATGCCGACGCTTGCCGGATCGCCCTGTCCGCAGGCCACCACGAAGGTGGTGCTGTCCAAGGCGCGGGCACGGACCAGGAGGTCCCACTGATCAGCTTTGCCCTCGCCGGAACCCCACGAGGCGCAGACGATGTTGACCTGGGCGCCGGCTTTGGCAGTGGCCGTGAACAGTGCCGGGAACCGTACGTCGTAGCAGGTGGCCAGGCCGAAGACGGTGCCGTTCACCTCGAAGGTCACGGGGGCTGTTCCGGCGTCCACGGTATCGGACTCGGCGAAACCAAAGGCATCAAAGAGATGGATCTTGTCGTAGGAGGTCTCGATGCCCGGGCCGGTGACCAGGAGGGTATTCCGCACGCGGCCGCCGTCGCCCGGCGTAAACATGCCCGCCACGACCGTGATGTCCAGCTCCCGGGCGATGCTGCGGACGGCCGCGGCCCACGGCCCGTCCAGCGGCTCGGCAATGTCCGTCAGGCTGTTGCCGAACGCGCGCATCGCCGCTTCCGGGAACACCACCAGCTCCGCTCCCGCGGCTGTGGCACGCGTGGCGTAGTCTCGAATCAGCTCGAGGTTGGCGGCCAGATCGGCTCCGGTGATGATTTGGGCCACTGCTAAACGCATGAAATTACTCCAGTCTGTTGTATACATAATGTATGCGAAAAAGTTCGGGGACAGCGGCGTCCGGCCGCGAGAAGGCGTATTCGTATCTGCGCGACCACATCCTGATTGACCCGGAGGTGCAGGGGAAGTTCCTGAACGAGCAGGAGCTGGCCGCCGAGATCGGCGTCTCGCGGACTCCGGTCCGGGAGGCGCTCCTCCTGCTGGTCTCCGACGGCCTGGTGGAACTGATTCCGCAGCGCGGGGCCTATGTGCCGCCGGTGACGGGCCGCGAAATGTCGGAGCTCATGGAACTCCGGGGTGTGCTGGAAAGCCACGCCGCCCGCCTGGTTATCGAACAGCGCCGCGTTCCTGCGAAGACGATGCAGGACACCCTGGATCAGCAGGCCCAGCTTCCCGAGCAGCTGAATGCGGAGGCTGCGCAGGAGTTCATCCGGCTGGACACCCTCTTCCATCAGCTGCTGATCGACGCCGCGGGCAATGAGCTCATCTCCCGAACGTACAGCAAGCTCCACGTCCGGCAGATCCTGGTGGGAGTCTCTGCCCTTTTCCGCACCGGAGACCGGCGCGGAAATGTGTGCGCCGAACACCAGGACATCCTCGATGCCCTGGTGTCCGGCGACGCCGCGAAGGCGCAGGAAGCTATTGACCATCACCTGGCTGTCACCCGGGATATCCTGCTCCGCACCTAATGGAGCTGGTTTCGTCAGTTGGCGTTGCCGGCGGCGGAATGCTGCCGCGCTGCCGCGGAGCCTTCCAGCAACAGGCGGTAGTCCTCGTCCTCCACGGTGTTGGAATCCCGGCCGAGCGCCAGGCCCACGGCGGTGACGCCTGCAGCGACTGCCACGTAGATGGCTACGGGAATCCAGGTGCCGAACTGCGCCAGCAGCAGGGTGAACATCAGGGGTGCGATGGCGCCGCCGATCACACCGGCGAAGGTGTAGGCCAGTGAGCTGCCGGTGGACCGGAGCCTCGGAGAGAACTGCTCCACGATGAAGGCAGCCTGCGGGCCGTACATAAACGAGTGCGCCATGAGGCCCAGCACAATGCCGATGATGAGCATCGGCTCGTTGTCGGCGCCCAGGACGCCGAAGAAGATAAACGTCCACACGGCACCCACCACTGCTGCGGTGCCGTAGACCAGACGGCGGTTGAAACGGTCGGACACGGCGCCGGCGAGCGGGATCATAAAGAGCTGGAACGCGGAGCCGATCAGGACTGCCGTGAGGACCTGGCTGCGTTCGTAGCCGAGGGCCTGGATGCCGTAGGTGAGAGTGAAAACGGTGAACAGGGCGTAGAGCACGTCCGGGCCCACCCGGCACAGCGTGGCGGCCACGAGGGGCCGGAGTTCCTTGCTGAAGACCTCGCGGACAGGGGCGCTGGGCTGTTCGCCGTGGGCTTCGATGGCCTTGAAGATGGGGGTGTCTTCCAGCTTCAGGCGGATCCAGAGGCCGAAACCGACCAGCAGGGCCGAGACCAGGAACGCGATGCGCCAGCCGAAACCGATGAACTGTTCCTCGGTGAGGGCGAGGGTCAGGACAGCCAGGGCGCCGTTGGCCATGAGGTTGCCGGCGGGCGGGCCCACCTGGGCTGCAGAGGCCCAGAAACCGCGCCGGTGGGGGTCACCGTATTCACTGGAGAGCAGCACGGCGCCGCCCCATTCGCCGCCGACGCCCACGCCCTGGGCGAAGCGCAGCAGCACCAGGATGATGGGCGCGCTGATGCCGATGCTGTCGTAACCGGGGAGCACGCCGATCAGAACGGTGGCCACGCCGATGATCATCAGGGTGGTCACCAGGACCTTCTTGCGGCCGATCCGGTCACCGAGCCGGCCGAAGATGATGCCGCCGACAGGGCGGGACACATAGCCCACCGCATAGGTGGAGAAGGCCAGGATGGTGCCGGTCAGGGGATCTGATGACGGGAAGAAGACGAGGGGAAATACGACGGCGGCCGCGGCCGAGTAGACGGCGAAGTCGTACCACTCGAGGGCTGTGCCGGTGAGGCTGGCGGCGAAGGCCTTGTACAGGCCCTTGGGGTGAATCGGCTTGTCCGGACGCGGCGCTGCGCCGGAAGCCGGAACTGGGACGTTAGCCATGGGTGTTGTCCTCCACGAGATGTTTACGGGTGACGCCTGTCACGCTGGCGTTAAATGTATACATTACGCATACTGGATGTACATTGGCCACCGTTTCCGGTTTCCGGTTTGTAAACTTTCTTCAGCAGCACACGCAAAGGATGGACAGAACATGACGACTCTGAGCTTCGAACTTCCCGACGGCAGCACCCGGACAGTCCAGGTCAAGCACCTCCTGAACGCCGGTTATGCAGGGCGGGAGCAGGAGGAAGTCCAGGCCCACATTGCCGAACTGGCTGAACTGGGCGTTCCGGGCCCCGTCACCACGCCCGCGCTCTACCCGGTCTCGCCGTACCTGGCGCAGCAGGTTTCCGAAGTCCGGGTGCAGCATGCCCGGACGTCAGGCGAAGCCGAATGGGCGTTGGTCATTACGGACGACGGAGTGCTGCTGACGGTCGCGTGCGACCACACGGACCGCGAGCTTGAGGTCCATGGGGTGGCCTGGAGCAAGAATGCCAGCCCTGACGTCCTGGGCCGCAAGGCGTGGCGGCTGGAGGACGTGCGCGGCCACCTGGACCAGATCACGCTGAAGGGCTGGGTGGGGGAGGGCGATACCCCGGACACGCTGATCCAGGACAGCTCGCTGGAAGCCCTGCTGACCCCCGACTACTGGCTGGACGTGTTGACCGAGCGCGGCCTGAATGAGCCGGGGACGGTCCTGATTTCCGGCACGGTGGCCATGGCCGGCGGGGTGAACCAGTTCGCCGGCAGCTGGAAAGTGGAGATGACAGACCCCGTGACAGGATCCACTGTGGATGCCCAGTACGTGGTTGAGCAGATGGCCGAGCCCATCGGCTGATTCCGTCAGGCCGGGGCACGCTGGGGGATGCAAACTCCCGGTAGCATCATTGCTATGCCCACTGCGCTTGAAATGGCAGGTCCCATCCTGGAAATGATGACCTGGCTGTGCCTTCCGCCGGGGCTTGCCCTGCTTTTCTACTCGGGCATCCTCCGGCGGTTTGTGCACCCGTGGACCGTTGCCGAAGCGGTGGTCTACGCGGACGCCACCGGAACGGGCTTCCGCTGGTTTGACCGCAAGTACCAGGTCCACCACGCCCCGATGTCACCCCACGACATCAAGGACCTTGCCGTGGGCGACACCCTGCCGATCTACTTCCATCCCAAGCGCCCCACACAGTGGCAGACCGCTGCGCCCGAAGCGGTGGGGCGGACCGCCGTCGTACTTGGCCGTGTACTCACCGGGATCGGTGCCGTGGCGCTGATCGTGGGCTTTCTCCTGCCGATGTTCTGAACCGAAGGGGCGTTAAGACTCTGGCGCTATGGGCGGCGATCCCATAGCGTGTTCCCCATGGCTGCCGGACCCCATGCGGGGTTAGATGGACCCGCATCAGACGCGATGCTCAAGCTGGGCCGATTTTTTACAAAATGGGACCAGACCGACGACGGCAGGGCGGTGTTCCGGGAGGGCGGCCGCAAGGGCGATATTTTCTACCGCGACCGCTGGAGCCACGACAAAGTGGTCCGCTCCACGCACGGGGTGAACTGCACCGGTTCGTGTTCCTGGAAGGTGTACGTCAAGGACGGCATCATCACCTGGGAATCGCAGCAGACCGACTACCCGTCCGTGGGGCCGGACAGCCCGGAATACGAGCCGAGGGGGTGCCCGCGCGGGGCGGCCTTTTCCTGGTACACCTACTCGCCCACGCGCGTCCGGTTCCCCTACGCCCGGGGCGTCCTTGTGGAGATGTACCGTGAGGCTAAGGCCCGGCTGGGTGACCCGGTGCTGGCCTTCGCCGACGTCGTGGGGGACCCGGAACGGCGGCGCCGCTACCAGCAGGCCCGCGGCAAGGGCGGCCTGGTGCGGGTGTCCTGGCAGGAGGCGATCGAAATCGCCGCCGCCGCGCACGTTAACACGATCAAGGCCTACGGGCCGGACCGGTGCGCCGGCTTCTCGCCGATCCCCGCGATGTCCATGGTTTCGCACGCCGTCGGGACCCGCTTCATCCAGCTGATCGGCGGGGTGATGACGTCCTTCTACGACTGGTACGCCGACCTCCCCGTGGCCAGCCCGCAGGTCTTCGGCGACCAGACCGACGTCCCGGAATCAGGCGACTGGTGGGACGCGGGCTACCTCATGATGTGGGGCTCCAACGTCCCCGTGACCCGGACCCCCGACGCGCACTGGATGGCCGAGGTGCGCTACCGCGGCACCAAGGTGGTGACGGTCAGCCCGGACTACGCGGACAACACGAAGTTCGCCGACGAATGGCTCCCCGCACAAGCCGGAACGGACGCCGCGCTGGCGATGGCCATGGGGCACGTCATGCTCAAGGAATTCTTCATCGACCGTGACGTGCCTTTCTTTTCCGACTACGTCCGCCAGTACACCGACCTGCCCTTTCTGGTCCGGCTGGAAAGGCGCGACGACGGTTCCCTCACGCCGTCGAAATTCCTCACCGCCAAGGACCTCACGCTGGAGTCCGGGGCCGAGGACGCGGCGTTCCGCACCGTGCTGTTCGACAAGAAGACCGGCCTCCCCGCCGTGCCCAACGGCTCGATGGGCTTCCGCTACTCAGGCAGCGGCGAGGGCAAATGGAACCTGGACCTCGAGGGGATCGAGCCCGCACTGTCGCTGCGCGAGGTCTCCGGGGAAAGCGCGGAGATCCTGCTGCCGTGCTTCGAGGACGCCGGCGGGGCCGGCAGTGTGCTGACGCGCGGAGTGCCGGTCCTCGAGGTTGAGGGCCAGCTGGTCACCACCGTGTTCGACCTCATGCTGGCCCAGTACGGCGTCGGCCGCGAAGGGCTACCGGGGGACTGGGCCTCAGGTTATGAGGACGCCTCGACGCCTTACACTCCGGCCTGGCAGGAGGAGATCACGTCTGTCCCGGCGCAGGCCTGCATCCGGGTGGCCCGCGAGTTTGCCCGGAACGCCGAGCAGTCCAAGGGCCGCTCCATGATCATCATGGGCGCCGGGATCTGCCAGTGGTTCCACGGCGACACGACCTACCGGGCGGTGCTGGCCCTCGTGATGCTGACCGGCTGCATGGGCCGCAACGGCGGCGGCTGGGCGCACTACGTGGGGCAGGAAAAGACCAGGCCCGCCACCGGCTGGGTGTCGCTGGCGAACGCGCTGGACTGGTCCCGGCCGCCGCGGACCATGATCGGCACCGGCTACTGGTACATGCATACGGACCAGTGGCGCCAGGACGGCTACTCCGCGGATGCGCTCAAATCCCCGCTCTCCACGGGGGCCCTGGATGGCATGCACACCGCGGACGCGCTGGCCCAGTCCGCGAGGCTCGGCTGGATGCCGTTCTACCCGCAGTTCGACCGGAATCCGCTGGACCTCGCGGACGAGGCGGAGGCCGCCGTCGCCGCCGGCACCGCGAAGGACACCCCCAGCTACATCGCGGACGCGCTGAAAAACCGCACACTGAATCCGGCGATCGAGGACGTGGATGCCCCGGAGAACTGGCCGCGGACGCTCGTGCTGTGGCGCTCCAACCTGTTCGGCTCCTCCGCCAAGGGCAATGAGTACTTCCTGAGGAACCTGCTGGGAACCCACAACAACGTCCTGGGCAAGGACCACGCCGAAGGGCTTAAGCCCAAGGACGTGAAATGGCATGAGCAGGCGCCGGAAGGAAAGCTGGACCTGCTGGTCTCCGCGGACTTCCGGATGACCTCCACCACACTGCTGTCCGACGTCGTGTTCCCGGCCGCCACCTGGTACGAGAAGCACGACCTGTCCTCCACCGACATGCACCCTTTCGTGCACGCCTTCAGCCCCGCGATCGATCCGCCCTGGGAAACCAAGACGGATTTCGACACTTTCCACCTGCTGGCCCAGGAGTTCTCCCGCCTGGCGAAAACCCATCTGGGCGTCCGCCGGGACCTGGTCAGCGTGCCGCTGCAGCACGACACCCCCGGCCAGCTCGCCCAGCCCGGCGGGATCGTCCGGGACTGGCGGGACACGTCCATCCCCGCGGTTCCCGGGCAGAACATGCCCGTCTTTTCCGTGGTGGAGCGGGACTACACCGCCATCGCGGACAAGCTCGCCGCCGTCGGGCCGCTCGCCGACAAACTGGGCTTCACGGTCAAGAACGTCACCTACAAACTCGCAGGCCCGTTGGAGAGGCTCAGCCGCTCCAACGGCGTGATGCTCGGCGGCGCCGCGGACGGCCGGCCCGCGATCGATACCGACGCGAAAATGGCGGAGGCCATCCTGGCCTTCTCCGGCACCACCAACGGGGCCCTGTCCGTGCAGGGCTTCAAGGACCTGGAGATCCGCACCGGCCGGAAACTGGCGGACCTGTCCGAAGGCTCCGAAGAAAAGTTCATTACCTTTGCCCAGACCCAGGCCGGCCCGGTACCGGTGATCACCTCGCCGGAATGGTCCGGCTCCGAAACGGGCGGCCGCCGCTACGCCCCGTTCACCATCAACGTCGAGCGGCTCAAGCCCTGGCACACCCTGACGGGTCGGATGCACTTCTTCCTCGACCACGACTGGATGATCGACATCGGCGAGGCCCTGCCGATCTACCGGCCGCCGCTGGACATGCACCGCCTCTTCGGTGAGCCGAAGCTCGGCCAGGACGGGGCCATGGAGGTGGTGGTCCGCTACCTGACACCGCACTCCAAGTGGTCCATCCACTCCGAATACCAGGACAACCTGCTGATGCTCTCACTGTCCCGCGGCGGGCCCACGGTCTGGATGAGCCCCGCCGACGCGGCCGCCATCCAGGTCAAGGACAACGACTGGGTGGAGTGCCTGAACATCAACGGCGTCCTCGTGGCCCGGGCGATCGTCAGCCACCGGATGCCGGCCGGTGTGGTCTACGTCCACCACGCGCAGGAACGCACCATCGACGTGCCGAAGTCCGAGGCAACAGGCCGGCGCGGGGGCATCCACAACTCCGTAACCCGGCTGCTGGTCAAACCCTCGCACCTGATCGGCGGCTACGCCCAGTTGGCCTACGCCTTCAACTACCTTGGCCCCACCGGAAACCAGCGCGACATGGTTGCCACCGTCCGACGTCGTTCACAGGAGGTGCAGTACTGATGCGTGTTATGGCTCAAATGGGCATGGTCATGAACCTGGACAAATGCATCGGCTGCCACACCTGTTCCGTGACCTGCAAACAGGCCTGGACCAACCGCGCGGGCACCGAATACGTCTGGTTCAACAACGTCGAAACGCGCCCCGGGCAGGGGTACCCGCGCCGCTACGAGGACCAGGAGAAATGGCAGGGCGGCTGGGAGCTGAACAAGCGCGGCAAGCTGGTGCTCAAGGCCGGCGGCCGGGTGAAGAAGCTCCTGGGAATCTTCGCCAGCCCGATCCAGCCCGAGCTCAAGGACTATTACGAGCCGTGGACCTACGACTACAAGACCCTCGTGGACGCGCCGCTGGGCGACGACTTCCCGGTGGCCCGGCCCAAGTCCCTGATCACCGGCGAGGACACCAAAATCACCTGGTCCGCGAACTGGGACGATGACCTGGGCGGCTCCACCGAATACGGCCACCTGGACCCGATCGTGGAAAAGGTCCGCCGCGAGTCCGAGGACAAGATCAAATTCGCGTACGAGCAGACCTTCATGTTCTATCTCCCGCGGATCTGCGAGCACTGCCTGAACCCGTCCTGCATGGCCTCCTGCCCCTCCGGCGCCATCTACAAACGGGTGGAGGACGGGATTGTCCTGGTGGACCAGGACAAGTGCCGCGGCTGGCGCCAGTGCGTCACCGGGTGCCCCTACAAGAAGATCTACTTCAACCACAAGACGGGCAAAGCCGAAAAGTGCACCTTCTGCTACCCACGGGTGGAGGTGGGGCTGCCGACGGTCTGCTCGGAGACCTGCGTGGGGAGGCTGCGGTATCTGGGGTTGTTCCTGTACGACGCCGATGCCGTCACCGCTGCGGCGTCCGTCACTGACCCCCAGGAGCTCTACGACGCCCAGATGGACGTGCTGCTGGATCCGAACGATCCCGCCGTCCAGGCCGAGGCCCGGGCCCAGGGCATCCCGGAGGACTGGATCGATGCCGCCCGGCGCTCGCCGGTCTACGCCCTGGCCAAGGTCTACAAAGTGGCACTTCCGCTGCACCCCGAATACCGGACCATGCCCATGGTCTGGTACGTGCCGCCGCTTTCGCCGGTGGTGGACCTGCTGCGGGACCAGGGGCACGACGGCGAGGATCACGGCAATCTGTTCGGCGCCATCGACGCGCTGCGGATCCCGGTGGAGTACCTCGCGGAACTTTTCACCGCCGGGGACGCGGACCGGGTCACAGCGGTGCTGAAGAAGCTCGCGGCCATGCGCTCCTTCATGCGCGGCATCAGCCTGGGCAACGACCCCGACGACTCCATTCCGGAGGCTGTGGGCATGGACAGCCAAACCATGTACGAGATGTACCGGCTGATGGCGATCGCCAAGTATGAGGAACGCTACGTGATCCCGAAGGCGCACGTTGAACAGGCCCATGACCTTGAGGAGATGGGCTGTTCACTTGATTTCGACGGCGGCCCGGGCATGCAGGACTCCTCACCGTTCGGTGAGGCCAGCGGCAGGCCCGTCCCGGTGGCGGTAGAGACTTTCAACGCACTCCGGGACCGGCAGACCTCCGGCTCCGCGCCCGGCGAAACCACCTTGCGCGGCCGGGTGAACCTGCTGAACTGGGACGGTACCGGCGCCCCTTCCGGGCTGTTCCCGGAAAAGCAACAGCTTCCAGGGGCACCCGGCGGCGCTGCCGGGACCCCGGCATCGGGGGAGCAGCCATGACCCGCCGCCAGCAAGTCGTGTACCTCGCGGCAGCCTGGTGCCTGTCCTACCCGGACGAAGAACTCATCGGCCGGGTCCCGCTGATGCGCGCCGCGCTGGCCGAGTTTCCCGGGGCCGTGACGGATTTCGCGGAAGTCCTGGACCGGCTGGAATCCACGCCGCCCATGGAGATCCAGGCCCACTATGTTCGCGAGTTCGACCTCGGCCGGCGCCATGCCCTCCACTTGTCCTACTGGACGGACGGGGATACCCGGCGCCGCGGCGAAGTCCTGGGCGCCTTCAAACAGGCCTACCGTCAAAGCGACATCCTGGTGGACACCCACGGAGAACTGCCAGACTACCTGCCGATGGTCCTGGAATACGCCGCACTGGTGGACTTAGCGGCGGGGCGTGACTTGCTGATCCGATACCGTGCGAGCCTCGAGATGCTCCGCTTCGGCCTGCTGCGGGACGAACTCCCGCATGCATGCATCCTCCAGGCCATCTGCGCCACCCTGCCCGGGAAATCCCCCGCCGACGAGCAGGCCGTCATGCGGATGGCCGGTTACGGTCCGCCCACCGAAGCCGTGGGCCTGGACCCCTACGATCCGCGGCTGCTGCCCGTGAAGGGGGCCTGACCATGCTGACTTTCGAAACCGAGCCCGGCTCCGCCGTCGAACTCTCCGCCCTGGACATTGTGCTGTGGGGCGTCTTGCCGTACGTCATGGTGGTGGTGCTGGTGGGCGGCCTCATCTGGCGGTACAAATACGACCAGTTCGGCTGGACCACGAGGTCCTCCCAGCTCTACGAATCCAGGCTGCTGCGCATTGCGTCGCCGCTGTTCCACTTCGGCCTGCTGGCCGTGATCGCCGGGCACTTTTTCGGACTTGTCATCCCCATGGCCTGGACGCAGGCGGTGGGGATGAGTCAGGAGTTCTACCATTTCAACGCCCTGATGGTGGGCGGCATCGCAGGGCTCGGAACGCTGGGTGGGATCCTCCTGCTGATTTACCGCCGCCGCACCACGGGGCCGGTTTTCATGGCCACCACGAAAAATGACAAAACGATGTACGTCGTGCTGACGGCTGCCATCGTCTTCGGACTCTGGACAACCTTGGCCAGTGTCTTTGAGGGCGAACACGGGCACAACTACCGCGAAACGGTGGCTCCCTGGTTCCGTTCCCTTTTTGTCTTCCAGCCGGACATCGGGGCCATGGCGGCAGCGCCGTTCTCCTTCCATCTGCACACCCTGGTAGGCATGGCCTTGTTCGTGATCTGGCCGTTCACGCGGCTGGTACACGCGTTTACGGCGCCGCTGCACTACCTCTTCCGGCCCTACATCGTCTACCGCTCCCGAGACAAGGACAGGACTTCCAGTACCCCGGTGCGGCGAGGCTGGTCGCCGGTGGGAACCAAGGACAGAGATACCCGCAACCGTTGAGCTGAAGGAGGAAACCGTGGCCGGATCAGTGCCGCTTCGCACGTCCGCCCCCGCTGGCCGGACACTCAACCTGGTGCTCGCCACCTCAGCCTCGGTGGTCTGCTTCTGGGCCTGGAACTCCGTCGCCACGTTGGGCTCGTTCTACACGCAAAACCTCCACCTCAATCCGGCAGCCACCGGCGTACTCGTCGCCATGCCCGTGTTCGTCGGCTCGTTGGGACGGATCGCCGTCGGCGCCCTCACGGACAAGCACGGGGGCCGGGCCATGTTCACTTTCGTGCTGCTGGCCTCCATCCTGCCGATCCTGCTCGTGTCTGTAGGCGGCTTGCTCAGTTCGTTCGCCTTGGTGCTGGGCGCGGGGCTGCTGCTGGGTGTTGCCGGGACCGTGTTCGCCGTCGGAATCCCCTTTGTCAGCGGGTGGTATGAGCCGCACCGCCGTGGCTTCGCCACCGGCGTCTTTGGCGCCGGCATGGGCGGCACGGCGCTGGCGGCGTTTCTGAACCCGCGGCTGGTTGCCGGAATCGGGTACTTCCCCACACACTTGCTGATCGCCGCGGTCCTAGCCGTCATGGCGGCCCTGGTCTGGTTCCTGATGAAGGAATCCCCGGGCTGGACGCGCAGCAACGCCCCGGTGATTCCCAAGCTCATGGATGCTGTAAAAACCCCTGTCACGTGGAAGATGTGTTTCCTCTACGCTGTCGTTTTCGGCGGGTTCGTGTCCTTTGCCACGTACCTTCCGACCTACCTGCGCGATGTCTACAGTTTCGATCCGAGCGGCGCCGGGGCACGCACCGCAGGTTTCGCGCTGGCGGCAGTACTGGCGCGGCCGCTGGGCGGCGTTCTCGCTGACAAATTCGGCTCCAAGCCGGTGGTGCTCGTCTCCCTGGCGGGGGTGGCGGTGCTTGCCTGGGTGGTAAACCTGCAGCCCGACGGCGAAGTCCCCGCCGGACTGACGTTCGTCGCCATGGCAGCGGCGCTGGGATTCGGGGCCGGAGGAGTGTTCGCCTGGGTGGGGGTGCTCGCCCCTCCGGGCAAAGTAGGCAGCATCAGCGGAGTGGTCAGTGCCGCCGGCGGCCTGGGCGGCTACTTCCCTCCGCTCGTGATGGGTGCAACCTACGACGCCGCGACCCACAGCTATTCGATCGGCCTGCTTCTGCTGGTTGCCACCGCCCTGGTGGCTTTGTGCTTTACCGCCCTGGTCCTGCGGGGGCCCTCAAAGATGGCGCACATGGTGAAGGCCTAACCCGCCAGCACCACACCGATCCCCAGTGCTCCCAGCGCAACACCGGCAAAGGCGGTCCAGAGCACCGCTGATGTATCGGCGTCGACCCTTTCGTGCCGGATTCCCCGCGCGCTGGCGCCGTACCGCCGGCGCTGAGTCAGGTAGATGGCGGCCGCGGCGGCAGCGGACACTGCGAACAGCAGCAGGATGGGCAGGCCGTGGTGGGGAAGCCAGCGCAGGAAAATGGCGCTGACCGTGACCAGTGCCATCATGGTGCGCCCCCACGCCAGCGTGGTCCGTTCGGGCTGGAGCCCGGGATCCGCGTGCGGCCCGGTCGCGGGCCGGCGGGTGCGGACCACGGGGCTAACGCCAGAGGATAAAGACGAGGACGACGGCGGCAGCCAGCGCCCCGGCGCCGGCCAGCAGCGGAACAATGAGCGGCAGCGGGAGTGGAGTTTTGTTGCGCATACTCCGTTCGACGCGGATCCATCGCACTGCGGCTCCGGCGCTCAGCAGCATGCCGAGGAGCAGGAGAAGTACCGCCAGACTCTTGCGGACAGGTTCCAGGAACAGGTCCGGGGTGAAGGCCTCAATGGCGATGCCGCCGGCCAGGAGCGCCAGCGCGGTCCTGATCCAGGCAAGGAAAGTGCGTTCATTGGCGAGCGTGAAGCGCGGGTCCGGTTCGGTACCGCCGGGCAACAGCCGTTCGGCGATCCTCCCGCGCGACGGCGGCAGGGGATCGCTGGGCGGCGTCTGGTTGCTGGGCACCGGGCCAGTTTAGCCGTTGGAGTCCGGCGGTCCGGCCGCTTGGGAACCTGGGTGGACGGCCGCCGTCGGACCCCGGCCAGAGGCTCAGGCCGCGCTTCGCGGGGCAAACATGATCACAGCCACGCCGACCAGGCAGATGACGGAGCCCGCAATGTCCCACCGGTCCGGCCGGAAGCCGTCAAAGATCATTCCCCACGCAAGCGAACCGGCCACAAACACGCCGCCATAGGCGGCCAGGATCCGGCCGAAATGGGCATCGGGCTGCAGGGTCGCCACAAAACCGTAGAGGCCCAGGGCAATGACACCCAGCCCTGCCCACCACCAGTCCTTGCCCTCGCGGACTGACTGCCACACGAGCCACGCGCCGCCGATCTCGGCAGCGGCGGCAAGGAGGAAGAGCACAGTCGTTTTGGCGATCGCCACGGTTTCAGCAGGAATATTCACAGGCTCATCATGCCAGCAGGGAATGCGGCCGGCCGCGGGGAGGTTGGGCCATACATGCAACGCATCGGATTCCTTTCGTTCGGCCACTGGGGCCCCGGCCAGGGTTCACAGACCAGAACCGCCGGCGAGGCCCTGCTTCAGGGCATTGAGCTGGCCGTGGCTGCCGAGGAACTCGGAATCGACGGCGCATTCTTCCGCGTGCACCACTTCGCCCGCCAGCAGGCGTCCCCCTTCCCGCTGCTGGCAGCCATCGCCGCCCGGACCAGCCGGATAGAGATCGGCACCGGCGTAATCGACATGCGCTACGAAAATCCGCTGTACATGGCCGAGGAAGCCGCGGCCACGGACCTGATCAGCGGCGGCAGGCTGCAGCTGGGCATCAGCCGCGGTTCACCCGAGCCCGCCCGGAACGGAGCCGCCGCCTTCGGCCACCAACCGGCAGAAGGGGAGACCGACGCAGACATGGCCCGCCGGCACACAGCCCGGTTCCGGCACGCCATCAGTGGCGCCGGAGTGGCTGAGGCGGACCCGCGCTACGCCGGCGGTGCCACCGGCCTGTTGCCGGTCCAGCCGCAGTCGCAGGGTCTCGCGGAGCGGATCTGGTGGGGCGCCGGAAGCCGCAACACCGCCGTGTGGGCGGCCGGACTGGGCATGAACCTGATGAGCTCCACCCTGCTCACCGAGGACACCGGCGTCCCCTTCGACCAGCTGCAGGCGGAGCAAATCCAACTTTTCCGGGACGCCTGGGCCGCGGCAGGACACAGCCACCAGCCGCGTGTCTCCGTCAGCCGGAGCATCCTGCCCATCGTCGACGACGAGGACAGCAGGTATTTTGCGGGCAGCGCGCTGCGGGACAGCCGGGACCAGGTGGGCGTTATCGACGGCCTGACGGCACGCTTCGGCAAGACCTATGCCGGCGCCCCGGATGTCCTGGCCGAACAGCTGGCGGCCGACGCCGCGGTCCAGGCCGCGGACACAATGCTGGTGACAGTGCCCAACCAGTTGGGCGTTGACTTCAACGCCAAAATGCTGGGCAACATCGCCCGATACATTGCTCCCGCCGTCGGCTGGACCCCGGCCCGTTCCTGATCCGGCGCAGATTCCGCTGGGTGATCCGCCCGGAACGTAATATCCTGAGAAGGTGCGGGCCATTGAGGCCCGGTTATTCCTCACGGCCTAGAGAGGCTCACCATGTCCGAAAAACTACACCTGACACCGGAAGACGAGTTCCCGGAAGATCTTTCCAGCATTCCGGACCGGGAGCTGCAGGTTCTGGACAGCCAGGTGCAGCGTCAACTGGACTATGAGTACGTGGCCGACGGCGAACCGAACCCGGAGACGGAGTTCAGGCACCATGACCTGGATGAGGAATTCCAGGACCGCGACGACCGCTGAAAACCGTCCACCGCCGTCGGTCCGGCCCGTTCCGGTGATCTGCAGTGGAAATTAGTCAGCATCCTTACTAATATTGCACAAGGAACCATCCACAAGCCAGAGCCGTTAGGCTTGTAGCAGGCTTTGGGGGCTAAGCGCCCCATTATTACTGCGTGACTGCGGAACGGTCAGGAGAGAGAAATATGGCTCGCGCCGCTTTAGGTTTTACTGCATGATCCGGCTACGTCAGCTGGCACAGGCGGCTTCCGTACTGACCACGCCATTGGCACCGGAAGATATTCTGGCGCTCTTCAACCCTGTCTTCTCCGCGCGCCAGCTGCGTGGAGTGGTGACCCGTGTGGTCCAGGAAACGGCGCAGTCGGCCACCATCTTTTTCCGTCCCGGCCGCGGCTGGCATTCACACCTGGCCGGCCAGTGGGCGCGTATCGGCGTTGAGCTGGACGGCGTCCGCCACTGGCGCTCCTATTCGCTGAGCGCCCCCGCCGGCAAGGACCCCGCCATCACCGTCACGGACGTGGGCGCTGTTTCCGGAACCCTGGTCCGGACCACCAAACCGGGCGACGTCCTTTTCCTGGCACCCCCGCAAGGCGACTTCGTCCTGCCCGAGCACCCCAGGCCGCTCCTGATGGTCACCGCCGGCAGCGGCATCACTCCGGTGATGTCCATGATCCGCACCCTTGTTCCCCGCCGCCCGGATGCCGACGTCGTCCTGGTGCACTCCGCCCGCACGCCCGGCGACAGCCTCTTCCGCGAGGAACTCGCTGAACTGGCTGACCAGTTCCCTAACTTCCGGCTGGCCCACTGGTACACCGGCGAGCAGGGCCGGATGGACCTGACCAACACGGCCGAGCTCGATGAGATCTGCCCGGACTGGAAGGAACGGGCCGCCTACGCCTGCGGTCCGGACAGTTTCCTGGACGACGCCGAGGCCCTGTGGAAGCAGGCGTCCCTCACCGCCGGCGCCCCCGGTTCCGATGTTGCGCTCGCCGGCGATCCCGGCAACCTGATGATTGAACGGTTCAACACCACCTTCGCCGGAGGTGTAGGGCACGACGGCGGCCTGGTCACCTTTGAGGCGTCGGACCGGGAAATTGACGCCGACGGCGATACTCCGCTGCTCGACGTCGGCGAGGACGCCGGGGTGCTGATGCCCAGCGGCTGCCGGATGGGAATCTGCCACAGTTGCCTGACTCCGCTCCTGGCCGGACAGGTCCGTGACCTTCGCACCAACGAAGTCCACGGCGAACCCGGCCAACTAATCCAAACGTGTGTCTCGGCAGCCGCCGGACCCGTCAACCTCGAACTCTGAGGAGCAATACCGCATGTCAGTAGTTTCAGAAAGCAAGAAAGTTTCCGACAGCAACACCGCCCCCACAGGAGCGGCAAAGACGCGCCCCGGGGCGCTGGCCGAGTCCGGCAGCCCCTTGGTCCGCCCTCCTGCCGCAGCGCACCTTACCGACGAACAGGTAGCTGAGCTGGGCCGCGAACTCGACGCGATCCGCGACGAAATCCTGGCCAAGCGCGGCGCCTCCGACGCCGCCTACATCCGCCGCATGATCAAGATCCAGCGCGGGCTGGAGATCTCCGGCCGCGCGGCACTGCTGGTCAGCAAGAACAAGGCAGCCTGGGTCACCGGCACCACGCTGCTGAGCTTCGCCAAGATCCTGGAAAACATGGAACTCGGCCACAACATCCTGCACGGGCAGTGGGACTGGATGCGGGACCCGGACATCCACTCCACCACTTGGGAGTGGGACTTCGTCACCCCGTCGCGCGCTTGGCAGCACACTCACAACGACCTCCACCACCGTTGGACCAACGTGGTGGGCAGGGACAACGACGTCGGGTACAACCTCCTGCGTATGGACGAGAACCAGCCGTGGAAGCCCCACAACCTGGGCAACCCGGTATACAACGCCATCCTTTCCCCGCTCTTCGAATGGGGCATCGCCATCTACGACCTTGAGCTTGCTGAGTACCAGGCAGGCAAGAAGTCCAAGGAAGCGCTGCACAAGGACCTCAAGGCCCTGGGCCGCAAGGTAGTCACCCAGTTCACCAAGGACTACGCCGCCACACCGGCCGTCGCCATGCTGACCGGGTCCGGCAAGCAGGCCCTCTACGGCACCCTGACCGCCAACGCCGTCCGCAACGTGTGGGCACACGCCGTGATTTTCTGCGGCCACTTCCCGGAAGGCGCTGACACCTTCACCGAGGAAATGGTGGAAGGCGAAACCCGCGGTGACTGGTACGTCCGCCAGATGATCGGCTCCGCCAACATCTCCGGGTCCAAGTTCATGCACCTGATGACCGGCAACCTGTCGCACCAGATCGAACACCACCTCTTCCCGGACCTGCCGTCCAACCGGTACGCCGAGGTTGCTCCGCGGGTACGCGAGATCTGCCAGCGTTACGGCCTGAAGTACACCACAGGTCCGCTGCTGAAGCAGGTGGGATCTTCCTGGGCGAAGGTCTTCAAGCTGGCGCTGCCGGGCAAGGCAGCCAGGGCTTGAGCTGACTAAGCCTTATAAGAGTGGAAGGGCCAGGCGAAATCGCCTGGCCCTTCCACTCTTTTTGTTATCCGGCCTGCTTCTTCAGGAAGGCGAGCAGGGCTTCGTTGACTTCCGCGGCGTGCGTCCACAGGAGGCCGTGCGGGGCGCCCTCGATCTCCACATACTCCGCCGACGGCAGGGCCTTGGCGAACCTGCGGCCCGTGGAGTCGATGGGGAGAATGTTGTCCGCGGTGCCGTGGACAATGAGCGAGGGGACGTCGATCCGGGGGATGTCGCCGCGGAAATCGGTCAGCCACGTGGGCTGCGCGGCGACTGATGCGGTGGCGCCGGCTCCGGATGCGATTTTCCAGCTGGCGTCCACGGCTTCCTGGCTGAGCCGCGGCGTGCCCAGGAACGTGTCCGTGTTGTAGAAGTTTTTGAAGAATTCCGTGAAGAACGCGTACCGGTCAGCGGTGACGGCTTCGGTCAGCCCGTCGAAGACCTCCTGCGGAACGCCGTCGGGGTTTTCGTCCGTCTGCAGAAGGAACGGTTCCAGGGATCCGAGGAAGGCTGCGCGGGCCACCCTGGCGGAGCCATACGTGCTCAGGTAACGGGCAATCTCGCCGGTGCCCATGGAGAAGCCCACCAGTACGGCGTTGTGGATTTCCAGCCTGTTCAGGAGGGTGTTGAGGTCGGCGGCGAAGGTGTCGTAGTCGTAGCCGCTGCTGGTCTTGCTGGACTTGCCGAAGCCGCGGCGGTCATAGGTGATGATGCGGTAGCCGGCCTCCAGGAGGGCGGTGGTCTGCTTTTCCCAGGATGATCCGTCCAGCGGGTAGCCGTGGATCAGGACAACGGGCTGGCCGCTCCCGTGGTCTTCGTAGTAGAGCTCGATATCGGTGCTGTTCTCGGTTCCAACGGTGACGAATGCCATCTCGGCGGTCCTTTCAAAGCTTCGGGATCAGTTTCGGGCGCAAGCAAAAGCCAACGCCCGGCATTCCCTACTCTAGGGATTGCCCGCCGCGGCACCAAGGATGTGGCTACTGGGAGGGTTGGGGCAGTTCGCACGCGATCTGCGGGTTGACGCCCATATAGTTCAAGGGCCCGGCGACGATGGTCACGGCCACCGTTCCGGCTTGGGCGCAGGACCCGGGAGCCCCGCCGAAGTAGCCGCGCTGCCAGGCGGCGATTCCTCCGATGATCAGCCAGATGACAATCAGTGCTCCGATAAACTTCATGGTGTCCTCCCATGGCCGTGGCCGCCTGTGCGTTCAAGTATGCGCCGATAACGGGATTCCAGACACCTCCACCCGCCCCCGACGCTCTCTCACTTCCTGCAGGAAAATCACCGACGCTCTCTCACCGACCTCAATGAAGACGTCTCCGGCCACCGGCGGCCGACGGCACCCCAGCGACGGCAAGAAGGGCTGGCCGGACCTGTCTGTCCATGGAGAGTCCGTCACCCGCAGGACATCGGAAGCCCCGCCGCCGAGAAAGTTTAGGCGGAGAGGCAGCTCAGCAGCAGGGGGGCAAGCTGGCTGGGTGTCAGCTGGGCGGGCCAGTCCGCCATGGAGCCGCCGAAGCGGGTGGCTGCCACAAAGGATGTCCGCTCCACCTGGCTGTCACCGCCGTGTCCGCCCTCATCCAGGTGCCCGTGGTCAGTCGTCAGCACCATGAACCAGTCCTCGCCCAGAACCTCTACCCTGTGCCGGATAGCGGCCCGGATCCGCGCAAGATGGTTGTCCACCCGGCCCATGGCTGCCGCGTACTCCGGTGTGTGCGGCCCGTAGACATGCCCCTCGTCATCGGCGTCGCAGAAGTAGACAAAGGACAGGTCCGGCCCCCGCCCGGAAATCGCATCGACGGCATGGTCTGCGATCTCGGCATCGACGAGTTTGTAGCCGTAGGTCTCGCCGTCGCGGGCAATCACCCGATGCTGCCCGGAGCGCTGCTGCTCGCGCCGCTCCCAGATCACGGGACCGATACCCGACGGGTCCACCAGCGGGGGCCAACCCCCTGCGGCCAGGGTGGTGGTGCTTTGGTCCGCAAAGTAGGCCTGGCTGAGAAAATCCGGGCAATGCAGCAGGGCATGGCCCACGAAGTGGTTGTCCTTGACCTGATGATCGGCATGGGGACGGCCCGTCAGCAGGGTGGACCAGCCGGGTCCGGACAGCGTCGGCACCTCCATGCGCAGCTCGTTGAAGACCCCGTCAGCGATCACCGCATCTAGGGTTGGCATCAGGCCGCTGCCCCGGGCCAGGTCCACGCGCAGGCCGTCGATGCCCACAAGGCAAATCTTCGGGCTCACGCGGCGACCTCTTCCTTGGCCTCGGCACCGTTGCGGACCCCATCCACCAGCGCAGTGTTGTGCCTGGGGGAGACGTCCACGCGCTGGGCAATGGTGAAGTTGGCCGCCTCATGCGAGGGCAGGTCCACTCGCAGCAGGGAGCCGCCAAGCGAGACATTCGCACTTGTCACGGCGCCGCGCAGCACCAGTGACCTGATGACGCCCGGCCCGTCGCCTGCGCCCTTCAGCTCCAGGTCTTCCGGCCGCACCAGGGCCTCCAATTCCGTGGCCGGCAAGGCCTCCGGGGCCGCGTTGGATATGGCCATGCGCCGGCCCAGAACCAGCACCTGGGCGCCGAACCGATCCGCCGGTATGCGGTTCACGGCTCCGACAAACTCGGAAATGAAGGCCGTCCGGGGACGCTGGTAGACATCCTCCGGCGTGCCCAGCTGCTCGATCCGGCCGTTGAGCATCACGCCAACGCGGTCGGCCACGGTCAGGGCTTCTTCCTGGTCGTGGGTCACCAGCAGCGTGGTGGTTCCTGCCTGTGTCTGGATCCGCCGGATTTCGTCGCGCAGATGCACACGGACCTGGGCATCAAGTGCGGAGAGCGGCTCGTCAAGCAGCAGCACGCGCGGCTCGATCGCCAGTGCTCGGGCCAGGGCAACGCGCTGCTGCTGGCCTCCGGAGAGCTGTGAGGGGAAATTGTCCCGGTGTTCGCCCAGCCCGACCGTCTCGAGAAGTTCCGTGGCCCGCGCCGTGCGTTTGCCCGTGCTTGCCCCCCTGATCCGTAGTCCGTAGGCGACGTTTTCTAAGGCCGTCATGTGCGGGAACAGGCTGTAGGCCTGGAACACAATTCCGATGCCACGGTTGCGCACGCTGGTATGGGTCACGTCCCGGCCGGCAATCCGCACCGTTCCGGCATCTGGGGATTCCAGGCCGGCCAGGACACGCAGGATGGTGGTCTTGCCACACCCGGACGGTCCCAGCAGTGCCAGGAGCTCTCCGCCGTCGAGGGTCAGATCCAGCTTGTCCAGCACCAACCGTCCGCCAAAACTCTTGCTGATTCCGGTCAATGAAACTTCAGCTGCGTCCCGGGTCATCGGGATATTCCTTTCGTAGCGGAGCACGGCCCCGCGGGGGCGGACTCTTGGAGTTGCAGGCCGTTGGAAGCCTGCCGTTTGGAGCGAGTCGAGCTGCGTTTCCTGTTCCGCTTGGCGGAGGCCCCGGAGAGCGCCGCCAGTAACAACCAGGTGGCGACGATCGACAAGAAGGACAAGGCTGCAGCGGCGCGCGGTTGGTTCATGCCCACCTCCACCATGAACACCGGGAACGTTGAATGCAGCAGCAGGCTGGCCAGTGCATATTCGCCCAGCACCAGCGCGCAGGACAGGAGGCTTGCCCCCAGCATCGCGGCGCGCAGATTGGGAAGAATGATCCGGACCAGGGTCTGCAATGGCGTGGCTCCCAGGCTGGCGCTGGCCGCGAACAGGGTCCTGATGTCCAAGGCACGGATGCCGGCATCAAGCGTCCGGTACACCAGCGGCAGGGTCAGCACCATGTAGAACGGCACCAGCGAATAGGTGCTGACTAGAAAGCTGGGGGCCACGTTGCGGAAAAACAAATTGGCGCCGCTCACCAGGGCAATGGCCGGCACCACGTACGGGACCACGGAGAGCCATTCGGTCAGCGGCAGCATCTTGGGTGCACGGAGGTGCAGGAAGAGCAGGGTCGGCACCAGGAGAAGCAGCGAGGCCAGGGTGCTGAGCGCCGCCAACTGAAGGGTGGTGGACAGCTGCGGCAGGAAGTTGGTGTTCTGCACTGCGACGTCGAGGGAATCCAGGGTGAATCCCTTGCCCGGCAGCGTGAAGCCGAAGGCCGCGGAGGATACCAACGGCGTGAAAAAAAGGATAAGCGCGACGGCGAAGATGGTCCCCTGGGCCGTTCCCCGCGCACCGGGGCGGCGCCGCCCCGACAGGGGCTTCGATCCAGCGGGGGTGTCTAGCGCAGCCATTTGTTGCTCCTCCGTTCCAGCAGTGTCCGCAGGCCCATGGAAGCCACCACGATCACGATCATGCCCGTGACCAATGCGGCGGCGAAGCTGTCGTCCGTCATCACGTTGCCTGAGACGAAGAATCCGATCAGGATCGGCACCAGGTTGACCCGGCCGCCGGCCAGTGCGTAGGCGGTGGCATAAGCGCTGAAGGAATTGGCGAACAGAAGGAGCAGCGCACCGATGATGGGCGGCCACATGATGGGGAATGCGATGTCCCTGAGGTAGCGGAAGCGGCTGGCTCCCAGACTGTACGCGGCCTCGGACCACTGCTTTTTCAGGGCTCCGAAGGCCGGCAGCATCAAGATGGCCATCAGCGGGATCTGGAAATAGAGGTAGACCAGTGCGATGCCCCAAAAGGATGCCAGCTGGATGCTGTCACTGAGGTTCCAGCCGGTCAGGCTGAGAATCATCCGGGTCACCAGGCCCTGGACCCCGATGGCGGCGACGAATGCGAAGGCCAGTGCCACACCGCCCAGTTGGGACGCCACTGCCGAGAAGGAGAGCACCAGGTTCCGCAGCCATTTGGGCCGCTCGGAGGTGGCCAGGGCCCAGGCCAGGATCAGCCCCAGCACGCCGCCGGCCCCGGCGGTCAGCAGGGAAAGCTGGATGGTCTGCATGAACGCATCCCGGTACTGCGGCTCGAAAAGCTTCGCCATGGAGGCCAGCGAAAGGTTCCCGTCCACGTGGAAGCTGGTCCAAATGTTGGTGGCAATCGGAGCAACGAGGAAAACCGCCAGGAACAGCAGGTACGGCATGGCCCCCAGCCAGCCGGCCGTGCGGCCACCCCCGCGCCGCGGCGCTGCGGGACGTTCACGTCCCGCCGGCGCCGGACCAGCTGCGCCCAAGGCGCGTTCGGCTTGGAGCGTCACAGCGAGGCGACCTTCTGGCCCCACTGGTCGATGATCAGCTCGCTGGCCGCAGCGCCCTGGGCAATCGTGGGGAACTTGATCTTGGCAATCACGTCGGCGCTGGGCAGCTTGGCGAGCGCTTCAGCCGAGAGCTTGCCGGCAGCCTTGAGCTTGACGAACCGCGCAGGCACGGCACCACCCAGGGCGAACTGTTCGGAACCTTCGTCGCTTGTCAGCCAGTCCACCCAAAGGCGCGCGGCGTTGGGCCGCGGGCTCTTCGTGGCGACCGGTTGGGCGTAGTAGTTGCCAAAGACGCCTTCGGAGAGCACCTGGGTTTCCAGCGTGGCGCCGGATTTCGCCAGTTCGCCTGCCATGCCCAGGAAGTTGTAGTTCCAGTCGAAGACGACGGCGGCCTGGCCGGTGCTCAGTGCCGAGACGGGAGATGTGATGCTCGCAAGGTTCCCGGATTTGGCCAGCTTTTCGAAGAAGTCGATGCCCGGCTGGATGTTGTCCAGGCTGCCGCCGTGCGCCAGCGCGGCCGCGTAGACGGCTGCGATGGACGAGGCACCCTTGCGGGGATCACCGGGGAGGGCGATTTTGCCCTTGTACTTCGGGTCCAGAAGATCGGCCCAGGACTTGGGGCTTTCGACGATCTTGGTGTTGGTGCCGACCTGGACCACGCCGTAGTACGCCCCGACCCACATTCCGTCGGGGTCCTTCAAATCGGCCGGGATCTCCTCGAAGTTGCTCGGCTTGTAGGCCTCGATCAGCTTCTGGTCGATGGCGGGCTTGGTGAAGGAGTAGCCGATATCAATCACGTCTGGCTGGGTGTCCTGTCCCTTGAGGTTTTTCACCGCCGTGAGCTCATCGGCGCTGGAGGCGTCCGGGTTGGCGACCGGGGTCTCGATGCCGTACTTCTTCTTGAAGCCCTCGAACTGGCCCTTGTAGTTGGCCCAGTCCCCCGGCACGGCGATGAGCTGGACCTTGCCTTCCTTCTGGGCACCGGTGATGATCTCAGCCAGGCTGGTTCCGGCAGGGGCCGCGCCATTGGGCGTGCTGCCGCAGGCAGTCAGGGAGCCGCCCACTGCGGCAAGGCCTGCCAACCCCAGGGCGCCGCGCATCAGTCCGCGGCGGGAGACTGCTGACGAAGGTGAAGCCGTCGAAATGGCTAGGGGATTCATTGGTGTTCTCCAGATTTCTAGGTGGCGCAGAGGCCGGCGTGGAGACTCCAACGTCGCAGCGCAATGTTGCTTCCTGATGAAGGCAAAGTGTCATGCAGATGAACTATGGTCTAGACCATAGTTCATCTGCGCAGGTCCGCTACGGCCTGGGGTCGGGGCGGAGCCGGCTACCGCCCGGAGGGGTCTACGCGGCCGGAGACGATGATCCGCAGCCGATCAGTGCGGATCACATCCTCCGAGTACTCCACCGGCCGGCCGTCCTCGCAGAGGGCGGTTCTCTTGATGGTCAGCACCGGAGCGCTGGGACCGATTTCCAGCAGCTTCGAATTCGCCGGGCCAGCCACGGAGGGGTTCAGCTCTTCAACGGAGGAGAACGGCGCCAGGCCATACTCTTCGCCCATAACCGCATACATTGAACCGGTGAGATGCCGGCTCAGTAGCCCGGGGAACAGGTCCGCCGGGAAGTGCGAGTCCTCCAGGACCACCGGTGTCGAGGCGGCGTAGCGGAGGCGGCGAATCCTGTGCACTTCAGCGTCGGGCGGCAGCTGCAGGGCCTCCGCAACCAGTCTGCCGGCGGGGCCGGTTTCGGCGTCGAGCAGGCGGGAGGACGCACTGTGGACGCTCTTGAGCAACTGGGCACTGAGTCCCATCAGATTCGAGATATCCACCGAGGCCCTGGGCTCCGAAATGAAGGAACCGCCGCGGCCGCCAACGGCGCGGATGAGGCGCCCTTCATGCTGCAGGGTGTCCAGGGCCTGGCGGAGAGTCATCCGGCTGATGCCCAGTGCACTCGCCAACTGCCGTTCGGCGGGAAGCTTGCTGCCCAGGGTCAGCGAGCCGGCCAGAACCAGGTCCGTCAACCAGCCGTGGACCACCTGATGGGCCGGCAAGGACGGATCGAAGGTGAGATTCTGCGCCTGCTCCAGCAACTCGTCGGTGTTGATTTTCGACTCCTTCATACCGCCCCGGTGAGGCCTCAGTGAAGCGAATGGCCCCGAAACCAAGCATAGGTCCATTCGCCGGCCAGTTTCCGGCCGGCCGCGGCGCAGCTCTGCCCGGCGTACGCAGGCGTCCGCCGGGGCGTGGCCGGCGGCGGATTAATCCCGGCTACACTGTCACACGGGACCAAATGGTCTAGACCGAACTCTGCTTGCCGTTGAGCGCATTGAACGGCGGTCGCGCCGCCAAAATTGCCGTCGGAAGCACCACCATCTGCAGATTGGAATCACGCTATGGGCGCAGCCGCCGCCAGCACCACATCAACCCTGGCCACCTTTGATGGCGCTCTCTTTGACTTCAACGGCACGCTCTCCGATGACGAGAGCGTGCTGCGGGACCTGTTCATCGAACTGGCCGACACCGAGTGCGGCGTCACCATCACCGAACGGCAGTACCAGGAGGACCTGGCCGGCCGCAGCGACCGCGAAATCATGGCTTCGATCCTTGCCCTGGCCTCCGGACCGGTGCGCAGGGTGGATGAGTTCCTGGGACTCATCGACGCGTCCTACAGTGCCCGGGTGGTACGCGAGAGCCTGATCCGGCCGGCCACTTGTGAGCTGGTGCGCGCTCTTCACGCCGCGGGACTGAAGTTGGCCGTTGTGACAGGGGCCAGCAGACCGCAGGTACTTCCTGCCCTGGAACGGGCGGGCCTGCTGGACTTGTTCGGCGTCGTCGTGACGGACGAGGATGTTTCGGAGGGCAAGCCGCATCCGGAAGGCTTCCAGCGCGCTGCCGCCGCGCTGGGGCTGGAGAACCCTGCCCGCATTGCCGTGTTTGAGGACTCGCTGCCGGGCCTGGGTGCCGTAGCTGCCGCGGGCATGGTTGCCATCTGCGTCGAGGGCACCCATCCCCGCGAGGTACTGGTGCAGCACGCCCGGATCCTGGTCCCGGCGCTCGGACCTGAATGCCTGGAGCTGGAGCTGGGGTAGTTTCGGATCGAGTTCCGCCAGGTTCTCAGGTCTACGCGCTGTCGACCTGCGCGGCGGCGTATGGCCAAAGAGCCAGCTTTAGCAACACACCCTACGGGCGGGCGCCGAAGCCGCCGCCACCCGGGCCCTGGGCACCTGTGTACTCGCCGGCCGTCACGGTGCCCGCGGAATCGGCGATCTGCACCACCGTGCCCGCCGGAACAGCCGATCCGAGCGTGACCTGCACGCCGGACTGCGTCGAGGCGGTGCCCGGTGTGACCACCATGCCCACGCTGCCGGCCGCCGCAACAGTGCCGCCGGTGACGGTCAGTTCGCCGTTGACGTCCAGCGCCCCGTTGCCTGAGTTCGTTGGGCCGTTGACCACCACGGTGCCGCCGGAGATGCTGGCGTTGCCGTTGGAGTCCAGGCAGTCGCCCTGCGCGTTGATGGTCAGCGAGCCGCCGGTGATTTCCGCGGTGTAGTCGCCCACGGCCATCTCGCCGCCGCCCATCCCGACCTGGGCCGAGTTGGAGGTGGAGGCCCCGCCCGAGGCGTTCACGCCGTCGTCGTTCGCGGTGATGTTGGCCGTGCCGCCGGACATCACGATGTGCTGGGCCTCCAGGCCTTGCTCGGCGGTGGTGGCGGTTTCGTCGTAGACCTTGACGGTGCCGTCGCGGTAGAAGGCCAGGCCCTGGCGGGCGCCGTCGTCGCGGAACACCACGCCGTTGCGGATCACGATGCCGGTATCGCGGAAGCCGTAGTAGTCGCCGTTGATGGCGAAGATCGCGTTGTTGGCCGCCGCGATGGCCGAGGTGGTTTCGATGATGTTTTCGCCGAAGCTGTCGTTGGCGAAGGCTGATTAGAGGGTGGTGGCATCGCCAAGCAAGACGTCGGCAACGTAGTAGGTGACGGTGCTGTCGCCGCTGCCGGTGGTCACCGTGGAGATGTTGATGTTCGAGCTGTCCGACTCGTAGGACGTGTCTGTGGTGACGGCGGTGGCGGCGGAATCGCTGGTGGTGGCCGCCGTCGTGCCCTGGCTGGTTCCCGTTTGGCTGGCCTGGTACGCGGAGACGTCCGAGATTTCCACGTGCTGGACCACAAACCGGTCCAACGCCCAGGCCGTGGCACCTCCTGCCGAAAGCGTCAGGGCAACGGCCCCGGCGACGACGGCGCGCCGAACGTGGCTGCCCTTGCGTGGTTTGTTCTTGAGAGGAGTCATGCCTCATTTGTAGGCAACCAAGCTATCGCTTCGATTTGCCGAGGATGTGCTGCGCCTGTGAAGGGGTGGCTCCTTGGCCGCAGGATCGCCGGATCGCCGGATCGCCGGATCGCCGGAACGGTGCGGGGCGGCCGTAGAGCTACGGCGACCCCGCACCGTTCCGGCGAATTCGGGAGGTGACGCTGTCTCCCGGGGAAACCACGACGCCGTCGATCGCCACCGGGAGCTGCAGCCGGCCGGGACCTTTCGGCTCCCTCGCGCGCCCCCCCTAGTGGGTGAGTGGGTGGGCAGGCGCGAAGGTGCGGCTTACTGCTGCCGTTGTGGCGTCGGCTTCTGGCAGGCGGTGGCGTCCGCCGGGCAGAGCCGCAGTGCGAGCTCCTGCAGTTCCTTGGGGTGGAAGGGCTTGGTCAGGTAGGCAGCAGCGCCGGAGGCCATTCCGGCCAGAATGTCGTCCTCCTCGGACCTGGCGGTGAGGAACAGCAGGGGAGCGGTGCTTAAGGCACGGATTGCCCGGGCTACGACGTGCCCGTCCATGTCCGGCAGGCCGAGGTCCAGGGTGATCAGCGCAACCGATGGTTCAGCGGCAGCGGCAATTCCTTCGGCGCCGTTAGCAACCGAACGCACGGAAAAGCCTGCGCGGGTCAGGACCACCGTGATCAGACCGCGGATGTCATCGTTGTCCTCGATGACAAGGCAGATGCGTTTTGTTTCCATGAAAGCCCCTCAGCCTGCTTTGCCACCAGTGTACGGGGCCGGCGGGGTGGAAAACGTCATAATCACGTATTCCGCAAACTGCCCGCCGGTCGTCTCAGCGGTCACCTTGCCGGCCGCCGGTTGCGGGGGCGGGGCTCAGCCGTCGTAGTGCGTCCGGGCCGGCCCTTGGCCCAGCGCGTTCACCACGGCCGCTGCGACGATATGCAGCTTGGAATTGCGCGTGCTGGACGCCGCTTTGAGGAGGTCAAAGGCCTCCTGCTGGCTGCACCGGTTCTGGGCCATGATGACGCCCACGGCCATATCGATCACCGTGCGTGATTCGAGGGTGGCGCGCAGATGCGCCGCCGTCTCGCTGTAGTGGGCGAAACGCACGGCCAGCCGGAGGGCCAGGGAAGTCTGGCGGACGAAGTCCTCGGCAGCCTTCAGGACGCGGCCTTCGAAGCGGGAGGTCCGGTGGGAATAGAGGAGGAGGGTGGCTTTGGTTTCCCCCTCCAGCCGGAACGGGATGGCCAGGACTGAACGGATGCCTTGGGCCAGGACGGCTTCGCAGTATTCCGGCCAGCGCGCTTCGTCCTTCACGTCAGGGACATGGACCGTCACCTGCTCCAGCGACGCGGCCATGCCCGGGCTTTGCTCGGACTGATATTCAATCTGGCTGACAGCGCGGGCAGCGGCGCCGCTGCTGGCAATGGTGGCCGCCTTACGCTGGCGCAGGAGCGTGATGCCGCACAGCACTTCGTCGCCGGGTTCGGAAAGATTGCGGGCCGACACCCGGGCGAGCTCATCAAGGAACTCCTCGACGTCGGAGCTGTTGAGGAGTTCTTCGTGCAGGTGCTCAGTGATTGATGTAGCTTTTTTGCTGTTGACTCGCTGGCCACGGTTCTTAGTGCCATTCGCTCAGGTCAAACGAGCCGGCAACACCCCGCACAACCTGCCGTAGTGGCAATAGGTGGCGACGGTCGCTGGATCGACGAACTCCAACGGCCTGCTGCTAAACCGATAACCAGAATTATATACAGGCCGGGGCCGTGGGAAGCGCCATAAGAAGTCCAGGCAGGGGGCACATCGGGCGGCTCACGTTCTGGCCACCAAGCCCGGGGAAGATGCTGGTCGCTAGATTCCGGTCGTGTGCAGCCAGTGCCTCCCGCTGAAACCCCTGGACCTTAGCTAGGTCCAGGGGTTTCAGCAGGTACTACCTCATTGGAAGCCGAGGTGTCAGGCCCTCCGGGTTCTGACGCCGGCAGTGCCGGGTGTCAGAACCTTGACGTACTTGCAGAGTTGTTGAACGTTGTTGTCGCGAGCGGGTTCCCGGCCACATCGGATAGGCCCGACGGCGGGGTGTAGGACGGGTTTCCAACGGTGGCGCCCGAGGATACTGTCCCGGTTTTGAGGTTTCCGAGGACGATGGTGAGCTTGAAGGTCAGCGGATCCCATTGAACAGAGGAGACCTTGCCGTTGCCCGTGCCTTGGAACGTTGCCGTCCCCGAGTTAAGGTAGTTTCCGCCCAGGTTCACTGTCCCGATATTGAGGGAGGGACATGCAACACTGGAGACCGTCAGTTTGTCGTTGGACCCGTTGTCCGTCAGCGTGACGGTCACGTCATCAAAGGCGTTCAGATTCTGAGTTCCGGTGCCGGAGTTGGTCCAGGCGCCGCAGAACTTGGTGGCATCCATGCGTTCCGAATAAGTGATGGTCACTGAGTCTCCGCTGTCGGCGGCTCCAGTTCCACCGGCCAACGCGACCCCTGTGACCGTTGGCGCCACGACGTCCTTAGTGTTTGTTGCTGTACCTGCGGCGCTGATATTGCCTGCCGGGTCCGTTGCCGTCGCCGAGTAACTAATGACACCAGAGTTGAATGTGCCCAGATCGACCGTGCCGATGGACCAGATTCCCGAGCCATTAGCAGTGACAGTCCGGCTGATGGAGTGAACGGAACCGGCGTCGGTGATGGTGAGAGCGACCGAGGCCCCCGCATCGGACGTGCCGTTCACCGGGACACTGGCCGCATTGCTGATATTCACGGAGGGAGGAGGGGTGACTACGGGAGTGGCGGAAACCGTGTCCTTCGTGTTCGTCGTGGTCGCGGTGGCGCTGGCATTGCCGGCCGCATCGGTGGCAGTGACCTTGTAGGTGACCGTGCCCTGGTTCAGCGTGGTCAGGTTAAGGGCCGTGGCGGACCATGCGCCAGCACCGTTGGCCGTCACAGTTTGTGACACCGTGTGGGCTGACCCAGGGTCTGTGACGGTCAGGGCAACCGTTGCGCCCGGTTCGGCCGTGCCGCTGACCGGGACGTTAGCCACATTGGCGGTATTGACGAACGGTGGAACGCTGACCGTCGGCAGCCCGGGGGCGAGTGTGTCCTTGGTCTTGGTAACAGTGACGGTAGTCCCGGTGTTGCCGGCTGCGTCGGTAGCGGTGGCTGTGTACGCGACCGCGCCGTCGTTGAGTGCGGTCAGGTTGAGCCCGGTTGTGGACCATGCACCGGTGCCGCTGGCCGTCGCAGTTTGCGACACTGTGTGGGCGGCCCCTGCATCGGTAACGCGCAGAGTTACTGCCGCGCCGGCCTCCGCCGTGCCGTTGACCGGCACGTTGGCAACGTTGGCGCCGTTGACGTACAGCGGGGCAGAGATCGTTGGGGCGCCGGGGGCGAGTGTGTCCTTGATGCTGGTGACGGTTACCTTGGGTCCAGTGTTGCCGGCAGCGTCGGTGGCTTTGGCGGTGTACGTGACGGTGCCTTGGTCCAGGGAGGTCAGATTGAGGCCGGCTGCGGTCCATGCTCCGGCGCCGCTGGCTGTCACTGTCTGTGACACCGTGTGGGCCGCCCCGGCATCGGCAACTGTAAGGGTCAGCGTTGAACCGGGCTCAGCTGTGCCGTTGACGGGGACACCGGCCACGTTGGCGATGTTCACGTACGTGGGCACGATGATGGAAGGCCTTCCTGGCGCCACCGTGTCGATTTTGACCGCAAGATTCTGGGAGGCGCTTGCGTTGCCCGCGTTATCCGTCGCGAAATACGACACGACGTGTGTACCGTCACCGCTCACGGTGACGGCTGCGTTGGCGGCGTTCACCGTCGTCGGGCTGCCGGAATCAACTGCGTAGGTGATCGAGGCGACGCCGGACCCGCCTGCGTTGTCCTGGGCTGTGAGGTTGACGATGACGGGGCTGCTGTTGTTGAAGCCGGACGCGTTGGGCGTCGGGGAAATGGACGCCACGGAGGCCACTGGAGGCGTGGTGTCACTGTTGACGCCATCGCTGCGTGGGCTTTCTGCGCCGTTCCAGAGTGCGATGGTGGGGGTGATGGTGTAGTACCACGTTCCGCCGGGGACGTTTTGTTCCGCGCAACTGAGGACCGTGACGGTGCCGCCGCAGGCGCCCGTGGCTGGGGTTTTGGATCCGCCCGTAGTGGCGTTGTAGCGGGCCACGGTATAGCCGGTGACAGCACGGCCGTCCGAGGTCGAACCGGCGGGCCAGCTGACGGAGATGTTGGCTCCAGTGACAGAGGCGGATGGCTTGCTTCCGGGCATGACGACGTCGCCGGCCGCGACGGCGAAATTGCTGCTGCTGATGGACTGCCAGAACGCGTAGGCCGCGGAACCGATGCCGGACACCAGGAGGATTCCGATCACTACCCAGGGGGCACGGGTCCTAAGCCAGCCGGCGCGGGGCATCTGGTGTCGTGATTGAGTGCTCATTTTCGGACCGCCAACGTGACTGGAAGGTGGAAGGTGGCGCCCTGGCAGGCTGACTGCGACGTCGCGTTCATGCTCGCCGCCCCGGGAAGAGTGACCAAGGTGCTCGAATTCGCTGCGATGGAAACGGCCGGGCTGAGTGGACCGGGAGAGCCGGCGAAGGTGACGCCCGTGGTGGTGCAGGAAGGATGGGCGTTGTCGGCGCTGGCTGGGCCGTTGTTGCTGACGCTGTATACCTGGACGGAATAGGGGTTGGGATTGGTTACGCGCAGCACAACGTCGGCAGTCCCGCCTGGAATCAGGGTCGACGCCGGAGTGTCACCGGGAATGAGCGCGTCCACTGTGACAGTCTGCATGGTGCCGGCGGCAGCGGACCCGCTGCCGGAGCCGTCGGTGGCCCAGTACCCATACGCTGTCCCGGCGCCGATCGCCAAAGACAGCACGCCCGTCAGGACTGCCACTTTGGCACCGCGGGCACGGCTGGCCCTCATCCATCCCATGGAATTCATCTCAGTTACCTTGTCCTGATCCGGAGTAAACCAGTTGGAGGGTTGCGCCCTTGCATCCGTCCTGGTTGGCGGGTGTGTCGAGCATTCTGAACTGCGGCCGCTGGTTCGCAGGGATACGTAGGCCGGACAGCGAGGTGCTGCCGGGCGGCACTGTCAGCGGGTACGGGCCGCTGTACTGCGTCACCGTGTAATCGGCTGTCCCGCACTGGAGGTTCCGGGCGATGGCGTCGGCAGTCCGGGTCACGCTCTTGATCGAGACGGACAGGTTGGTCAGCGCCAAGGCCTTTTTATTCGGATTGGTGATGCCGAGATCCAGCGGGAGGGACGTGCCCGGCGCCAGCTGGCCTGCCAGGTTTCCAGAGAGGGTGAAATCCTTTTGTGTCGAGTCGATGACCAGTTGAACGCTGGCATAGGCAAATTGGGTTGTGCCATTGGCATCGGGCCCGGAGCCCACCAATTTAAGCGTGTAGGTGCCATCCGAAGCATTGGATGGCGTGGTGATCTGCAGTGTCGAAGAGTTGCCAGTGGCCGGGTTCGGCGCGAAGGCGGGGGTGGAACCTGACGGCAGGCCACCTGACACACTCAGGTTGACCGGTCTGGCGAAGTTGTTGCGGGAGAGCTGGATTGAATACACACCGATGGAACCTGGCGGCACGGTCACGGAGGCGGGCGTCGCGCTTATCGAGAATGAACTGGAAATCGGATAATTAACGGTCAGCCCGGCAGAAACGGTGCCGCTGACTTTGCCGCTGACGCCGCTGATGCTGAGGCTGTAGGTCCCGATCGGGCTGGATTGGCTGGTCGACACATTCATCGTTGCTGTGGCTGTGCTGCCTGTGCTCAAGGTGACGGACGACGGCGAGAAGGTGGCAGAGGATCCGCCAGGCATTGCGCTTGCACTGAGCGAGACGGCACCGGAAAAACCGCCCGTTGACGTGGCGGTCACCATATAACTGGCGGTCTTGGCCCGCTCGATGGATTGGCTTGCAGGCGAGATCTGCAGGGTGATGCCGGGCTTGACGTTCTGGCTGGCGGCGAGCAGTGCACCGGCCGGGACCAGCATGACCAGCAGTCCGAGCAGCAGCAGCTTAACGGCGGTCCTGGCCGAGCGAGCGGACGGCGGGAAGGACCATCGTTGCTTCTGCATCTCGTACCCCTTCTGAACGGGTGTGTTTCGAATGGTTTGTTGGTCCGTCGCTGGGCCGGGCTACAGCACCCGGCCCACCGACGGGTGTCATTAGTGGCTGACGTACGCGAGATTGACCGTGGCGCCCTTGCAGCCGTCCTGGTTGGTCGCCTTGTTGTTGAACGCGATCGTCGCACCGGTCCACGAGCCCTTACTGGTACCGGCTGGCACTTCCGCGCCTACGGCCATCGTGGCGCCTGCGAGGGTGAAGTCGGTAGCGTCACAGGTCCCTGCCCCGACAGGGGTCACGCTCGCGATGCTCGCTACCACGTCGGTAACGTAGACCGGGCTGGTGTTGCCGTTGTCGAAGTTGCCGTTCAACAGCTGTGGTGCCCCGCCCGGCTGCAGACTAGTGACAGTGCTGGTCTGCACGACCGAGATCGCGACGTTTGTACCAGTTGCGCCGGAGCCGGTACCGGAACCCGTGGTGGTCCAGTAGGCGAAAGCGACTCCGCCTCCCACGCTGGTCAGGACTGCAGCGGCACAAACTGCGACGATCTTGTTCTTCTTGGACATTTTGCGCATGAGGATTTCCCCTTTTTGTTGAGACCGATGCACTCGCTGTGCCGGCCGGTGTTTCTGTTTGGCTGGTTGCGGCCCCTGGCTGAGTACCGATAGCCCAAAGGTTCCATGGGTAATTACCCATAACAACGTGGGTAGGTACTTGTCTTTCTTCTCCTAAAAGCTCCCGCCCTACTTGGTCTACTCGGTTAGGCTGGCCCACTCCTCGGCGTCGAATGGGACAGGGACAGGCGACACAGGGATAGGCGACACCCCGCAGGCATGGCAGACCCTTCACAACAACGCCAGCCTCCAGGTGCCCTCCCGGAGGCTGGTGTTGTGCTGCGACTTATGGGCAGAATGAGGCACACGTTGGCGCTGCCGGCGGTGAACCCGAGACCAGCCGGCAAGGACGCCGCGGAGGGACAGGAACATGACCAGACTGCTCATCATCGGGCCGCCGGGCTCAGGGAAAGGCACCCAAGCGGTGCACATCGCCAGGCATTTCAGCATCCCGACGGTATCCACGGGAGAAATCTTCCGGACCAACGTCGGCCAGGAGACGCCGCTGGGTCTGGAGGCCGCCAAGTATCTCGACGACGGTGCTTTTGTGCCGGACCAGCTCACCAACGCCCTGGTGAAGGACCGGCTCCTCGACGCCGATCTGCAGCCCGGTTTCCTGCTGGACGGGTACCCCCGCACAGCTCCTCAAATCATGGAACTGGACAACATGCTGGCTTCGCAGGGCCACCGTCTCGACGCCGTGGTGGAACTCCGCGCCCCCGATTCCGAACTCGAGCAACGGATGCTACAGCGGGCCAAGGAACAGGGTAGGAAGGACGACACCATCGAGGTGTTCCGGCGCCGGCTGGACCTCTACCACCGCGAAACCCACGAGGTCGTGGCGGTCTACGCCGGCCGGGGCATGGTGGTTTCGGTGGACGGCAGCGGTGACCCCGGCGCCATCACCACACGTGCCATCGCCGCCGTCGAAAAGTTCCTAGCACCAGGAGTGACACCATGAAGATTGCAGTGACCGGCGGAAGCGGAAAACTGGGACGGCACGTGGTCCGCAGGCTCACCGAGGAGGGCCACCAGGTGATGAACCTGGACAGGACTGGGGAACGGAGCCCGGGGCTTGCCATCGTGGACCTGCGCAACTACGGGCAGGTCCTGGATGTGCTTTTCAGCCTTGACAGCAGGCTCACCGGGTTCGACGCCGTTGTCCACTTGGGCGCCGTACCCGCACCGGGCCTAATGCCGGACGCGGCCACGTTCGAGAACAACATGCTGTCCACGTACAACGTCTTCCAGGCGTGCCGGCGGGCCGGGATCAAAAAGGTGGTCTACGCCTCCAGCGAGACAGTGCTGGGACTGCCCTTCGACGTGGACCCTCCCTACATCCCCGTGGATGAGGAATACCCCGCCCGGCCGGAAAGTACCTACTCGCTCGTGAAGCACCTCGAGGAGCAGATGGCGATCCAGCTGACGCGCTGGGATCCGGAATTGAGCATCACGGGCCTGCGGTTCTCCAACGTCATGGACCCTGAGGACTACGAACGGTTCCCGTCGTTCGATGCCGACGCCACGCTTCGCAAGTGGAACCTCTGGGGCTATATCGACGGGCGCGACGGCGCGCAGGCTGTGGCGCGTGCGCTGGAAAACGGCCAGCCTGGATTCGAGGCTTTCATCATCGCGAACGCGGACACCGTCATGACGCGTTCCAGCGCCAGCCTTGCCGCGGAGGTGTTCCCCAACGTCACCGTGACCAAGGATCTGGGCGAACACGAGACCATGCTGTCCATCGACAAGGCCCGGCGCCTGTTGGGCTTCGAGCCTGAACATACGTGGCGGACTTACCACTCCAACAGGACCACGTCCACGGAGGACTGAGGTGCGGATAACTTAAGCGCCGAGTGCAGATCATCAAGGGAAGCCACAGAATTCCGCAGCCGTCGAAGGGTTGGCGCAGGATCGGCTCAATTCCCGGGCACGTCGGGTTGCGGGCTCCTATTCTGGTGCTAAGCGGGGATTTCCGCCGCCCACAACAGTCCAGACCGCCACGCTAGGACCCCACCATGCGCACCTTCCGTTTTGTGCTGCCCGCTGCCGCCATGCTGATATCTGCGGTGGCCCTGACCGCCTCCGGCCTGCCCGCCGCGGCCGTTGCGCCGGCCGGCAACGACCCAAGCGTCCGGTACCTGGTCCGCTACACCGCGGAAACTGACGTCCCTGCTGAGGCGGCCCGCCTGAAGTCCCAGGGCATCGGCGTCGGCCGCTCCTTTTCGCACGCCCTGCGCGGCGCCGTGGTCACTGCGACGCCGGCGCAAGCCGCGGCACTGTCCCGCTCGGCCGGCGTCGCATCCGTGGAGGTGGATGCGCCCCTTACCGTGTCCGCGACGCAGCAGCCCGCGCCGTGGGGGTTGGACCGGGTGGACCAGCGGGCCCTGCCGCTCTCGGGTTCCTACACCTGGACCGCCGCCGGCGCCGGAGTCAGCGCTTACGTGGTGGACACCGGCGTGCTCGCCTCGCACTCCGAGTTTGCCGGCCGGGTGGCGGCAGGCTGGACGGCCGTAGCTGATGGCCGGGGCTCGGGCGACTGCAACGGCCACGGCACGCACGTGGCCGGGACGGTGGCCGGAACCACCTACGGCGTGGCGAAGGCCGCAACGATCGTCCCCGTCCGGGTCCTGGACTGCTCCGGCTCCGGCTTCAACTCCGACGTGGTGGCTGGCCTGGACTGGATCGCCGCCAACCACGCCGCCGGAACACCCGCCGTGGTGAATATGAGCCTGGGCGGGGCGGCCAGCGCAGCCGTGGATTCCGCGCTCCAGGGTGTCATCAACGACGGCGTCACGGCAGTGGTTGCCGCCGGCAACTCCGCCGCGGACGCCAGCGGGAGCTCGCCGGCGCGGCTCCCGGCAGCGGTCACGGTGGCGGCCAGCGATTCCGCCGACCGCCAGGCCTCCTTCTCCAACTTCGGTTCCTGCGTGGATCTGTATGCACCCGGCGTCGGCATCACCTCCGCGTATTTCACGTCGTCCACGGCAACTGCCTCCATGTCCGGCACGTCCATGGCAGCGCCCCACACGGCCGGCGCCGCGGCGGTGCTGCTGTCCCAGAACCCGGCACTCACCCCGGCCCAGGTCGCTTCTGCGTTGACCTCGAACGCCACCGCCGGAGTCATCACGGGCTCCGGAGCCGGCACGCCGAACCGCCTGCTGTACGCCACGGCGCCGGCTACGCCAGCACCAACACCAGCACCCGCCCCCGCACCAGCGCCCGCCCCTGCCCCCACAGTTACGGCCAAATCACCCGGACCGCAGTCGACGGCGGTGCCCGTCGCCAGCAACGTAACGGCCACGTTCAGCAAGGCCGTCCAAGGGGTTGGCACCGGAACATATGTGCTCCGGAACGCCGCCGGCACTGCCATGCCGGCAACGGTGAGCTACAACGCCACAACCAGAACGGCCACCCTGGATCCGTCCGCCAACCTGGCCGAGGATGTCACCTACACGGCGACGCTGGTGGGTGGCGCCACCGCCATCCGAGACACCGCAGGCACACCGCTGGCCAGCACGAGCTGGACGTTCACCACCGGCCCGGCGCCCACGGTCACGGGGTTCACGCCGGGCAGCAACTCCATCCTGGTCAGGCGGAACAACAACCTCTCGGTGACCTTCAGTGAGCCAGTCCAGGGCGTCGGCACGGCCACGTTCACGGTGAGGAACGCCGCCACAGGGGCCGTGGTCCCGGCCGCCGTCGTCCGCAACGGCACCGGCAACCAGTGGATCCTGGACCCGCAGAACACCCTTGCGGCCAAGACGAAATACACAGTGACCGTCACCGGCGGCGGGACGTCCATCCGCGACCTCGCGGGCAATCAGCTGGCCACCACGACCTGGCAGTTCACCACGGGTTCGTTCTAGCTGCCGATGGGTGAAGGGGAGGCCGACGGCGGCAATTGGGGGGCGCCGTCGGCCTCCGTTGCGTGCTGCAGGGACGCGTCCGGCACGTCGTCGGCGTAATGTTCGGACCAGATATGGCCAACCTCTTCGGCGAACTGTTCCACGATCCTGCTCATGGCGGCGTGTGCCGCGCTGGCCTCACCACGCTGGATGGCGCTGGCCACGTCAACGTGCAGCTGCAGTGCTTCGTGCTGCGGCAGGGCCGGCATCAGGCCGTGTTCCGTCCGTCCGGTGAGGACCGCGGCCACAAGATTCTGGAGCTGGGCAAACATGGCGTTGCCGGAAGCCTTGAGGACGGCGGCATGGAACTCCACGTCCAGCCGCAGGAACTCCTCCTGCTCTCCGCGCTGACCCGCGGCCCATAACCGCGCTGCCAGGGAGACAAGATCGCTGCCGGCATCCCATGACGCGCGCTCGGCCGCGAGCCGGGCGGCCTGGGGTTCGATCGCGCCACGGAGTTCGTTGAGGGCCTGAAGCTGCTCCAGCCGCCGGGACGAAGCCAGCCGCCAGCGGATCACCTGGGGATCATACAGATTCCAGGAGTCCTCGGGCTGCACCACAGTGCCGAACCGCCTGCGGGATGCCAGCATGCCTTTCGATGACAGGACCCGGGCGGCTTCCCGGACCACTGAGCGGGATACCTTGTGCTGCGCCTCCAGCTCGTCCAGCCGCACCACCGAATTCTGGGCAAGGGACCCCTCTGCGATGGCGAGTCCGAGGCTCTGGACCAACGCAGCATGCCGGTCAGTAGGGGACTCCGCCTTTGGGGTTTTCATAGATAAATCATACTCGTTACCAAAAGGGGTTGTTTAAGTCTGCCTTATTTACCTATGCTCTCTTCCAGAGCAGATGTAAAGATGCATTTGTAGTTGGCTGGACAGTGAGGTCAGCCTAAAAGCAAGGGAGTCGTCATGAAGCGACGTTCAGTAATGAAGTACGCGGCAGTCGCCGCGGCACTTTCAATGGGCCTGACAGCCTGCGGCGGCAGCGGTAGCAGCGACGCCAAGGAATCGGGCGTAGTCCGGGTGACTCTCGCCAACCACGTCTGGACCGAAGGCATCAAGGCCGCCATTCCGGAATTCGAGAAGTCCTCCGGGCTCAAGGTGGAACTGACCCAGCTCGGCGAAGACCAGCTTTCGGATCAGTACAACGTCAAGCTCAACGCCGGCAGCGACGAGATCGACGTGATGATGTACCGCCCGCTCCAGGAGGGCAAGGCGTTCGCGAAGAACGGCTACCTCGCGGACCTGACCAGCAAGGTTTCCTCGGATTCGGGCTGGGACTGGAAGGATTACCAGGAGGGCCCGGTCAAGGCCACCACGGCGGACGGCAAGGTTGTGGGCGTCCCCATCATCACCGAGCGCGAAGTCCTCTACTACCGCAAGGACCTGCTGAAGGCTGCCGGCCTTGAGGTTCCCAAGACGATGGAGGAGCTTGAAGCGGCCGCCAAGGCCATCAAGGCAGCCAACCCGGACACTGCCGGCTTTGTGGCCCGCACCGGCAAGTCCGCTGCTGTCACCCAGTTCTCCAGCTTCCTGTACAGCTTCGGTGGCGACTTCACCGATTCCAGCGGCAAGTCCACGGTCAACTCGGCTGCTGCCAAAAAGGCCTACGCCTACTACGGTGGCCTGATCAAGAACTACGGCCCCGCCAACGTCAGCACGGACATGAGCTGGCCCGAAGCGATGGCAATCTTCACGCAGGGCAAGGCCGCCTTCTACACCGAGGCAGACTCGCTCTACAAGAACGCCACCGATCCTGCCAAGTCCAAGGTGGCCGACACGGTCGGGTTCGCCGCACTGCCCGCCGGTCCCGCCGGCTCCAAGCCGTACAACATCCCGTCATGGGGCCTGGCCGTGAACCAGGCTTCGGGCAACCAGGACAACGCCTGGAAGTTCATCCAGTGGGCCACGAGTAAGGAACGCACCCTGGCCGCACAGAAGGCCGGCGTCCCCGGACCCCGCGCCTCCGTCTGGGCTGACTCCGCGGGAACCGCCACGTACCCGAAGGATCTGGCCGAAGCCATTGCCACCAGCGCCAAAAACGGCGTGGGCCACGACCGTCCCGAGGTAGTCACCGTAGGCAAGGCCCGCGAAATCGTGGGCGAGCCGATTGTTGCCAGCATCACCGGCGCCGACGCTTCCGCAGCAGCGGACTCGGCCCATGAGGCCTTCCAGAAGTTCCTGGACAGCGAAAAGAAGTAACGCACGCGGTGCACCGGGGCTCAGCCAATGTGGCCCGGTGCCCCCAACAGCCCCGGCGGGACGGCAGTGACGCTGCCGTCCCGCCCTGGCCACTCTTCACCCCCCAACTCCTTAGGTGAACCATGTCTGTAATGACTTCTCCCCGCAGCGCAGCCCGGAATGCAGGCCGTGCCCCCAGTGGCCGCGACAAATTCTCTGACTGGGCCAACCGGCACCGCAAATGGCTCTTCGCAGCCCCGGCGATGGCCTTCGTCGGCGTCCTGATCATCTTCCCGCTGGCTTGGACTTTGTACTTGAGCCTGACCGACTCGCAGGGCTCCGTCCGGGCAGCCACCGAGTTCATCGGCCTGGAAAACTACATGACGGTCCTGTCCGACGTCGAACGCTTCTGGCCTGCGGTGGGCCGCACACTCACCTTCACCGGCGTTGCCTTGGTCTGCGAAGTGGCGCTCGGCATGGGCATTGCCCTGCTGCTCTGGCGCCCGTTTCGCGGCGAAAAGTGGGTCCGGGTAGCCATCCTGCTGCCGCTCGTCGCCACCCCTGTAGCCGTTGGCATGATGTGGCGGCTGATCTTCGATCCCAACATCGGGTTCGCGAACCAGCTCCTCGGCGCCGTGGGCATCCCCGCCCAGCCCTGGCTGTCCGGCCAGGACACCGCACTCGGCACCACCATCTTCATGGACGTCTGGCAGTGGACCCCCATGGTGGTCCTGATCCTGCTTGCCGGTCTGACCTCCCTGTCCGAGGAGCCCGACGAGGCGGCCCGCATGGACGGCGCCAACGCGTTCCAGCGGTTCTTCTTCATTACCCTGCCGCTCATGATGCCCACCGTGATCGTGGCCATCCTGCTCCGGGGCATCGACGCCCTGAAGACCTTCGACATCCTGTACGCCACCAAGGGCAAGGGCGGCGGATCCTTCCACGAAGTGGAGACCCTGAACGTCTACGCCTACGGGCTGAGCTTCGACTACAACCAGTACGGGCTGTCCTCCGCGGTGCTGATCCTGTTCTTCATGATCATCATCGGCTCCATGTGGCTGCTGACCATGCGCAAGAAAGCGGTAAGCAAATGACCGTACTGAACGAAAACACAGAAGACATCGAAAACCGAACCCCCGCCGGGCAGCCCCGGCCGGTCCGCCGCCCAAAGAAGCCCCTCGGCACCCGTGCCTACAAGGTCTTCCGCGTAGCCGCCCTTATCGCCGTCGTGCTGTTCCTGGTGGCACCGCTGTTCTGGATGCTGCTGGCTTCGCTGAAGACCAACGTTGACATCTACGACACCGCCAAATCGTTCATCTTCAGTCCCACATTCGAGAACTACGCGAATGTGCTACAGCGGAACAACTACTTCGTGTTCATCTTCAACAGCTTCTGGGTGGCCTTTGTCTCCACGGCCCTCTCGCTGGTGCTGGGCGTCCCGGCTGCCTACGCCATGAGCCGGTTCACCATGCACCGCTCAGCCCTGGTGGTCCTGATGGCCCGCGTCATTCCGGGCGTCTCGCTGCTGGTCCCCTGGTACTACGTGTTCTCCAACCTGAAAATGGTGGGCGGGTTCGAGGTGCTGATCCTCAGCCACATGTTCGTCGCGCTGCCGCTGATCGTCTACATCATGATGAGCTACTTCGATTCACTCCCAATGGAACTAGAGGAATCGGCGCAGGTGGACGGACTCACCCCCATCGGCGCGTTCCAGCGCATCACGCTTCCGCTGTCCGTGGCCGGCATGGCCACCGCCGGCATCCTGTCCTTCATCTTTTCGTGGAACAACTTTATGTTCGCCCTGGTGCTGTCCGGGTCCAAGACCAAGACGCTTCCCGTGGCCATCTTCGACTTTGTCTCCTACGCCAGCATCGACTGGGGCGGACTGATGGCGGCCGCCACCGTGGTGACCATCCCCATCATGATCATTGCGCTCTTCACGCAGAAGTACATCGTCTCCGGCATGACCGCCGGCGCTACGAAGGGCTAGGCCGGCATGACTATCATCAGCAGAATTGAAACCTTCCTCGTCGCGCCGCGATGGCTCTTTGTCCGGATCGAGACCGAGAGCGGCATCGTTGGCTGGGGCGAGGCAACCTGCGAGGGGCGCAGCGAAACGGTCCGCACCGCCGTCGGCCAGCTCTCGGAGCTGCTGATCGGCAACGACGCGCTCCGGATCGAAGACCACTGGCAGGTCATGACCAAGGGCTCCTTCTATCGCGGCGGACCCATCCTGGCCAGTGCAGTCTCCGGACTGGACCAGGCCCTCTGGGACATCGCCGGCAAGCACTTCAACACCCCCGTGCACCAGCTCCTGGGCGGCCACGTCCGCGACAGGATCCGGATGTACGGCTGGGTGGGCGGGGACGAACCCAACGAAGTGGCGGACCAGATCAGCGCCCAGCTGGAAGTGGGCCTGACCGCCGTCAAGATGAATGCCAGCGGCCGGATGAGTCCCGTCGCCTCGGTCGCAGAGATCGACGGCGTCGTCCGCCGTGTTGCCGCGGCCCGCGAGGTGCTGGGGGATCACCGCGACGTCGCGGTGGACTTCCATGGCCGCTTTAGCCTAGCCAACGCCCGACGGGTGGCGCCGCTGCTGGAACCGTACCGGCCGTTCTTCCTCGAAGAACCCGTGGTTCCGGAAAACACGCACCTGCTGCGCGAATTTACCTCCTCAACCACGACGCCGGTTTCCACCGGTGAGCGGCTCTACAGCCGGCAGGAATTCCTGCCCGCCCTGCAGGCCGGCATTGCCGTGGCCCAGCCGGACCTTTCGCACGCCGGCGGCATCACCGAGGTCCGCAAGATCGCCTCGCTCGCGGAAATCTACGACGTCCAGCTGGCCCCGCATTGCCCGCTGGGGCCGCTCGCCCTGGCAGCGTGCCTGCAGGTGGGCTTCGCGACGCCCAACTTCCTGATCCAGGAACAGAGCATCGGAATCCACTACAACCAGGGCGCCGAAGTTTTGGACTATGTGGTGGACAAATCGCCGCTGAAGTTCGTGGACGGCCACATTGAACGGCTGACCGGCCCCGGCCTCGGCATTGAAATCGACGAGGCCGTGGTCCGCGCCGCAGACAAGCGCGGCCACGCCTGGCGCGGGCCGGTCTGGCGCCACTCGGACGGAGCCTTTGCAGAATGGTAGACAACATGACTGACAGCACGGACATCACGCCCGAAGCCCTGCTGTCCGGAATTCAGGAGTCGCGGCTCGTGGGAATCGTGCGCGGCACGGACGGCAAGGCCGCCGCGCAGGCTGCCCTCGCCGCGATGGCGGAAGGGTTCCGCTTCGTCGAAATCGCCCTGACCACGCCGGGGGCGCTGGAGGCAATCCGGGAGGTCCGCGCTGCCGCGCCGGCGGGCTGCTACGTGGGCGGCGGAACCGTGCTGACCGTTCAGGACGTGCACAACGTGGCAGAGGCGGGCGGCCAGTTTATGGTGACCCCGGCTCTGGCGGCATCGATCGCGGAGTCGGCGCGGCAGGGCGTTCCTGTCCTGGCCGGGGCCCTGACCCCCACTGAAGCGTACGAAGCGATGAACCGCGGTGCTACGGCGGTCAAGCTCTTTCCCGCGTCAATCGGCGGCCCCGGCTACCTCAAAGCCCTGCGCGATCCCTTCCCCGGGATCCCGTTCATCGCTGTGGGCGGCGTGGGCCTGGACGAGGCGGCGGGCTACTGGGAAGCCGGCGCGATTGCCGTCGGGCTTGGCGGGCCATTGTTCGGTGATGCCGGCTCCGGTGGAGACCTAGCCCCGATGCGCGGGCGTGCCCGCGCGTTTGTGGACCTGGCGGACGCCTTTGCCCGCCGGACGGCCGCAGCGACCGCGGCAGCGGGCGTGCGGTGAGCGCCGCCGTCGACCTTCTGACCTTCGGCGAATCCATGGTGTCGCTGCGGTCCGCCGGGCCTTTGTCCGCCGGCGGCAGCCTGGCCATGCACGTGGCCGGCGCAGAATCGAACGTCGCTGTGGGCGTTGCCCGGCTGGGCCACAGCGTCACGTGGGCCGGTGCGGTTGGCGCCGATCCGCACGGTGAATACATCCTGCGGCAGCTCCGCTCCGAGGGCATCCGGACGCAATGCCGGGTGGATCCGTCCCGCAGCACGGGCGTGATGTTCCTCGAACAGCGGACCGCGGACGTAACCCGGGCCTTCTACTACCGCGCAGGTTCGGCCGGTTCCACCGTCAGCCGGGACGACGTGGACACTGCCCTCGCTGCCGGCCCGCGCGTCCTGCACCTGACCGGCATCACCCCCGCCCTCAGCCCGGAAGCCCGGAAGGCGTTTGAATACGCCGCCGAGCGTGCCGCAGCGGACGGTGTGGTGGTCTCCCTCGACGTCAACTACCGCAGCCGGCTCTGGACCCGGGACGAGGCCCGCGCCGTGCTGTCTCCTATCGCGCGGCACGCCAGCATCCTGATAGCGTCCGACGACGAACTGGACCTGGTGGCGTCCGCCGCCTTGAGCGGCCCTGATTTCCTGGGGAACGACGACGCCGAAACCGCGCTCGCTGCCTCGTTGCTGGAGCAGGGGGTCGGTGAAGTCGTGGTCAAGCGGGGAGCCGCCGGCGCCGGCGTCCACGCAGCTTCCGGGCGGTTCGAGGCGCCCGCCGTCGCGGTGACAAGCATCGATACCGTGGGCGCGGGGGACGCCTTCACCGCCGGCTACCTCTCTGCCCTGCTCGACGGCGAGGACGTTGCCGGCCGCCTGCAACGCGGCGCCGTCATGGGGGCCTTCGCCGTCAGCACTGCCGGCGACTGGGAGGGCCTGCCCAGCCGGGCCGAGCTCGCCATGCTGGGCACCACCGCCAGCGGAACCACCCAGCGGTAGCGTCCGGGTCTTGTCTGGGCTTGTCTTGTCTGGGCTTCCATTCCTTGGGCGCGGAGCAGGCAGGTACTGACAGTGCCTGCCGCCCGGGACCGCGGGCGCTTACCGTAGGGGTATGGGAGATGTGCGCGCGGACATAAAGGAGTTTCTAAGTTCCCGGCGGGCGCGGATTTCGCCCGAGGAGGCCGGCTTGCCTGCGTACGGCGGGAACCGGCGGGTCGCCGGCCTGCGGCGTGAGGAAGTGGCGATGCTGGCCGGCATGTCCGTGGACTACTACGTGCGGCTGGAGCGCGGCAACCTCGCCGGGGCGTCGGAAAGCGTGCTGGATGCCCTTGCGTGCACGTTGAAGCTGGACGAAGCCGAACGGGAGCACCTTTTTGACCTCGCCCGCGCCGCCGGGCCGGTTCGCAGGAGCCGCAGCAAGCCTGCCGGTACCGTCCGGCCCGAAGTCCAGCAGGTGCTCGATGCCATGGCTGACGCGCCGGCGTGGGTTCGCAACGGCCGCCATGACATCCTGGCTGCAAACCGGATGGGGCGGGCCCTTTACGCGCCCGTGTTCAAAGATGCGCGCCGGCCTGTGAACACCACCCGGTTCACCTACCTTGACCCGGCGGCCCGGGAGTTCTGGCGTGACTACGATCAGATCGCCAACGATGCCGCGGCGATGCTCCGGCTCGAAGCAGGCCGCCATCCGCACGATCCCGAACTGATCCGGCTCGTCGGCGAGCTGTCGACGCAGAGCGAGCTGTTCAGGGACCGGTGGGCTTCCCGGGACGTGGTCTTCCACCGCAGCGGGCTCAAGCGGTTGCATCACCCGGTGGTGGGTAACCTTGACTTGAACTACCAGTCCATGGAGCTGCCCAGTGAGCCGGGCCTGGTGTTGAACGTCTACACCGCACCGGCGGGCTCCCCGACGGCCGATGCGTTGCAGCTATTGGCCTCCTGGGCTGCCACACACGAGGAGGCCTTTGCCGAACCAGGACCGACTGCAAGGCACCGGCAGTAACGCCGCGCTGCGGCCCTACTGCGGGTGCCTGTCGTCTTCCTACGTCGAGGGGTATTCGTTGGCCGTGAGCTTGGCACCCCAGACTGTTTCGGGCTCGTCGCTGTCCACTGGCGCTTCCCACAGGGCGAGGTGGCACATGAAGTTGTCTTCCGTCGCACCGTGCCAGTGCCACTCTCCCGCGGGCGTATAGACGGTATCGCCGGGCTGCAGCTTGATCAGCTCTTCCCCACGCGATTGCACGTACCCGATGCCTTCCGTGACGTGCAGGGTCTGCCCGACAGCGTGCTTGTGCCAGGCGGTGTGCGCGCCAGGGGTGAAGCGCACGAGATTCAGCCGGGCTCGGGAGGGTCGCTGACCGGAGTAGTACGCGTTGAAGTAGACGTCGCCGGTAAACCAGTCCTCGGGTCCCTTGACGGTGGGGGCCTTCGGTTGCTTCTGCGTGCTCATGGTTGTTCTCCTCCGATGTCCGTGCTGAGGCTGAGGTCCCGCCATTGGTCCAGTTCGGTGCGCTGTGCCTGGGCGACGGCCGCAAATGCGTTGAACGCGTCGCTGCCGAGCACCAGCAGAGACGGCGGGTTCGGGCTTGCGGCGACCGCCAGGATGGCTTCCGCCGCCTTGGCCGGGTCGCCCGGCTGGGTGCCGTGGACCGTATCGTTCTCCTTGCGGCGTTTCCCGGCCGTCTCCGCGTAGTCCTCAATCGCCGTCGCTGACTGGGTCAGCGAGCGGCCCGCGAAATCGGTGCGGAACGCGCCGGGCTCGATGACGGTGACGTTGATCCCGAGTGGCTGCAGTTCTCTGTGGAGGGATCCGGACAAGCCCTCCAGGGCCGCTTTGGTTGCGGAGTAATATCCGGATCCGGCCGGCGAGATGCGCGCTCCGATCGAGGAGATGTTCAGGATGGACCCTGACCGGTTCGCGCGCATGCCCGGGAGGACTGCTTTGATCATGTCGATGGCGCCGAAGACGTTTGTGTCGAACAATTGCCGGATGTCGGCGTCGTCCGCTTCTTCAACCGCTGAGCGGTAGCCGTAGCCGGCGTTGTTGACCAGCACGTCGATGCCGCCGAAGCGCGTCCGGGCCTGCTGTACTACGGAGCCGATCTCTGCGCTGTTGGTGACGTCGAGCTGAAGGGGCAGGGCCGTGTCCGGGTAGGCGGCCGCGATGTCTTCCACCGCGGTGAGGCTTCGTGCTGTGACGACGGCGTTGTGGCCGTGCGAGAGCACGGCTTGGGCGAGTGCGCGGCCGAGTCCGGTCGAGCAGCCTGTGATGAGCCAGGTAGCCATGGTTGTTTCCTTTCGAGAGTGACGCTACGGACGGACGAGGACCTTCAGTGCTTCGCGCGAATCCATGGCGCGGTAGCCGTCGGGCACGTCGTTCAGGTTGATGGTGCGGTCGAACACCTTGCCCGGGTTCACGGTGCCGTCAAGAACGCCGGGCAGCAGCGTCTCGATGTAGGCGCGGACGGGGGCCGGGCCTCCGGTGAGCGTGATGTTGGGGCCGAACATGGAGCCGAAACCGATGGGGGCGTCCTCGTACTGGGGCACGCCCACCCTGCTGATGACGCCGCCCGGGCGGATAACGCCGAGGGCCTGGTCGTACGCCGGCCGGTGCCCCACGCACTCAAGAACGGTGTGCGTTCCGTCGCCGCCGCTGAGTTCGCGGACCCTCTCGATGCCGGCCTCACCGCGTTCGGCGACGACGTCGGTGGCGCCGTATTCGATGCCCAGGTCAGTGCGGGCCTTGTGCCGGCCCATCAGGATGATCTGCTCGGCACCGAGCTGCTTGGCGGACAGCACCGCCATCAGTCCGACGGCGCCGTCACCGATGACTGTGACAGTGGTCCGGGCGTTGACGCCTGCCTTGATGGCGGCGTGGTAGCCGGTGCCGTAGACGTCGGAGAGGGTCAGGAGCGAGGGCAGCAGCTCGCTGTCCTCACCCACCGGGGCCTTGACCAGGGTGCCATCAGCGAACGGGACGCGGACGGCCTCGGCCTGGGCGCCGCCGATTCCGCCGGCGGCCCAGAACCCGCCGTGTCGGCAGGAGGTCTGCAGACCTTCACGGCAGAAGTCGCAGGTCCCGTCGGACCAGGCGAACGGGGCGATGACGAAGTCGCCCTTCTGCAGGGTGGACACGGCCTTGCCCGTTTCCTCGACGACGCCGATGAACTCGTGGCCCATGGGGCTGCCCTGCCGGGACGGGGGCATGCCGTGGTAGGGGTGCAGGTCGGAGCCGCAGATACAGGAATTGACGATCCGCACGATGGCGTCGGTCGGATTCTGGATGACGGGGTCGGGCACGTTTTCCACGCGCACGTCGCCGGCGCCATACATGATGGTTGCTCGCATTTTCGTTTCCTCATCACTTCGTCAGGGGCTGGAGCCCGGGTCTTACTTCTATAGCCAACCGCATATTCCGCGTGTGTGGGAGTGGCTGTTGATACAGGTACCCGCAGTGCCTCCCAACCGGAATAGCTCAGAGGTGCAGCTCGAACTCCGTATGCCCGTGGCGGATCCCGTTGATTTGCAGCTCCAGGGCATGGACCCCCGGGTGGTGCACCCGGGTGGTCATCGGCCGGAATGAATGGCGCTTCGAGAGTGCGCGGGTCTCACCGGCGGCGAGTGTAAGCGCCGCGATCTTGAAGACCTTGGCCGATTGCCTGCCGTTGGCTTTGACGTAGTGGACCACGTAGTCAACGGCGAGCCGGGCATCGCCGTTCCCGGTATTGGCGATCTCGAAGTCGAAAGCCAGTTCTCCCGGCATGGACACCGAGTTCCGGTTCAGCCGCGGCCCCGTGACAGCGAGCGACGCCGGCACGAACCCCTGCAGGGCCAACGCACCGGGGTGTGCGTTCTTGATCAGGGTCCGCAGGCCGTGCCTGACCACCCACGCGGTGTTGGCGTCCGGGGCGGCCAGCCAGCCAGCAGCTGTCGCCGCCACCAGAGCGGGCGCGTGCCGCGCCACGTCGTTGAGGTGGTTCGCCACCGAGCGCCGCACGTACTCGGAGGGGTCCCGGTACAGGGCGTCCAGAATCGGGAGGGACGCCTCCGGATGAAGCACGACGGCGGGTACCCGCACCGCCCAGGGCAGGTACGGCCGCGTCCCCTCGCTGGCCAGCCGGCGGACATGCTCATCCGGATGCCCGGTCCAGCCCTGAATGATCTCGAGGGAGCGCTCCAGGTCCGCGGCCAGCAGTCGGCGGATGGCGAACTCGCCGGTCAGACTCGGGGTCAGTTCGGACAGGAGGGCCAGGCAGTCGTCAAAGTCGCGGCCGGGGTTCAAGCCGTTAGCCGGTTCCAGAGCCAGCGTGACGGCGGCCTCGGAAACCGGCCACAGGATCCAACCCGTGAAACCGGCTCCGGAAAGGGCGCTCCGGAAGATGCGTGCCGCCGTCGGATATCCCGGATCCGGAAGCTGCCGCACATCCGCCAGCAGCGCACTGCTCACCGCATCCGTCCGGCCGCGCAGGCTGAGCTCGTCCAATTGTGCGGCGGCAGCAGCGACGTGTGGCCAGTCCGATCCCGGAGCGGCCTCAGCCAGTATCCGGGCCAGTATTTCCACACCCTGCCGGTTGATCAGCTCATTCATCGCGCCCATTGAGTCAGGCTACCCCGGCGGGCTGACAGGCCCGGCGGAGGGCCAACACCGGGCAGAAGGGATATTCTTCACCCTAAGCACTCCTCAACGGCGCACGGACGGAAACACAGTGGCAGAACAGGCAGGCAAGAACAGTCTTTGGCGGACCTTCCATGACAAGTTCGTGGTGGAGGAACGCTTTATGGAACCGGCCGCGCGCAAGGCTCTGTACCGGACGGCTGTGGTGCTCATCAGTGTGGGGGCCCTGCTGTTCATCGTTACGTTGGTGGGCGTTCTGCAGAGCAACACCGGCCCCTGGGGGCCCGACGAATCCATCCGCGACTGGCTGCTCTCGCTCCGGTCGGACACCCTCACTGCTGTGATGATCTTTCTCGCTGTGGTCTTCGGCCCCGTTGCCCTGCCCATCATCGTGCTGGTGGTGACGGTTGTGTGGGGGGTCGCGGCCAAGCACGCCTGGCGGCCGATTGTCCTCGCCACCGCGATGCTGACCGGCGTCGTGATATCGCAGATCATCCTGGCGATCGTCCAGCGCTCGCGGCCGCCGGTGGAACTGATGCTGTTCGGCGCTGACCACACGTTCTCGTTCCCGTCCGGCCATGTGCTGGGTGCCTGTGACTTCCTGCTGGTGACAACCTTCCTCGTGTTCTCGAGGCGGGAAAACCCGAGGTCGGCCGCTATCGGCTTCGTCGGCGCGGGCATCGGCGTTGTCCTGGCCGCGCTGAGCCGCCTGTACCTCGGCTACCACTGGTTCAGCGATGCGATGGCCTCGATTTCCCTCTCCCTGCTGATTCTCGGTGCCGTCATCGCCCTGGATACGTGGCGCACCGCGCGGATCCCCGGCGAACGGATCACGGGCGAGCTCTCCAAAGCGGACGTACCGGGGGACTAGCCGCTATGGCAACCGAGGAGGACGTGCGGAGGATGTGCCTGGCATTGCCCGGTGTCACCGAACGCAGCAGCTGGAACCAGCCCGCCTGGTTCGCGAAGACCCTGATGGCGCGCCTGTGGGAGGACGGCGTGCTGACGGTCAAGACCACCGAGCGGGAGGCCCTGGCCGGCACGGAACCCGGTACGTATTTCTGGACCCTGCACCATGAGCGTTCGCCGCAGCTGGTACTGGTCCGGCTGGACCGCATCGGCACCGAGGAACTGGCGGAACTGCTTGAGGAGTCCTACCGGCTGGCGGGCGGCCTGGGGCCCTGACCGGCCGATCCGGAGAGGCCGGGCCCGGGCATACCCGGGCCTGGCATGCCCGGGGCTGGGACGCCGGGTCCAGGGAAGCCGTGCCCTTGGAAACCAGGTCCCGGGAAACCAGGCGAACCGGCCGCGTCCGTGCCGCTGCCCAGCAGGCTGCGGGTGAGGGTTTCGGCGTCGGCCATCAGGTCCTCCACGGCGGCCGCCAGATGCGAATCGGACACCGGCGCGTCATCCAGCGCCGCAGCCACCACAGCCCGCCGGACCAGTTCCCGGGCGAAGGATGCTGTGGTTCCCGCCGTCCGTTCCGCGGCGGCATCCAGTGCCGCCGGGCTGAACGCCACCAGGCGGCCGTAGAGTTCCAGCAGCCGGACGCGTTCGGCATGGGCCGGGAGCGGGATCTCCACCGCGAGGTCCACCCTGCCCGGGCGCTGCGCCAGCGCCCGCTCCAGCATGTCCGGCCGGTTGGTGGTGAGGACAAACGCAACGTCGGCGTCGTTATCGAGCCCGTCCATGGCGTCCAGCACCTCAAACAGCAGCGGCTGCGGCCCGTGCCCAAAACTCCGGTCCTCGGCAATGAGGTCGCAGTCCTCCAGCACCACAATCGAGGGCTGCAGCGCCCGCGCCATGCGTGCCGCCTCCGAGATCCTGGCGAGCGACCCGCCCGAGAGGAGGATCGCCGTCGAACCTTCACTCTGGCTCAGCAGGTGGCGCACGGTGTGCGTCTTGCCGGTCCCGGGCCGGCCGTACAGCAGGATGCCGCGTTTGAGGTGCTGGCCGTGCTGCTTGAGGGCCGCCCGGTGCGTGGCGATGCCCACGGTGTGGTCCGCGACCTTCTGCAGCAGGCCGTCGGGCATGATGACGTCCGACGCCGGGAGGCTGGGGCGGTGGTGGAACGTCACTCCCGCCGTGCTCGGCCCATACTCGGACATGACCAGGGAGATGACCTGCCCCTTGAGGACGCTGTTGTTTTCCATCCGGAGGCGGAACTCCGCCAGGAACTCCGTGGCTGTTTGCGGCCCGGCGGCCAGCACTTCCAAGGTGGCGGTTTGACGCCCAGTCCGCGGGTCCGCGTCGCGCTGAAAGACCGCCAGCCTGTGTCCTTCGAAACTGAAGAGCCAGAGCCCCATGGCCACCGCCTGCCGCTGCGCATCAGGTCCTACGGCAAGGTTCGTGTAGTCGGGCTGGGACAGCGGAAACTGGGGAAACAGCTGCGACTGCTGCACCATGTCGCTGAGTGACTGGTGGTGCCGCTGGGCGCCGCCGATGCCCACCAGCCGGCTGTCCGGATCCTGACCGGCAAACTCCGCCATCAGGATGTCCGCGTCCACAAACCGGTGCGGCGGGATATTTTCCACCACCACGGAGAGGCCATCGGCCGGCTCTCCCAGATGCTCCGTCAATGCTTCGAGCAGCTGTTTACCCGCCTGCTGCCGGTGGTTTCCCGCCTGCGCCAGCTGAACCAGCTCGGAAAAATCGTCGATGAACTTCCCCAGTTTTTCATCCATGCACAGACCCTAGCAGTGCGCCGGGCGGCCAAGGGATGACGGCAGGAACAGATGGATATACTCCTCAAGGAGGGCACATGATTTCGCAGGAGAATAGTTCGGGCACGCCACTGGGTGCGGCTGCACCCCTCGAACGTCCCGGGCGCCGCCAACCCGTCACCCTCCGGCAAGTAGCCGAGGCCGCGGGCGTCTCCACTGCCACCGTCTCCTTGGTAGTGAACAAGAAAAAGACGGCACGGATTTCCGACGAGACGCGCCAACGGGTGCGGGACGCGATCCGGGACCTGGGTTACCGGCCCAATGCCATGGCACAAACCCTGGTCAGCGGGAGTTCGCGATTCATCGGGCTCGTCGCCGACGCCATTGCCACCACCCCATTTGCCGGCCAGATCATCCACGGCGCCCAGGATGAAGCATGGAAGCACGGCTATGCGCTTCTCATCGCCAACACCGAAGGCAACCGCGAACTGGAGACGGACGCCATCGCCATGATGCTCGAATACAAGGTGCGCGGAATCCTCTACTCCACCTGGTTCCACCGGGCCACGGACATCCCGGCGTCCCTTCGGGAGTCGGACTTCGTCCTCGTCAACTGCTATTCCACGGAGCCCGGCTCCCGGGCTGTCGTCCCGGATGAAGTACAGGGCGGCCGGTCAGCCACCGAGATCCTGCTGAAGCACGGCCACCGCAGGATCGCCTTCATCAACGCCACCATCCCGGCCCCGGCCAAGGACGGACGGCTCCAGGGCTACCAGGAAGCGCTGCAAGCGGAAGGCATTCCGTTCGACGCGGGTCTGGTCCTGGAAGCCTACCCAGACCAGGAGGGCGGGTACGGAGCCACGGAGGAACTCCTCAAGCGCGACGTCACCGCCGTGTACTGCTACAACGACCGAATGGCGATGGGACTTTACGACGGCCTGCGCGAGCACGGCATGTCCATCCCGGACGACATGGCTGTGGTGGGGTTCGACAACCAGGAAGTCATCGCCGCCCACCTCCGGCCCCCGCTTTCCACGGTATCCTTGCCCCATTACGAACTTGGTGCAGCCGGGGTGCGGATGCTGCTGGGCCTCGATGAAGCGCCGGCCAGTGCCGTCGCAAAAATCTACTGTCCCAGCGTGGAACGAACCTCGGTGCAGGCGTTGGCGCCGGCCTAGTCACCCGCAGATAACTGGCCCGCCCGGGATCTCGTCAGCCGCGTTCCGGTGTGCCATTCTGAGATGTACGCGTTCCACGCTTCTCCGGCATAAAGAGCTGACCCCATGCACATTTCCGCCAAGGACCTGGCCGCCCTCATTCCCGCGGACTTCACGCTGGGGGTAGCCACCGCAGCCTTCCAGATAGAGGGCGCGCTCACCGAGGACGGCAGGGGCCCGGCGGGCTGGGACATGTTTTCGGCCAAGGAGGGAGCCATCGTGGACGGCCACAGCCCTGCCGTGGCCTGCGACCACTACCACCGCATGCCCGGCGACGTGGCCCTCATGAAGCAGTTGGGCGTCGACTCGTACCGGTTCTCACTCTCCTGGCCCCGGATCCAGCCCAACGGCAGCGGCCCGGTGAACCCTGCCGGGCTGGCCTTCTACGACCGGCTCCTGGACGAGCTCCTGGCCAACGGGATTTCGCCCATGGTCACCCTCTATCACTGGGACACTCCGCTGGCACTGGACGACGCCGGCGGCTGGATGAATCGCGATACCGCCTACCGCCTGGGGGAGTTCGCCGCGATCGCCGCCGCTGCGTACGGCGACCGCGTTGCCCGCTGGGTCACCATCAACGAGCCCGCCACGGTCAGCACCAACGGCTACACCATGGGCCTGCACTCACCGGGCGAAGCGCTGATGCTCAACGCGTTGCCCACCGTGCACCACCAGCTTCTGGGCCATGGGCTCGCGATGCAGGCATTGCGGGCGGCGGGTGTCCCCGGCGAGATTGGGATGAGCAACGTGTACTCGCCCATGGTCCCGAATTCCATCAACCCCCTGGACTGGATGAGTGCAGGCCTGATGGACATCGCACAAAACCGGCTGTACGCGGACCCTGTCCTGACGGGCAAGTATCCGGATCTCATCCGGGCCGCGAAGTTCTTCGGCTCATTCGACCACCCGGACGAGGACATGGATATCATCTCCCAGCCGCTGGATTTCTACGGCCTGAACTACTACATGCCCACCAAGGTGGCCGTCGGCCCCGGTGAAGGGGCTGTGCCGGCGAGCATGGCGGAGGCCATGGGCAGTGACCTGAGTGCGGCCGGCAATGTCTCCACGCCGTTCCACGTGGGGGCCTGGCCCGAAGCGGACATCACCTCCTACGGCTGGCCGGTGAAGCCCGAGTACATGACGGTGGCGCTGAAGGAAATGGCGGAACGGTACCCGCATCTGCCGCCGGTGATCATCACCGAGGGCGGGGCCAGTTTTGAGGACATCATCGTCCGGGACAAGTCCACCAACACCACCTTCATCCCGGACGAACGGCGGCTGAAATACCTGTCGGACCACATCGAGTCCGCGCTGAAGGCGACGGCTCCCGGCGGTGAAGCCGAGGGCATTGACCTGCGCGGCTACTACGTGTGGTCGCTGCTGGACAATTTCGAATGGTCGGCAGGCTACAACCAGCCGTTCGGCCTGCTCCATGTCGATTTCGAGACCCTGGAGCGGACGCCAAAGGCGTCCTACTTCTGGCTGCAGGAGCTCATCGAGGAGCGGAACCTTGCCGCGGCGGCGGGTGCCGCCGTCGCGCAGGCCGCCAGCCCGGAACCGGACATAACGGAAGCGCCCGACGACGGCGTGACCACCTCAGGTGCCACCGCCTAGCCTGATGGGGCTGGCTTGGCGGGGTTAAAGGAGGTCCAGGACCTTGAGCTGTTTGGCCATCCCCGCGCCGTCCGTCGAATAGATCCACGGCACCACAGAGGTGGTGTGATCGCCGTCGTCGGAGTGCCCGCCGGCGAAGACGGACTCGCTCACGGAGAGTTGCCGGATGGCGATGGCGGCCACTTTGTCGGCGTTTTCCTGGGCGAAGCCTGAGTAGATCTGTTCGTCGTGCTGGCCGTTGTCGCCGATCAGGAGCCAGCGCACGTCCGGGAATTCCTTGGCAAGGCGTTCGAGGTTGCGGTGCTTGTGCTCCTGCCCGCTGCGGAACCAGCGGTCCTGGGTCAGGCCCCAGTCGGTGAGCAGGAGGGCGCCGGAAGGATACATGTTCCGGTTCAGGAACCGCGCCAGGGTGGGGGCGGCATTCCAGGGACCCGTGGACAGATAGATGACCGGCGCGTCGGCGTGTTCAAGCGTGAGCCGGTCCAGCAGGACGGCCATTCCCGGTGTGGCCATCCGTGCCCGTTCGCTGAGGACAAAAGTGTTCCACAGTGCCAGGAACGGCCTGGGCAGGGCGGTGACCATCACGGTGTCGTCGATGTCGGACACGATGCCGAACTTCGCGTCGGCGCTGATCACCTGGATCAGCGTCTCCACGGGTTCTGTTCCCTCAGCCCGCAGAACGGCGGTGTGCCAGCCGGGGGAGAGCTTCACGTCCACCACCGTGTCGATGAGCCCGCCCCGGTCCGCCCGGACCCGGGTGGTGACGCCGCCGATGGTGATTTCCACTTCGATGAACTGAACCGGAACGCTGGTGAAGGCCCGCCAGCCGCGGATGTTTTGCGTGCCGTTGCGGGCCGCCTGCTCGGCCCGGCTGCCTGGGGCCGGATTCTTGGTTAACAGGACGCGGCCGAGCACGCGTACCCAGCCGGTTGAACCGTAGCCCTGGTACGCGATGGTCTGCGGTGCGAAATTCCAGCCCTTGGCGAGCTGGATGCGGACGGCGTTGACCACGGCGGAGATCCGGTGCGCCAGGCGGAAAATCTGGGTGCCGGACATTGGTGCGGGGTGCGGAGTGTTCTGCGGTGAATTCTGAGGAGCCCTGTCCATGTCTCCACTCTGCCACAGCGCAGCCGCTCGCCGGGCACGTGCGCCGGTCCCGCCGTCGTCCGTGACGTCAGCCCTCAATCAGGAACATGGAGTGCCCACCCAACCCCATCAGCAATCCGTGTGGCAGTGTATGGGAATGGCGCGCATTGAAGATTATGCAGTTGTTGGCGACCTCCACACCGGCGCCCTGGTCAGCACAGAAGGCTCCATCGACTGGCTTTGCCTGCCGCGCTTCGACTCCCCGGCATGTTTCAACGCGCTCTTGGATACGCCGGAGGCCGGACGCTGGCTGCTGGCGCCCGAGAGTGGCGGCACGTGCACCAGGCGCGGCTACCGGGACGGGACCCTGATCCTGGAAACAGAATGGGATACCGCCGAGGGTACTGTCCGGGTTATTGATTTCATGCCGCCACGTGACGAGGTGGCGGACATCGTGCGGATAGTCGAGGGCGTGAGCGGAAGCGTCAGGATGCACGGCGAACTGGCGCTGAGGTTCGATTACGGGCACATCGTTCCCTGGGTGCGGCGCGACAAGCACGGCCTGCATGCCATCGCCGGCCCGGACGCTGTTTACTTTGTCACCAAGGCGCCCCTCCACGGCGAGAATATGCACTCCGTCAGCGACTTCACCGTCCAGGCCGGGGAGCGCGTCCCTTTTGTCCTGACGTGGGCGCCCAGCCATGTTCCCCGCCCCCACACGGTGAATGCTGAGGTAGTGCTGGGCACCACCCTGGCATTCTGGCGCGGCTGGGCGTCCCAGTGCACAGTCAAAGGCAAGTACCAGGATGCCGTGGTCCGTTCGCTGGTGACCCTGAAAGCCCTGACGTACGCTCCCACGGGCGGCATCGTCGCTGCCGTCACCACGTCCCTGCCCGAACAGCTCGGCGGTCCCCGCAACTGGGACTACCGCTACTGCTGGCTGCGGGACGCCGCCATGACGCTGCAGGCGCTGCTGGCCGCCGGCTACACCGCCGAGGCTGCCGCCTGGCGTGACTGGCTGCTCCGCGCCGTGGCGGGCGACCCGGCCGACCTGCAGATCATGTACGGGATCCACGGCGAACGCAGGCTTCCGGAGATGGAACTGCCGTGGCTTGCCGGGTACGAGAATTCGAAACCGGTGCGGACCGGGAACGGCGCTGCCGAGCAGCTTCAGTTGGACGTCTGGGGCGAGGTGCTGGACTGCCTCGCGCTGACCAGGAACTCGCTGCTGAAACACACCGATGAGTCCTGGGACGTTCAGGTTGCCCTGATGCAGCACCTGGAGACCATCTGGGACCAGCCGGACAACGGACTCTGGGAGATGCGCGGGCCACGGCGCCATTTCACGCATTCCAAGGTGATGGCTTGGGTGGCCGCTGACCGGATGGTCAAGGGCGTCCGCGACTTCGGCCTGCCCGGCCCCGTGGAACGCTGGGAGGCCCTTCGCGACACCATCCACCGGGACGTCATGGCCAACGGCTTCGACCCTGCCCGCAACACCTTTGTGCAGTCGTATGGCCGACCGGAGCTGGATGCCAGCCTCCTGCTGATCCCGCGGGTGGGCTTCCTGCCGCCTGATGATCCCCGCGTGCTCGGGACCATCGACGCGATCCAGCGGGAGCTCACCGAAGACGGGTTTGTGCTCCGCTACCGTCCCGCCGACAGCGACGACGGACTCCCGGGAGACGAAGGCGTTTTCCTGGCCTGCTCCTTCTGGTTGGTGGAGGCGCTGCTGGGCGCAGGGCGCACCGAGGAGTCCACTGAGCTCTTCGAACGGCTGCTGGAACTGCGCAACGATGTAGGCCTGCTCAGCGAGGAGTGGGGCGTCAGGGCAGGACGGCAGCTGGGCAATACGCCCCAGGCTTTCAGCCACTTCGCGCTTGTGACAAGCGCTCTTGAGCTTCATCAGGATACAGTTCGCCGCAGTGACACACCTATTCCCCCGGAGACCGAAAGGGTTGGGCAATGACGGCCTGAGGGCCGGCCCGCTCTTCACCTCCGGGAGAGAGGTAAGTATACTTACTAGACTCGCGGAGCGCTCCTAAAGGGCTCAGCGCCGTGACTGAACGAGGGGTGGTTGTAATGGCCGGACATTTTGAGCTGGTGGATGCGCCTGACGGCGGCTACAGGGTACGGATGCTGGATGGTTCAGGGAGCCTGATGGCTATCTCGGTGACCTTCCCGACGAAGCGCGCAGCGGTGGCCGGGGTTGCCATGGCCCGCGAGATTGCCGGTACGGGTTTGATCAGGGACCGCAGCGGCAACGTCGCTGGAGCCGTCATCCGGGACCGGATTGGCCCCGTGTCCGCCCCGAAGGAGAGCGCCGGCCGCGGCAAGAAGCTGTCCGGGGCCGCGCGCGCTGTAGCAGGGTGATCACCCAAAGCCATGCCCTGGTCCGCGGGCGGAGGTACGGCGTACTTTTTGACGTTGACGGGACCTTGGTGGACTCCGCGTATATCCACACCTTGGCGTGGTGGCAGGCGTTCCGGCAGCACCAGCACGACGTCCCCATGGCCGCCATCCACCGGTGCGTCGGGATGGGCGGAGACCGTTTGGTGGACACCCTCCTTCCTGCTGACCGGAACCGGGACGCCGACGCCGAAATCCTGGCCAGCCACGCGGCGGTCTTCGCACAGAGCTGGCCGTCGTTGCGCCCGTTCGACGGCGCCAAGGAGCTGCTTGCCCAGTGCCACGCCGGTGGCCTCGCCGTCGCCCTGGCATCATCCGCGCGAACGCAGGATCTGGCGGCCACCCGCAGGGCCCTCGGTGCCGACTCGTTCATCCATGCCGCCACCAGCGCCAACGATGCGAAGGCAAGCAAGCCTGCGCCGGACATCCTGGTGGCGGCGCTGGAAGCTGTTGGTGTTGCCGCGGCCGGCGCCGTGTATGTGGGCGATGCGGTGTGGGACATGCAGGCCGCTGCGGCGCTGGGAATCCCCGCCATCGGCGTTACCTGCGGCGGGACCAGTGCAGCTGAACTCCGCGAGGCCGGCGCGGCCGAGGTCTATGACGGGCCCAGGGACATCCTGGCCAACCTGCAGGCAAGCGCCATCGGCAAACTGCTGACGCCGCAGGATGCTTGAAAGCTCGAGGTCGCCGGAACCGCTCGAGGTCGCCGGAATGTCCGGCGAACTCGAAGGTTTCCGGCGAGTTCGGCGTCGGGCTCCGCAATAACGGCGAGTTAAAGCGGCAGCAGGGCTGAGAGGTCCGCGCGCAGTCCGGAGGCAGCCACCCTGTTTGCCGCGACAGCGTCCGCCCAGCTCAACTGGCCGGTCACCATGCCCAGCCAGGTGGCGGCGTCGCACTCGATCACGTTGGGCGGGGTCCCGCGGGTGTGCCGCGGACCCTCCACGCACTGGGTGACCCCGAACGGCGGCACCCGCACCTCCACCGAATTCCCCGGCGCCCGCGCGGTCACCTCCTCCAGCGTGTACCGCACGGCCGTGGCGGTGACGTTGCGGGGGAGTGGAACGTCCGACGGCGATCCGGCGGCTTCCTGCCACGCGGCCAGTGCCGCGGTGCCTTCTTCGATGCCGATCCGACGGCGCGCTACAGCCATGTCAGTCCAGGAGCGCGGACACGGCCGGACCCAGGCGGATCTTGCCTACCGGATGGCCGCCGCCCATCACCGGATCCACCACCTTCTCCAGGACGCTGGAGACGCCCGGGATATCCACGGCACCAACCGCGGCAAGGAGGGTCAGGCCCACCAGGGAGGTGGCGCGGAGGTTCCCGTCAAGCATTTTGATGGCCACCGAGACACCCTGGGGTGTGGCCATGGCCAGGACACCCTCGGCGCCGATCTTGGCGATGATGCCCAGTTCGTCCATCACGATGGTGTTGGCCTCGCCGCGGCCCTGGACGGCCCACGGGTAGTCGAGCATGGACGTGGCGATGGTGGCGGCGCGGGCGTTGGAGTTCTTGTCGCCAGGAGCCTTGGCCAGCAGCGAGAACGCGCGGGCCAGTCCGGTCAGCGAAATGGCGGCAACCGGGGCTCCGCACCCGTCAATGCCCAGGTGCGCGATCCGTTCGCCGGCGTATTCCTCGATCACGCTGCGGACGCGCTGCTGCAGCGGATGGTTCGGCTCGAGGTAGCTGTGGGTGTCCCAGCCGTTTTCCGTGCAGGCCCACAGGAAGGCGGCGTGCTTTCCGGAGCAGTTGAACGCGAGCTTGGACCTGCCGCGTTCGGAACGCACCAGCCAGTTGCGGGCCGTCTCGTCCTTGGGCCAGGCGGCGGGGCACTGCAGCTGGTCTTCCCGGACGCCGGCGGCCTTGAGCATCCCCTCCACCACATCCATATGGTCCAGGGAACCGACGTGGCTGCCGCAGGCCAGCGCCACCTGCGCGCCGCGCAGGGGGACTCCGGACTGCATGGATGCCAACGCCTGCAGCGGTTTGAGCGCGGACCGTGCGTACAGGGGAGTCCTGATGTCGCCGAGTTCGGTGACGACGGACCCGTCGGCGGACAGGACGACGGCGGAGCCAATGTGCCGGGACTCCACAAAACCGCTTCGTTCAACAACAGCGAGTTCGACGGCGGAGTCCACGGTGAACGTGGCATGCGGGTTGTGCGGCATGTTGCCAGTCTATGGGCGGAATCGCCGAATGCCGGGCTACTCCACGGTGACCATGACGGACTGCCAGCCGGAGGCGCCGTCGGGTACCGGATCGGCCCGCTGATCGGTCTGGACCGCGCCTGTTCCGTCGGTGGCGCGCACCTTGATGTAGTGCGGTCCGGGGGTGGCTTCCCAGTCGAAGGACCACTGGCGCCACGTGATGAGGGACGCCTCGGTGGACAGGATTGCCTCGGCCCAGGGGTTGTTGTCGATCTGGACTTCCACCTTGGTGATGCCGCGGGTCTGCGCCCACGCAGTGCCGCCGATCGCCACCCGGCCGGCCGGCACCTTGGCGAAGGACTTCGGGACTTCCACCCGTGCCATGGTCTTGATGGGGCCGCGCTCGGACCAGCCGCGCTGGGTCCAGTAGGCCTTGCTGTCCGCGAACCGTGTCACTTCCAGGTCCACCACCCACTTGGTGGCGGAGACAAAGCCGTACAGCCCGGGCACCACCATGCGCACCGGGTAGCCGTGCTCCAGCGGCAGGGGCTCGCCGTTCATGCCGATCGCCAGCATGGCGTCGCGGTCATCCTGCAGGACCTCCAGCGGCGTGGAGGCACTGAAGCCATCGATCGACGTGGACAGCACCATGTCCGCGCCGTCCTTGGGACGTGCCCGCTTGAGGACCTCGCGAATGGGAAGGCCGAGCCAGCGCGCATTACCGGCGAGGTTGCCGCCCACAGGATTGGAGACACAGGTGAGGGTCACGTGCGATTCGATGAGGTCGGCGTCGAGCAGGTCCTGGAACGTGAGGCGGACTTCTTCTTCCACCAGTCCGTGCACGCGGAGCTCCCAGTCATCGGCGTTGATTTCGGGGACGCTGAGGGCGGTGTCGATCCGGTAGAAGTCCCTGTTGGGCGTGATCCAGGGTGTCACGCCGGCGGCGGGCGACTGGACACCGGCGGGCACGGCCGCGGCGGCCTTTGCCGGGGTGGGCAGCTGCAGGGCGTCTCGGGCCTTGGAGATGTTGCTGCGCGCGGCACTGAGGAGGCGTCCGCCTGTGGCCGCGATGCCGGCGCCGATCACAGTGATTCCGGCGGCGGCGAAGAAGCGGCGGCGGCTGGTGGCGGGCCGGTCGGGTTCCTCGGCACCCGTGTCGGCAGGTGCCTCGGGCCAGGACTTCAGGCGCCAGAGCGGGGCGATCAGCAGCCTCAGCACCACCAGCCCGGCGATCGTGCCCAGCACGGTGGGGATGGCATCCAACGGTTTCACGCTGGCCCGTGTCACCACGCTGGCCACGATCACCGCGCCCATCAGCAGCACGCCGGCAACGCCCAGCGCCCACTTGCGGTAGGCCACCACACCCAGCACGCAGGCCAGCAGGAAAATGGTCAGGCCCATCCCCATAAACAGCGCGGCTTTGTCATTCGTGCCGAACGTGGCGATGGCGAAATCCTTCATCCACGGCGGTGTGAAGTCGATGAACGTGGACCCCAGCGCGATCACCGGGGTTGCCCGGGCGGTAAAGAACGCTCCGATCAGTTCCGCAACGGAAAGTACGACGGCGGCAGCCGCCACGCCTGCCAGCGCGGCCATTGCGGCGGGACTCTTGAGCCACTTCAGAAGCTTCTTCATGCCTTGGATTCGTTGCGGAGGGCCGCAGGGATGGCCGGGCGAGGACACAGCTTAGGAGCACTCCCTTAGGAAAGGGCAGGGTGCACAAAGTACCCTTGGAGACTGTGAAGGTACTCGTCATTGGCCCTGGAGGCCGCGAACACGCCATTGTCCGCTCCCTGCTCGCCGACCCCAACGTCTCCGAGGTCCATGCGGCTCCCGGCAACGCCGGCATCAGCAAGCTGGTCCCCACCCACAACATTGACGGGAATGATCCCGACGCCGTCGCGGCGCTTGCCACCAAGCTCGGCGTGGACCTGGTGGTGGTAGGCCCCGAGGCGCCCCTTGCTGCCGGGGTATCCGACGCCGTCCGCGACGCCGGCATTCCGGTCTTTGGCCCCAGCAAGGCCGCGGCCCAGCTGGAAGCCTCCAAGGCGTTCGCCAAGGAAGTCATGGCCGAAGCGGGAGTTCCCACGGCCATGGCGATGGTGGCCACAAACGCCGAGGAAGCAGCCGCGGCCCTGGACACCTTCGGCGCACCCTACGTGGTCAAGGACGACGGCCTCGCAGCCGGCAAGGGCGTTGTGGTCACCATCAACCGCGACGAAGCTCTGGCCCACGCGCAGACGTGCTTCGACGCCGCCGGCACCGTGGTGATCGAGGAATTCCTCGATGGCCCTGAGGTCTCCGTTTTTGTCCTGTGCGACGGCCGCAACACCGTGGCACTGTCCCCGGCGCAGGATTTCAAGCGCATCTTCGACAATGACGAAGGCCCCAACACCGGCGGCATGGGTGCGTACACCCCGCTGGAATGGGCCCCCGCCGGACTGGTCCAGGAAGTCATCGACCGGGTGGCCCAGCCCACGGTCAACGAGATGGCGAACCGCGGCACCCCGTTTGTGGGTGTGCTGTTTGTTGGCCTGGCCCTGACCACGCGCGGCACCCGCGTCATCGAATTCAACGTCCGCTTCGGCGACCCCGAGACGCAGGCCGTGCTGGCCCGGCTCAAAACCCCGCTCGGTGCGCTGCTGCTGGCAGCTGCCAAGGGCGAACTGGACAAGGCAGACGAGCTGCGCTGGTCCAAGGAGACGGCCGTCGCCGTCGTCGTCGCGTCCGAAAACTACCCGGATTCCCCGCGTACCGGTGACCGCATCCGCGGACTCAAGAAGGTGGATGAGCTCGACGGCGTGCACGTGATCCACGCGGGCACCGCGTTCGACGACGACGGCAAGGTGATCTCGGCCGGCGGCCGGGTGCTCGCCGTCGTTGCTCTCGGCAGCGACCTGGTGGAGGCCCGGGAACGGGCGTACGACGGCGTGGAGCTGGTTCAGCTGGAAGGCTCCCAGTTCCGGACGGACATCGGCCGCAAGGCCGCCCGCGGCGAGATCAAGGTTGCCTCCAATGCAACCGGAGCGTTCCCTGTCACGAAGGCGAAGGCATAACATGACTGAGAACTCCGCTCAGGAACCACAGCAGCCCCGCGGCTTCAGCACCGAGACCCTGGACCTGCCGGGCTGGACGCACGTTTACTCCGGCAAGGTCCGGGACCTCTACGAACCGGCGGACGAAGCCGTCCGCCAGCAGGTGGGCCAGGACTGCGTCCTGGTGGTGGCCAGCGACCGCATCAGCGCCTATGACCACGTGCTGGCCAGCGAAATTCCGGACAAGGGCCGCATCCTCACGCAGCTGAGCCTGTGGTGGTTCGACCAGCTTGACGTGGTCCACCACGTGCTGGCGTCCACCGTGGAAGACGGCGTTCCCGCGGCCGTGGAAGGCCGCGCGATGATCTGCAGGAAGCTGGACATGTTCCCCGTGGAATGCATTGCCCGCGGCTACCTCACCGGCTCCGGACTGCTGGAGTACAAGGCCAGGGGGACAGTCTGCGAGATTCCGCTCCCGCCGGGCATGGTGGACGGATCCCGGCTGGAACAGGCGATCTTCACGCCGTCTGCCAAGGCCGAGGTGGGCGAGCATGACGAGAACATCTCCTACAACGATGTTGTGGCCATGGTGGGGGACGACATCGCCGCACGCCTGAGCGAGCTGACCCTCAAGATCTACACCGGCGCCGAGAAGATCGCCCGCGAACGCGGCATCATCCTGGCCGACACCAAGGTGGAGTTCGGCTACGACGCCGTGTCCGGGGCCATCACCCTGGGCGATGAGGTCCTGACGCCGGATTCCTCGCGTTTCTGGGATGCGGCCACGTATGAGCCGGGCCGGGCGCAGCCTTCCTATGACAAGCAGTACGTGCGCGACTGGCTGACGTCGGCCGAATCAGGCTGGGACCGGTCCTCCGATGTGCCACCGCCCGCCCTGCCGGCAGACGTGGTGGCCCGGACCCGCAGCCGCTACATCGAGGCCTACGAGAAAATCACTGGCAGGACGTTCGCCTAGAACACCTTTGACGGGCCCGGCTTCCGGCAGGGCCCGGTCCTAGCTTGCCTTGGCGTTTTTCGCTGCTGCGGCGGCCCGCTGCTGGGCGAGCCTGATCTCAAGGACCGCGTCCAGGGCCTGCTGGACGCGGTCCGAGGCTCCCGCGGCACTGAAGGCCTTCTGCGCTTCTTCGAGGTAGACCAGGGCTTCGTCGGACTCGCCGGCAGCCTTCAGCGATTTGCCCAGCAGGAGTGAGACTTCCCCTGCCGTGTGCTTGGCCAGAGCCCCCAGTTCCGAGTGGATCTCGCGGAGCTTGTTGATGGCAGCCACGATGTCGCCGGTGAGATACAGCCAGCGCGCGCGGATGAACGCAACTTCCAGCTCGTCGCTCTTGTTGCCGCCCACAATGGACAGCGCCAGTTCGGCGCGCTCGATGCTGGAGAGCGTTTCCGGTTCAACGATTCCGGAGGACAGCCGGACGGCGGCCGAGGCCTTGTTGAAACGGGCCCACAGATCGATGTCATTGGCGGGCGACAGCATCCGGGCGGCGCGCTCGTGGTATTTGATGCCCTCGGGGTAATCGTGCCGCATAAAGGCCACGTTGCCGATCACCCAGGCAACCTCACCGGCGAGCTGGGACATGGAGTGCTCGTCCATCTGGTCGTTCATGGCCTGGCAGTATTTCCAGGCCTCGTCCAGGCGGCCGCTCTCCGCCAGCGCCCCGATCAGCGCGCGGTAGGCGCCGATGATCAGGGTGGAACCGTTGGGCAGCTGGCCGCAGAGTTGTACGGCCGCCAGCGCATGTTCCACGGCGGTACTCAGCTGGCCCTGGCCTTGGCAGATGGCGGCGAGCATCTGACGGGCACGGACGGCGAGGCCGGCAGACTCCGTGGCCATCGGGTGCTCCAGGAGGTGCTGCATGATCTTTTGGCATTCCTGCCAGTTGCCCTGTTTGATCAGGCATTCGGCCTGCATGTAGGTCATGTTCCACCACGCGCTGGTGTTCTTGCCTTCCAGGGCTATCTGGGCCGCGGTGGCTGCGTGGGTGGCGGCCAGCGGGTAGTCCCTGAGGTCCCAGGCCTGGCGTGCGTAGAGGCCGGCCAGGACGTACTCGGCGTCGCTGACTGTGATGGGCTGGCTCCAGGCTTCCAGCGCCTTGGGCGCCAGCTCCAGCCTGCGGGCGAGCTCCTCGATCACTTCGGCCGTCGGCTCGCGGCGGCCGGTTTCGAGAAGGGAGATATAACTGGGGGAATACAGGTCCTTGCCCAGTTCAGCCTGTGTCAGCCCACGTTCGAGACGCTCCGCACGGAGCTTCTCCCCGAATCCGTTGCCCACGGGATTTCCTCCTAATTCTGGACAGTCTTTGTACTCAATGCTTGACAGTCCCTGTGGAAAACATTTTACAATGTATGTCAACAAGGACAGTGCTGACTTTGTAACGAATCCGACTCGTATTGAGGAACTTATATGTTGAAGAAGATTGCGGCCGCTGGCGTACTCGCTGCGGCCTTGGCATTTTCTGCGGCGGCCCCGGCTGTCCTGTCGGCAGGTTCCATCGCCGACACCACCGGCGTATCCGTAGCCGTTGGCAACTGGCCCGATCCCATGTCCAAGCCCGTCAAGGAAAACGGCAAGACCTACACCACCTACGTGGGCAACTGGCCTGACCCGATGTAAGGAATCCTCTTAGGAGGCGCGGCCCCGGGGCATGGTCATCATGCCTCGGGGCTTTTTCTTTGTCCGGATACTTGACCGTTCTCCGTCCGGCTACGTGACAGCCGGGAGATACAAAAGAGGGCCTCCCCTGGGGGAAACCCTCTTTCAATTGGTCGGGATGACAGGATTTGAACCTGCGACCTCGTCGTCCCGAACGACGCGCGCTACCAAGCTGCGCCACATCCCGATCCGCTGCAAAAGCAACTTTACAAGAATAGCCGACGCCAGGCCCGGATGCGAAATCGGCGGCCGCCGGGATCCCCCAGGTTTGCTCAGGTTTGCTCAGTGTCCCGCCGCAACACGCCGCCGTCGCTGCCCAAAACTGGGGAAACCCAGCGGCAACACGGCACCAGATCCCTAGACCAGGGAGTCCTTCCAGGCGCCATGGAGGTCTGCGAAGCGTCCGCCGCCTCCGATGAGTTCTGCGGGGGTGCCGTCCTCGACCACACGGCCGTCGTGGACCACCAGGACGCGGTCGGCAGTTTCGACAGTGGAGAGGCGGTGCGCGATGATCAGCGCCGTCCGGCCGCCTCCCGCGGCAGCAGACCCGGCAGCAGCAGACCCGGCAGCCGCAGTCCCGGCCGCGGCGGACCCCGCAGCCGAACCCGCACCAGCAGAGCCCGGCGCGCCTGCCGAACTTCCGGCGTCGGACGTTGCCCGCAGGAGGCGCGCCAGGCCGCTCTGGACGAGCCGCTCAGAGGGGATGTCCAGGGACGAGGTGGCCTCGTCAAGGATCAGGACGGCAGGCCGGGCCAGGAACGCCCGGGCGAAGCTGATCAGCTGCCGTTGCCCGGAGGACACCCGGCCGCCGCGCTTGTTGACATCGGTGTCATAGCCCTGGGGGAGTTCGGTAATGAACTCGTGAGCGCCCACGGCCCGGGCTGCATCCTCGATTTCCGAACGGGTTGCTTCGGGCCGGCCCAGGGCAATGTTGTCCGCCACGGAGCCGCTGAACAGGAACGCCTCCTGGGTGACCATCACGATGTTCCGGCGCAGGTCCGTGGTGGTCAGGCTGCGCAGGTCCACGCCGTCAAGGGTCAGCGATCCGGAGGAGACGTCGTAGAAGCGGGCGATCAGCTTGGCCAGCGTGGATTTCCCGGCGCCAGTCTGCCCCACCAAGGCCACGGTCTGGCCAGCGGGGATGTGCAGGTGCAGGGTGGGGATGACCACCGGGCCGTCGCCGTAGCGGAACTCCACACCGTTGAAATCGATGGTGCCCCGGGCATCGCGGAGCTCCACAGGGTTCTTGGGCGGGCGGACCGTGGGAACCTCCTCCAGCAGGCCGGAGACCTTCTCCAGGGCCGCCTGGGCGCTCTGGAAGGAGTTGTAGAACATGGCCATCTGGTCCACGGGCTGGAAGAAGCGCTTGGTGGATAGGATCAGCGCCAGGAGCACGCCCACCGCGAGGTCCCCGCCAAGGACCCGGAACCCCCCAAATAGGAGCACCACGGCTACGCAGACGTTGCCGATCAGCACCAGGCCGGGCTGGAAAATGCCGTTGAGGTTGATGGAGCGCACCGTGACCAGCCGGTAGTCCTCGGACAGCTGGCCGTACCGTTCGGCGTTCTCGGTTTCCTTGCGGAAGGCCTTCACTGCGCGGATCCCGGTCATGGTCTCCACGAAGTGCACGATCAGCCGGGCGGACACTACCCGGGATTCACGGAACACGATCTGGGAGTGCTTCTGGTACCAGCGCGACAGGAAGTACATGGGGACGCCCGCGGCCAGCACAATCAGGCCGCTGCGCCAGTCCAGGGCAAAGACCGTGACAGCCGTGAAGACCATAAACAGCAGGCCCGAGGCCAGGGAGCTGACGCCCGAATCGAGGAGTTCCCGCAGCGCTTCCAGGTCCGAGGTCTGCCGGGCGATGATCCGGCCCGACGTGTACTTCTCGTGGAACTCCAGGCTCAGGCGCTGGGTGTGCCGGAAGACCCGGACGCGCAGGTCCAGCAGCATCGCCTGGCTGAGCCGCGCGGTGGAGGTGACGTACAGGGCGGTGAGCCCCGCCGTCGCGATCGCCGCGAGCAGGTACGCGACCCCGGTGAGCACCAGCGGGAGGTTGTCGCCCGCCTGCAGCGCGGGAAGCGCGTTGTCGATGCCGAACGCGATCAGCGCCGGCCCGGCGACCCGCGCGGCCTGGGACAGGACCACGGTGGCGATGGTCAGCCAGAACCTGAGCCGCACGGGACGGATCAGCGTGGCCAAAAGGGCGAGCGACCGCCGTCGTACTGTTTTGCTGTCCGCTTTGCTGAGGTGGGTATTGTCCTCGTTGGCGGTGCCGAAGGTTGCGTTGCTCATCGGATGCTGTCCTCTGCCTCGTCCTCAAGCTCCGACAGTTCCGAATCCAGATCCCGTGGTTCCTGGTCCAGGCTGGCGATGACATAACGGTAATGGGGGTTGTGCGCCAGCAGTTCCGTGTGGGTTCCGACGGTGGCGATCCGGCCATCCTCGAGCAGCGCCACCCGGTCGGCCAGCGCCACGGTGGACGGGCGGTGCGCGACGATCAGCGTGGTGGTGTCCTTCAGGACCGCACGGAGCCGGGTTTCCACAAGCTCCTCGGTGTGCACGTCCAGGGCCGACAGCGGGTCGTCCAGCACTAGGACCCGGGGCCGCGCCGCGATGGCCCGGGCCAGTGCAATCCGCTGCCGCTGCCCGCCGGACAGGCTCAGGCCCTCCTCGCCGATGAGCGTATCCACGCCCTCCGGCAGCGAGTACGCGAAGTGCGCCTGCGCCACATCCAGGGCTTCGTCCAGGGCTTCCTCGGTCCGGTCCGGCGCCCCGAGAAGCACATTGTCGCGGACCGAATTGGAGAACAGTGTGGTGTCCTCGAACGCGACGCCCACCACGCGCCGGAGCCCCTCGACGTCGAACTCGCGCAGGTCCACCCCGTCGATGGTGATGGAGCCGTCGGTGACGTCGTACAGGCGCGGGACCAGCTGGATCAGCGCGCTCTTGCCGCTGCCCGTGATGCCCACCAGTGCCATGGTTTCGCCCGGCCGGACGTCCAGGTTGATCTCTTTGAGGATGGGTTTGTCCGGTGCGTCCTCGAACGCGAACGTGGCGTTGTTGAAGCTGAGCGCGCCCTTCAGCTGCGAGGGGGTTCGCGGCTCCGCGGGACTGGTGATGGTGTTAACCGAATCCATGACCTCGAAGTGGCGGTCGACGGCGGACTTGGCGGTGAGTGCCATGGCCAGCAGCATGCCGGAGAATTCCACCGGCGTCGCGATGACCGCAGCGGTGGCGAAGAAAGCCACCAGGGCGCCGATGCTCAGCTGGCCGCTGGCGCAGAGCATCACGCCCACCACCAGCCCGGCGCCGAGCGCGAGTTCCGGCAGCAGGGTGACCACCATGGTGAAGGTGGCCTGGTGCTTCGCCTTCATAATCTCCGTCTGGCGGAGTTCCTCGGCCTGCTCGTTGAAGTTCTCCAGGGCCTCGCGGCTGCGGCCGAAGGCCTTCAGCACGCGGATGCCGTGGACGGATTCCTCCACAGTGGTGGCGAGGTCGCCGGCCTGGTCCTGGCTCCGCCGCGCCACCTTGCTGAAGCGGGTCCGGAACCGGAAACCGTACGCCATGATGGGCACCGCTGCGGCCAGGAAGATCAGGGCCAGCTGCCAGCTCATGGAGAACATGACCACAATGCCGATGACCACCGTGAGCGTGGTGACCACCAGCATGATGGCACCGAAAGCCATCCAGCGGCGCAGGAAGTTCAGGTCCGTCATGGCGCGTGACAGCAGTTGGCCGGAGCCCCAGCGGTCGTGGAAGGACACGGTCAGGTCCTGCAGGTGCCCATACAGCGAGACCCGCATCCGGGTTTCCACGGTGGTGGCCGGGTTGATCACAAACTGCCGGCGGAGGGCCACGAGTCCCGCCTCGGCGATGCCCAGGACCAGGATTACGACGGCGGCAGTCCAGACGGCGTCCGACGCGCCACCGGGTTTGAGGGACTCATTTACGAGGACCCTCAGCACCTGCGGAATGGTCAGTGCCACGAGGCTGGCCAGGAGTGCGCAGAGTAGCCCCATCACAAGCCGGGGGATGATCAGCCTTACGTGAGGATAAAGACGGCTGATGGATCTGAAAAATGAGGTCTGCTTGGCCATGCCCGCTTCTCAAGCTCTAAATCGAATGTAGTTTCCCTTAGCAACTACCCTATGCCATGGCGTGAGCCGTTTCACACCCTTAGCTCTATCACTTCCGGTTGCTATCCGAGCCAGTTAGCGACTCGAAGTGATAGAGCAACGGGCCTATTCGGGGGAGGTGAGCGTCAGCAGGACAGCCTCGGGTTTGCAGGCGATGCGGATGGGGGCGAAACGGGAGGTGCCGATGCCGCCCGAGACGTTGACCGGCGTCGTACGTCCGTTGCTTTCCCAGTTGTTGAGTCCCTTGGCCCGCCACGTGGGGAGGTCGCAGTTGGCCACCAGGGCGCCGTAGCCGGGGATGCAGAGCTGGCCGCCATGGGTGTGGCCCGCCAGCAGCAGGTCCGCGCCGTCCTGCGTGAAGTGGTCCAGGACCCGCTGGTAGGGGGCGTGGATGACCGCAACCCGGAGATGCGCGTTCTTGTCCTGGTCACGGGTGCCGCGGGGCCAGCCCGCGTAGCGCTCCCGGCCCAAATGCGGATCGTCCACGCCGGAGAAGTCGAACCGGATCCCCTTCAACACCACCGACTGGTGCCGGTTGGTGAGGTCGACCCAGCCGCCCATGCCGAAGCCCGACCGCAGCCGCGGCCAGTCCAATTCGGTTTGTTTGGGCTTGGCCTGGGATGGGCCCAGCAGGTAGGACGCGGGGTTTTTCAAGCTCGGGCCGTAGTAGTCGTTGGACCCCGGGACGAAAACGCCGGGAAATTCCAGCAGCGGGCGCAGTGCCTTGAGCAGGGGCTCCACCGCCTTGACATGGCTGAGGTTGTCCCCGGTGTTGACCACCAGGTCCGGCTCCAGCGACGCCAGCGACTCGAGCCAACGCGCCTTGGTGTCCTGGCCCGGTACGAAGTGGATGTCGCTCAGGTGCAGGACCCGGAAAGGCGCGTGTCCTGCCGGCAGGATGGCCAGTGTCTCCTCACGCAGGACAAACTGGTTCTTCTCCCACAACCCGTATCCGAAGGCGGCGAGACCCGCTGTAGTGCCCGCGCCGGCGGTGACGGCCAAGCCGCGCCCGATGTTCCGGACGCGGCTGGCCAATGCCGGGCTGACTGCCATGGGAGGCTAGTTCTTCTTCTCGTTGCCGTTGTTGCTCGGCGCGGTGGACGGGGCCGTGGAAGGCGCCGTGGCAGGCGCGGTGGCCTGGGTTGACGGAGTAGTCCGGGCCGGCGTTCCGTTCACCATGTTGGTGGGCGGGGCGGGGAACGGGTTGGTGCCGTACGCCGGAGCGACCTGGGCCATGTACTTGGAGAACATGGGCCCGGCGATCATGTAACCGTCGATCGCCTTGTAGAACTTTCCGTTGACTGTCAGGTTACGGCCTTCACGGCTCTGGTTACCCAGCGGGTCACCGAACCAGGCCGCGGTGGCCACACCGGTGGTGTAACCGACCACCCAGGTGGAGCCGTTGGTGTCGTTGGTGCCGGTCTTGGCTGCCACCGGGAAGTTGGTCTTGGTGGAGAGCCGCGGCTGGATGAGGGACCCGGAACCCTCATCCAGGACCTTTTGCATGGCATACGCCACGCCCCGGGCGACCTCCGGTTTGACGGCATCACGGCAGGTGCTGGCCTGGGCCGGGAGCTGTGCGCCGGTCTGGTCCGTGACAGACGTGATGGCGATGGGCTCGCAGTACTTGCCGTCGTTGGCGAACGTGGCAAACGCGGAGGCCATGGTCAGCGGGGCGGTCTGCGTGGAGCCGATCAGGTTGGCCAGCGTGGTCATCTTGACCGGCGGGTGGGGATCGTCACCCGACGGCAGGCCACCGTGGATTCCGACGGCATCCACGATCTTCTGGATGCCGCAAAGATCAACCTGCGCCGCCGAGGCGAACGTGGCCGTGTTGATCGAGTTCTGCAGGCCGTACAGGACCGTCATGTTCCGGTAATAGCCGTCGTCGGAGTTCTGCAGGTCGAAGCTGCCGGCAACCCTGGCGTCATACCAGCCCACGGTGGGGTCCGGGCACGTGTTCTTCCAGGGGAAGTTCTGTGGGTACTTGCGGGTGGCGGCGTTGATGTTGGTGTTCATGGACTTACCCTCATTCAGCCATTCAGCGAACGTGAAGGGCTTCATGGTGGAACCGGGCTGGAATCCGCCCAGGCCGTTGAGGTCGTTGCCGTCCTTGTCCGACTTGTCAACGTTGAAGTTCTGCGTCTGGTTGAACTTGCCTTCGGTGGGCAGGAACGACGTGTTCTGCGCCATGTTCAGGATCTTGCCGGTGTTGGGCTGCACGGAGACGATGGACGCGCCCCAGTTGTCAGGGTTAGCGCCGGCTGCCGCATCTGACTCAGCTTGGGCAACGTTTTGCGCGTTGACGTCCAGCGTGGTGGTGATGGTCAGGCCGCCGCGGAAGACGTTGTTGGTGCGCTCCTTGAGATCGGCACCGTATGCCGGGTTGTTCAGCAGCAGGTGCAGCACGTAGTCGCAGAAATAAGGTGCCGTGGAGGCGTACGCGCAGCCCTGGCGTGACGGCGTGACCTTCGGCTCCACCGGAGTGGCCACGGCGGCGTCGTGATCGGCCTGCGTGATCTTTCCCTGGTCCAGCATGAGGCCCAGCACCAGGTCGCGGCGCTGTTTGGCGTTCTCCGGATTGGTGACGGGGTCAAACGCTGATGGGCTGTTGACGAGCCCCGCAAGGAGCGCTGCTTGCGGGAGGGTCAGATCCTTGGCCGTGCTGCTGAAGAAGAATTTGGACGCGGCCTCGATGCCGTAGGCATCACGGTTGAAGAAGACGATGTTGAGGTATCCCTCGAGGATCTGCTCCTTGGAGAATTCCTTCTCCAGGGCGATCGCGAGCTTCATTTCGCGGAGCTTGTCTCCGACGCCCTTGTTAACACCGTTGAGCTTGATGTCGTCAGTGTTTCCCTCGGCAGCGAGGTTCGCGTTGAGCACGTTGTTCACGTACTGCTGGGTGATGGTGGAGGCACCCTGTTTGTTGCCGCGGGCTGTGCTGACCATGGCGCGGAGGATGCCGGTGGTGTCCACACCGCCATGCTCATAGAACCGGCTGTCCTCGACAGCGATGATGGCTTCCTTCATGAACGGCGAGATCTGGTCGAGGGCAACCTTGGTCCGGTTTTCCTCGTAGAGGTTCGCGATCAGGCTGCCGTCCGCGGCGAGGATCCGGGTGGACTGGCTGGGCGGGTCCACCTGCAGCTCTGCCGGGAGGGTATCGAAGAACTCGATCGAACCGCTTGCCGCGCTGCCCGAAACGGCCGCGGCCGGGACAAGCAGGCCCGCCACCAGGACACCACAAATCGCGCTCACACCAAGGAAGCCAAAAATCTTTCCGAGGGTAGTGGCCGTGTCGAAAATGGGGTTCTTACGAGTCACCATGTTTTCCACTTTACCGGCAACGACTAGTCTTTCTCTCATGACCAAATGGGAGTACGCCACGATTCCGCTCATTATTCACGCCACCAAGCAGATCCTGGATCAGTGGGGAGAGGACGGCTGGGAGCTCGTCCAGGTCATCACCGGACCTGACGGCAACGGCCTGGTTGCCTACCTCAAGAGGGAGAAGCAGTAGCAATGAGCACCCCCGCAGAGACCACGTCCGGCCGTGTATCCACGCCGGGAAACGCGTCTGAGTCAGCGCCGGTTTCCGCCGTCGAGCAGCGCCTCGCCGAGCTGGGACTGACCCTTCCCGAGGTGGCTGCTCCCGTCGCCGCCTACGTGCCGGCCGTCATCACCGGCAGCCATGTTTACACCTCGGGCCAGCTGCCGTTTATTAACGGCAAACTCGAAGCAACCGGCAAGGTCTCCACCGGCACAGAAGGGGCCTCCGACGAGCCCACCGTGTCCCCGGAGGACGCCAAGGCCTACGCCGCTGTCTGCGCCATCAACGCGCTGGCGGCCATCAAGAGCGTCATCGGCGATCTGGACCGCATCACCCGCATCGTCAAGGTGGTGGGCTTCGTGTCCTCCGATCCGGCCTTCACCGGACAGCCCGGCGTCATCAACGGTGCGTCCGAGCTCCTCGGCCAGGTCTTTGGTGACGCAGGACGGCACGCCCGCTCTGCCGTCGGCGTGTCTGTTCTTCCGCTCGATTCTCCCGTAGAGGTCGAACTGATCGCTGAATTCAGCTAAGGACCCGGTTCACTCAATTGCCTCAGCTCGCCCGACGCTTGTTTGCCCTTCCTCCGGATCTTGAAGGGGCTGCCCAAAGCTGGCTCGAACACGGCGAGCGGACCCCGCGTGCCGCCCGCTACGCATCGTCAGTTGTGCTTCTGCGCGACTCTCCCACCGGCCTGGAGACGTGGCTGGGTTACCGGCCCGGCTCCTCGCCGTTGGGCGTCCTCGCCTTCCCCGGCGGCTCACTGGAGGCGTCCGACGACGACGCCGTCGGCTGGCTGGGCCCCTCACCCCAGCATTGGGCTGAGCAGATGGGGACGGACGACGTCGGGCTGGCGCGCCGCCACGTGGTGGGCGCCATCCGCGAACTGTTTGAGGAAACCGGCGTGCTGCTGGCCGGGCCGGACATGTCCACCACGGTTGAAGGCACGTCAACGCACGACTGGATGCGTGCGCGCGTGGCCGTTGCCGACCAGGAGAAGACGTTCACGGAGATGCTCGCCAAGCGGGGAATCTCGCTGCGGACCGACCTGCTGAAGCCGCTCGTCAACTGGCGCAGCCCGGACTTCGCGCACCGCCGGTTCGACACCCGCTATTTCGCCGCCACCGTCCCCATGAACCAGCAGCCCAGCCTGCTGGGGAGCAAGGGCGTCTGGGGCCGCTGGGTGTGCGCCACCCAGGCCATCGCTGCCCGCATCACCACTGCCTTGGGTGATGAAGTGGGCCAGGAGAACACCGTGGGCCTCACCCTTGGCCAGCTCCTGGTGCCGGGTTCGGAGATCATGCTGGAGAAGATGGCCGTAGCGAACGGCTGCATCGCCTACCTCAGCTACAAGCGCAAACCCCACGTGTATCAGGCGCGGCTCGTCGAAGAAGAAGGCGCGCTTATGCTCGAAGTCGAGGCCGCCAAAACCGTAGCCGGAGACCCCCAGCGCGAACGCTAGTCCGTCCGCTGTGCAACGGCCTTTCGCCGTCGCTTAGACACGTTGCATAGGGAAACCTTCGGTCGCTGGGCGACCTCCGGTTCCCGATGCGCCGCGATGCGCTCCTACGCGAAAGACCGCCGCTCAGCTCGTGCCCGTCACCCAGTCCGCTGCCCCAACGCAAAAGGCCCGAGGCCGGCATCCGGAAGCGTGCGTCAGAGCGACGAAGGAGCAGCACGCGGAGGATGCCGGCCTCGGGCCGGACGCAACTGGGACTAGCGGGAGCGCTGGCGGAGGCGCTGCATGTCCAGGATCACTACGGCGCGGGCTTCGAGGCGGAGCCAGCCGCGCTGGACGAACTCTGCCAGGGCCTTGTTGACCGTCTCACGTGAAGCGCCTACCAGCTGGGCCAGCTCTTCCTGGGTCAGCTCGTGGGCCACGAGGACACCGTCCGTTGCCGGGCGGCCGAAGCGGTCGGCCAGGTCCAGCAGTGCCTTGGCCACGCGGCCGGGGACGTCGGAGAACACCAGGTCCGAGAGCGAATCGTTGGTGCGGCGCAGGCGACGGGCCAGGGCCTGCAGCAGCTGTGACGAAACCTCGGGGCGCGTCCGCAGCAGGGCGTTGAGGCTCTCGTTCTTCAGGCCCGCAAGACGGGTTTCGGAAACGGCCGTGGCCGTGGCCGTGCGGGGGCTGGGGTCAAAGAGCGCCATTTCGCCGAACAGTTCACCCGGGCCCAGGATGGCGAGCAGGGACTCCCTGCCATCAGGGGACGTGCGTCCCAGCTTCACCTTGCCGGAGACGATGAAGTAGAGCTGGTCGCCCTGGTCGCCCTCGCGGAATACCGATGCACCGCGGGAGAGGTCCACCTCGGTCAGCTCGTCCGTCAGCAGTCGGAATGCTTCGTCGTCGAGCGTGGCGAATAGGGGTGCTCGGCGCAGTACCTCGATGTCCATGAAATCTCCTGAATAAAAAGTGTCGGCTGTGGCGCTTTTGCCATTGTTTCAGAATTTTCAAGGTTCTGTGACGTACTTGGCAGCGGAAACGCCGCTGACAGCGTTTAATGCGGGCACGATCCGCTGCCGGGCCGCGCCTGGGGTGTGATTTTCATGACCGAGCCCGGCACGGACCTGGCGCGAACGGGCGGCGGGCTGGCGCCCACAGAACAATGTCAGCCTGCGCCACTAGAATTGGGTCTCAACCGTACTAGAGGAGCGTCAGTGTTTGGCTTGACCGTTCTGGACCTGGCGCTGATCCTGGCCCTGCTGTCTTACCTGATCTATGGCCTGCGCAACGGCTTCCTGGTAACCCTCGGCGGTATCGCCGGCTTTGCCGCGGGCGCCGTGGCCGCATTCTTTGCCGTTCCGCTGGTCAGCGGCTTCGTGGATGACTCCGGCTGGAGGCTGACCGCCATCGTGGCCGCCGCCGTCGTACTGATGGCCTTGGGCCACGGCCTCGGGACCATGATCGGGCGCAAAATCCGCGGCGCCGTGCGGATCAAGCCGCTGCGTGCCGTGGACCGGCTGGTGGGCGGGGCCGTCAATGTGGTGGTCTCGGCGCTTGTCCTGTCCATGCTGGCTTTCAGCGTCAGTGCGCTGGGCGTTCCGTTTGTGTCCCAGCAACTGGCCGAGTCCAAAGTCATCCGGTACATCGATGGGCTGACGCCCGTCCCGTTGAAGACCACCATGGCGCAGCTGCGGTCCACGGTGATCGGCAACGGAATCCCGACCCTGCTTGAAGGCCTGGATCAGGGGACGCAAGTGGCGGTGCCCAATGCCAGCACCGATACGCCTGCGCTGAACCGGGCCGCGCAGTCAGTCCTGAAAATTGCCGGAACCGCCTACCAGTGCGGCCAGAACCAGACCGGCACCGGCTTTGTGGTTTCCCCGGGCCGCGTTGTGACCAATGCCCATGTTGTGGCGGGCGTGTCGCAGCCTGTGGTTGAAATTCCCGACGGCGGCGCGATGCCCGGGCGGGTGGTGTACTTCGACACCAGGCACGACCTCGCGGTGCTGGCCGTTGACGGGTTACCGTCCGAACCGCTCACGCTGACGTCCGACCTCCCGAACGGCAGCCCGGCCGCGTTCGCCGGGTACCCCCACGGAGGTCCGTTCAAGTCCAACCCGGCCACTGTCCAGGACATCACCTCGGTCCTGGTGCCCGATATCTACGGCGACAACCCGGCCCCCGAGGAGATCTACCGCCTGGCCGGCGACGTCCAGCCCGGGAACTCGGGCGGGCCGCTGCTGACCATGGAGGGCCTGGTGGCGGGCGTCATTTTCGCCAAGGCAACGTCGGACACCGAGGTGGGGTTCGCCATTACCATGGATGACCTGTTCCCGGTCGCGTCCCAGGCCGCCGGCTTCAGCGCTCCCGTCTCCTCCGGGCAGTGCATCCAGAAGTAGCCAGGGCGGCCTGAGCCGCCGGGACAGCCCCGACCCACTCGACGCCCGGCTACAGCGTTTCGGCGAGGTAGTCGATGGCGAGCTTGTAGCCGAAGACCCCGGCGCCCACGATCACCGCGGCGCACACAGGGGACAGGAACGAGTGGTGCCTGAATTCCTCACGCTGGTGCACGTTGGTGATGTGGACCTCGACGGCGGGCAGCTGCACCGCTGCCAGGGCGTCACGCAGGGCCACGGAGGTGTGGGTGAAGGCGCCGGCGTTCAGCACAATCCCGACGGCGGTGCCGCGGGCGGCGTGGATGACGTCCAGGAGCACGCCCTCATGGTTGGACTGGACGCATTCCACGTTGAAACCGTGGGCCTGGGCCGCGGTGGCTGCCAACTGCTCCACGTCCGCGAGGGTGGAGGTACCGTACTTCTCCGGTTCACGGGTGCCCAGCAGGTTGAGGTTGGGGCCGTTGATCACGAGGATGGTGCCGCGTCCGGCAGCGGAGGCAGATGCGGAGTCAGGGGAGGAAACGTCAGTCATGGATCCAATCTACCTGCCGGATTCTGCACCATCATTCGGCCCAGGCGATTCCACTTGGCCGGATTTCCGGGGGGCCGTGGACTGTGGCAGGTGAATGATGGTGCAGAATTCGTCGCAAAGGAACCCTAGGCGACGACGTTGACGTTCCACGGACGACACTTACTTTTCGCACAGCTGGTGGGCCGGCCGCGCTGCCAAGAGGGCCATTCGCTGGCGGGCGCTCGCTACTTCCGGCTGTCCGCTGTCGCCGCTCACCCGAGTCCGCGCGCTAAAGGGGGCGTGCTCTGCCTTGATCCATCACGTATGTATGCTCGGCACATGAACATCTTCGAAGAAGCATCAGCATCAAAGGTTCTTGGAACACATGCGTGCTGGAGATCCCTTCGGTCCGCTTCAGTCGGCCGACTGGCGGTAATTGGCACCAACGGACCTGAAATCTTTCCCGTGAACTACCTGCCGGAGGATGGATCACTGTTTTTCCGAACAGGTCCGGGAACCAAACTGGACGCTTTGCTGGAAGGGGGAGCGGTCGCACTGGAGGCTGACGGCCTCAACCCCTACGGAACCATTGCGTGGAGCGTCGTGGTGAAAGGCCGTCCTGAAGCTGTCCCGGACAACGAACTTGATCAGGACAAGGTGGATCAGAGCCTGTCTCCCTGGGAGCCGGGGGCTAAGGATCAGCTGTTCCGCATTACGCCGACGGAAATTACTGGACGCCAGTTTGCCATCAACCCGTCCGCACGATGGTGGTCACCACGGGAGCCCTGAGGTTCCGGGGCGGGAGTCGGGGCGAGTTCGGTGGGGCCGGCCTGCTGACTACAGGCTGAGCGCCGTTCAGGGGGTCGGTCGCTGTTGGATGGATTTGCCGGCATCAGTGCCCTGTGCTGGCGAGTAGTGAGTGGATTCCACTACGTGCCGCGCAGCGAAGCCAGTCAGGGCACCCACAGTGACCGCCATGAGCATGCCGGCCACTAAATATGACGCCAACAGGGCAGGAAGTGCTGTGTTCTCGTCAATGAACGGAGACGGCGCGAATGTCCAGAGGATGCCAGCAGCCCAAGCACCAGCGTTGACAGGGATCCACCAGGAGGCCCGCCGGACTACCCGGCGTAAGACAAGCCACTGCAAGGTCGGAATCGAAGCCAGAAGTCAGCCGGCCGGCCTCGTCCTTAGCGCGGGTCAGCGGGGTAGGGACCCTACAGCGCCGTGAACCTCAGGACCAGGGCGTGTTCCGGGTTGAGGATGGGCATCGGCAGGCCCACTTCGGCCAGGAAGCGGCCACCGGCAACGGCCCCGTCTCCCAGCCAGGCCGGGGGCTGGACCTGGGTGAACGTGTGGGCGTAGTCGGCGTCTCCGGGCGCCGGGAAGATGGCTTCCACCCGGTAGTCCCGGTCCGCGTCCAGGCCTGGGATGGTGATCCGGCCGGTCTGTTCCGCAAACGCGGTGCCGGTGCTGACCAGGGCGAACAGCGCCGCCGTCGTGCCTGGTGCAGAGCCTGCCGGACCGACGCCGGAAGCCACCACGCCGTGCAGCATCAGGGAATCGCCGGGGACGTCCGCACGCACCATGCGTCCGGAGTGGATCAGGCCGCGGTGCTCCTTGTAGAGGGCGATGAAGCGTTTGAGTTCCTCGCCCTCGGCGCCCTGGACCCCGCGGACATCCCACTCCATGCCGAAGTGGCCGAACAGCGCTGTGATGGCGCGGAAGGACAGATCGTGCGTGCGGGCCGTGGTGTGCGAGGTGGTGGGGCCGACGTGGCCGCCCACCAGTTCCGGTGGGACCACCAGCCCGGTCCAGCGCTGGATGGTCTGCCGTTCCAGGGCGTCGTTGCAGTCTGAGGCCCAAATGCGGTCGGTGCGTTCCAGGATGCCCAGGTCAACCCGGGCGCCGCCGGAGGAGCAGCTTTCTATTTCGACGCCGGGATGGGACTTCTTAAGTTCGTCAAAGAGCCGGTAGGCGGCCAGGGTCTGTTCGTGGACCGAGGAGCGGCCGGCGTGGCCGTGCTCCAGCTGGTCCCGGTTCTGGTCCCACTTGAGGTAGCTGATGTTGTTCTCGCGCAGCAGGGCGTCGACGCGGTCGAAAATGTACTGCCACGCGTCAGGGTTCACCAGGTCGATCACATGCTGGTTCCGCCATTCAATCGGCAGGCGGCCGCCGTCCTTGTAGCTCTGGACGGAAGGACCAACAATCCATTCGGGGTGCGCGCGGACAATGTCGGAGTCCAGGTTGACCATTTCCGGTTCCACCCAGAGCCCGAATTCCATCCCGCGCGAGGTTACGGCATCGATCAGCGGCGTGAGGCCGTCGGGCCAGAGTGATTCGTCGACGTACCAGTCGCCCAGGCCGGCGTGGTCGTCGCGGCGTCCGCGGAACCAGCCGTCGTCGAGCACAAATCGCTCCACGCCCAGTTCGGCGGCGGAGTCAGCCAGCTCGATCAGGGTGGACAGGTTGTGGTCGAAGTAGACCGCTTCCCAAGTGTTGAGCACCACGGGACGGGGCTTGCCGGGCGCGGTAGCCGCACCGGCTGCGGGGAGCACATGGTGGGGGCGGGACCGGAACCAGCTGTAGAACGCCTCGCTGATGCCGTCCAGGCCACGGTCCGAGTACGCGGCGAACAGCGCCGGCGTGGTGTAGCTGGCGCCGGGTGCGAGGATGACCTCGGCCGGGCCCAGGAGCTCGGAGCCGCCGATCATGGTGCGGCCGTCGCCGATGCTGTCCGCGAACTGTTCGTGGTTGCCGCTCCAGGCCAGGTGCGTCGCCCAGACCTTCCCGTGGCGGTTGCCGAACCCGGCGGTGCCTGCGGCGAAGAGCAGCGAGGAGTCGTGTCCGGTGCGGCCGTGCCGGCCGGTGCGGACCCAGGTGCCCTGCTGGATGGGGCGGCGCTGCGGGTGGCGTTCCCGGCACCAGCGCCCGGTCAGGTCAAGGAGTTCGACGGCGTCGGGCGCCACCGGGAGGACGGTGGCCAGCTCGTCGACCTGGTAGGGCGTGGCGCCGTCGTTGGTGAGGGTGTGGCGCAGCTCCAGCAGGCCGCCGTCGTGCAGTATCAGTGCGGACGAGACGGTGAGGCCGGCGTCGGAATCGGCCTGGACGATGATGGCGGAGTTGCCTTCGGCGCTCGCTGTCACGATGCGCAGGCGGGCCGAGAAGTCAAGGCCGGATACGCCGTCGGCGAAGCGGTGGCCGCGGAGGGCGGGACGGCCGCGCCAGCTGGACGAGGCCTGCGGCAGGAGGCCGGCGGGCACGTTGGCGTCGATGGCGGAATGGGGGATCGGTTCGCCGAGGATGGCGAGGTCCGGCAGGGTCCTGCCAAGATCCGCGCCCCAGTGGATGACCTCGGCCTCCCCGCTGTCGAAGCTCATCACCAGACTGGTGCCGGCGGAACGGAGGTGGAGGGGGTCCATAAGATGCTGTCCTTTTGCGGTGTGGGAGAAAGTAATGAGGCTGTGCGCCGCGGGAACCATGCCGGCGGCGCACAGCCGGTCAAGCCGGTGGCCTACTTGAAGAGGGCGTTGACCTGTTCGTTGGCCTGGGTCAGGGAGCTGGCCGGGGCCTTGCCGGACACTACTGCGTCCATGGCGGGCTCCATGATGCCCTTGACCTTGGCAGTGTTGTCCGTGATCGGGTACAGGAAGGTCGTCTTGTTCTTGACGTGCTCAGTGAACGCGGTAACGTCCACACCCTTGGCCTTGAAGGCTTCGGCGGCCTTGTCAGAGGAAGCCTTCAGCGCGGGGAAGACAACGGCCTTCGAAGCTACAACGTCCTGGCAATCGGCCGAGGCGAGGTACTCAACCCACTTGATCGAGGCGTCCTTCTTTTTGGTTCCGGCCCAGATCGAGTCGGCCAGGCCGTTGAACATGGAGGCACGCTTGCCTTCGGGGCCCACCGGAGTGGGGGCGATGCCCACCTTGATGCCCTGGTAGCCGGTGTACTGGCCGGTCATCCACGAACCGTGGGCATTGATGGCGGACTTACCAGCCGCGAAGGTGTCGGCCATGCTGGCGCCGACAGTGGTCTCCAGCTTGGGCATGTAGCCCTTTTCCACGAGTCCGGCGAACCAGTCCATGCTTTCCTGGAACTTGGGGTCGTCGTAGTTGTAGTGCGTCCCCCACGGGTTCTTGTCCGTGTGGGACCAGCCGGTGGTGTTGGTGAGGTAGCTCCACTCCGTCTGGCCTGACGAGTCGCCGCCGCCGTTGAGGCCAAGGCCGTAGACAGCGACGTTGTTCTTGTCGAAGCCGGCCTCGTCGCCGCGCTTGCCGTTCTTGTCAACGGTCAGGTGGGCGATGACCTGCTCGTAAGTGCCGCCGTCCTGGGGGTTCCAGGTGAGGTTCTTCATCTGGTCCTCGGTGACGCCGCCGCTTGCGAGCATGGCCTCGTTGTAGAACAGGCCGATGGTGTCCCAGTCCTTCGGCAGGCCGTAGCGCTTGCCGTCCTGGCCAACCCAGAGGTCGGCGAGGCCCTCGTTGTACTGGGACAGGTCAATGTTGTCCTTCTCGACGGCGTCGTCGATGGCCAGCAGCTGCTTGTTTTCGGCGAGCTCGCCGTAGCGTCCAAGGTGGTTGGTGAAGACGTCAGGGGCGGTGCCGCCAACAAAGCCGTTGGTCAACGTGCTCCAGTAGTCGTCCCACCCGCGCTGGGTGATCTTGACCGAGACGTCCGGGTTGGCCTTGTGGAAGTCGTCTGCGCACTGCTGGTAGGCGGGCAGCTGGTTCGCGTCCCACAGCCAGTAGTTGATCTCGCCCTTGGCTGACTCTGCCGAGGAGGATGAGCCGCCGCCACAGGCGGACAGGGACAGTGCCATAACTGCGGCGACGGCGACGGCGCCGAGGGATTTCTTCATGGTTCTACTTTCCGTTTGGGAGTTGGGGAGTGGTGGTTTTGTGGTGATTACTTGATGCCGGAGAAGCCGATGGAGTTGACGATCTTCTTGCCGAAAGCTGCGAAGAGGATCAGGACAGGCAGGGCCGAAACCAGGGTTGCGGCCATCAGGCCGGACCAGTCCGGGGAGCCCTGGGGTGCCTGTGATTTGAAGACGCCGAGGCCCACCTGCAGGACGCGAACATCATCCTGTGAACCGACGAGCAGGGGCCAGAAGTACTCGTTCCACTGGCCGATGAAGGTCAGCAGCGCCAGGGTGGCGATGGGTGCTGCGGCGTTTGGGAGCACGATCTGGAAGAAGATGCGGAAGTGCTTGGCGCCGTCGAGCATGGCTGCCTCCTCGACCTCGCGGGACATGTTCAGGAAGAACTGGCGGAGGAAGAAGATGGCGAACGGAGTCATAAAGACGTAGGGCAGGACCATGCCGAGCATCGTGTTGAGCAGGTCCAGGTTCTTGATCAGCAGGAAGTTGGGCAGTGCCGTGAAGATCGGCGGGACCAGCATGGTGCCCAGGAACAGGCTGAACACCGCGTTCCGGCCCCTCCAGCGCAGCCGGGCAAAGGCGTAAGCAGCCATTGCGCTGAAGAACACGGCCCCGGCAGTGGTGATGGAGGAGAAAATGATGGAGTTCTTCAGGTACAGCCAGAAATCGATGGTGGCGCCGGAACCGCCCTCCGCGATGGCGTCCGCGGGGCTCTGCAGCCCGAATACCCGCATAAAGGCGCCAAAGGTGAACTCTGCGGGAAGTAGGCTGGCCGAATTGGAGGCCAGTGCCGCGTTGGTGGACAGCGCCGTCCGCAGCACCCAGAGGAACGGGAGGACGGAGACTGCGATGGCCAGGACCAGGAGGGCCCAGGCACCTGCGCGGCGGGTGTTGAACGGACGACGGCGGCGGGCCGGGGCCTGCAGCGGTGCGCGGCTGGTGGTGGATGTCATGGGGGACTCCTTAGTCCAGGTCCGACTCGTTGCCCTTGAGGAACTTCATCTGGATGAAGGCCACCAGGGCGAGGATGAGGAAGAGAATGACGGCGATGGCGGATCCGTAACCGAAGTCCGACTCGGTGAAGGCCCGCTGGTAGATGTAGTACTGGATCACGCGGGTGGCGTTGACCGGTCCGCCCTGGGTGGTGACGGCCACGGTGTCGAAGACCTGGAAGGATCCGATCACGGTCACCACGAGGACCAGTACCAGGACCGGGCGCAGCAACGGAATGGTGATCTTGCGGAAGGTCTGGAACGCTGAGGCGCCGTCGAGTTTTGCGACCTCATAGATGTTGCCGGGGATGGCCTGCAGGCCGGCGAAGATGAGCAGCGCGGTGTAGCCCATGTGCCGCCAGGTGTTGATCACGGCCTGGGTGGGGATGGCCCATTCCTCGCTGCCGAAGAACGCGACGCGGGGGAGTCCGGCCCATTCGATGAACTGGTTGACCACGCCGATCTGATAGTCGAGCATCCAGAACCAGAGCAGCGCCGCGATGACGTTTGACATCAGGTAGGGCAGGAGCAGGGCGCCGCGGATGAGCGTGGATTTCGCGACCTGGTGCATCAGGAGTGCCAGCCCCAGTGCCAGGGCTGTCTGGAGGACGATGTTGATGAGGACGTACTGGCCCGTGACGGCCAGGGAATTCGAGAACAGCGGGTCCTTGGCGATGGCCGTGTAGTTATCCATCCCCACCCATGTCGGGTCTCCGAGGATGTTGTACTCCGTGAAGCTCAAGTACACGCCGCGGACGGTTGGGACAACGTAGAAGAAGATGAACCCGATCATGGCCGGGGCGATGAAGAACAGGGCGATCTTGAGGTCGCCGAGCCGGCGGTAACCGCCGCGCGGCTTGGGTGCTCCGGTTTGGGGCGGGGCGGATCTCGCGTTTTTGGCAAGGGTGGTCATCGTCGACCCTTTCCTGACTGTGATGTGGATAACAACTGCTGAGAAATCTACACGAGTAGATCGAGAGTGGCAAGTGCCCCTTTTTCTTTTATTTCTAGAGGGATTCATCCAGTCGCTAGGCCATTGACTCGAGTAGATTCGAGTGAAAGACTGGCAATCCTGAAGGACAGCGCTTGCCCGGCGGTCCGACACAGCACCTTAGGGAAGGCAAACAATGACGTTTTCAATCGGGGTAGTAGGAGTTGGCCAGTTCGGCGGCCAGTTCGCGCACCTCTTCAATCTCCACCCGGGCGTCAGTGCCGTTTATGTGGTGGATGAGCTTGCGGAACGTGCGGCCGAAGCAGCGGACCGGTACCACCTGGCGGGGTCGAAGGCGAGCTTCGAAGAACTCCTCGCCTCCGACGTCGACGCCGTGGCTATCTTCACCCAGCGCTGGACGCACGGACCGCTGGTAGAGCAGGCGCTCCGCGCCGGCAAGCACGTGTATTCAGCCGTCCCCATGGCCATTTCCGAGGATGAAATCGCCAGGATCATCAGCGCTGTCCGGGAAACCGGCTTGGTCTACATGATGGGGGAGACCAGCTACTACAACCCGGCCACCGTCTATGCGCGCAAGCAGCATGCGGCCGGCCGGTTCGGGCGGATCTTCTACACCGAAGGAGACTACGTCCACGACATGGACCTGGGCTTCTACGAGGCCTACCAGTACAGCGGCGGTGACCGCTGGAAGGAAACCGCCAGCTACCCGCCGATGCTGTACCCGACGCACGCAGTCGGGGGAGTCCTCGGTGCCCTCCCCGCCCATGCCGTCAGCGTCAGCTGCGTCGGCGTCAAGGATGACCGCAACGACGGCGTCTTCGACAAGGAGGTCAGCATGTTCGGCAACGACTTCTCCAACGCCACCGCCCTTTTTGAACTCAACGACGGCGGGGTCATGCGCACCAATGAGATGCGCCGCGTGGGCTACCCCTCACACATCAGGGAGTCCCGGTTCCGGTTCTTCGGGACGGAGGCCAGCTTTGAACAGCTCGCAAATGTCACGGTCTGGCAGGACAAGGAAAACGTCCACGACATTTCCGAGCAGTTTGAAACCCGACCCAGCATGTCCCTCGATGACCCGTCACTGGCCAACGTTGCGCCGGAACTGAGGGACGCCTTCGTCTCCGGACTCTCGCCGGTACATGACGCTGATCGGCTTCCGGAGGAGTTCCGCGGTGCTCCGAACGGCCACGAGGGAAGCCACCACTTCCTGGTGGATGACTTCGTGACAGCAGTCAACGCCGGCACGCTGCCGCCGGTCAACGCCTGGGTTGCCGCCCGGTTCACGCTGCCCGGCATCGTGGCGCACCAGTCCGCCCTCCGCGGCGGCGAGCGGCTGCCCATCCGTGACTTCGGTGACGCCCCGGGGATCTGATAGCTAGCATGTACACCATGACGACTCCCACAGTGCAGGCCCCACGCGGCCCGGTAACCCGCAAGGATGTTGCCCGGTACGCGGGCGTTAGCACCGCCGTCGTCAGCTATGTAGTGAACGGCGGCCCCAAGAAAGTGGCACCGGCCACGGAAGCGAAGGTCCAGGACGCCATCCGCGTCCTGGATTACCGCCCCAACGCAGCGGCCAGGGCCCTCAAACTGGGATCAAGCGAGACGCTGGGGCTCATTGTGCCGGACAACTCGAACCCTTTCTTCTCGCTTCTGGCGCATGCCGTGGAGGACGCCGCGGCCGAGCGGGGCTACGCCCTGCTGCTGACCAACTCCGACGGCAACCTCGCAAAGGAGCGCCGGAACGTCCGGAACCTGGCGGCGCGGCAGGTGGACGGCGTGCTGCTGGCCAGCGTCCTGTTCCAGCCGGACCTTGAAGAACTGGAGAAGGCTGACATCCCCTGGGTCCTGCTCAACAATGACTGCGAGGCGCCGCGTATCAGCAGCGTCGGTGTGGACCTCGCCGCCGGGGCGCAGATCGCCGTGGAACACCTCGTGGGGCACGGGCACACCAACATCGGGCTGGCCATGGGCACCAACGTGGGCAACGACGTCGACGGCCGTGAACTGGGCTGGCTGAAGGCGCTGAAGGAGGCGGGCCTCCCCGAAGGGCCCATCGCGCGCAGCGACTTCACCCGGTCCGGCGGCTACGAAGCGGGGAAGCGGCTCCTGGCCTCCGCCAACCGGCCCACGGCGATTTTCGCGAGCTCGGACATGCAGGCAGTCGGCATCCTCCGCGCGCTCCATGAAGCGGGCGTTTCGGTGCCCGGGGACATAGCACTGACCTCCTTCGACGGCTCCGCCGAGGCGGAGTACACCTGGCCGGCGCTGACCACCGTGGACCAGCCGGTCCGGGAGATGGCCGAGGCCGCCGTCGAAAGCATCCTCGGTGCACGGCGCAATGCTCCGCCCCAACACCGGATGTTCCCCACGAAGCTCCACGTCCGCCAGTCCTGCGGCTGTCCTTGAACCAATGGCTGTTGGTTCGCTAGCCCGCGATCCGGATCTTGCCCACACGCTCGCCGAGGATGCGCTGGGCTTCGGGGCCCAGCCCGGCGTCGCTGATGACCTCATCGGCGGCGTCCAATGGGGCGATGGTGCTGATGCCCAGCAGTCCCCACTTGGTGTGATCGGCCAGGACCACGGTTTTCCGGGCGGCGGCGACGAACGCCCGGTCCGTTTCGGCCTCCAGCAGGTTGGGTGTGGTGAAGCCGGCGTCGGCGTCCATGCCGTGCACGCCCAGGAACAGGACGTCCAGGTGCAGCTGCTTGAGTGCCGCCGTAGCGATGGGACCCACCAAAGCGTCCGACGGCGTCCGCTCGCCGCCGATCAGGATCACGGTTGAGGCGAAGCGGGCAGAGCCGCCGGACGCGGCGTGATGGAAAAGGTCCGCAATGCGCACCGAATTAGTGACCACCGTGATCCGCGGACCGTTCACCAGCTCCTTGGCAAGGGCCCAAGTGGTGGTCCCGGCGCTGAGGCCGACGGCCATGCCCTCATGCACCAGCCCGGCCGCCTCCAACGCGATGGCCCGCTTCTCCGCCGTCAGCTGCGTGGACTTAAGCTCGAAGCCCGGTTCGTGCGTACTGACATCGCCCGGGACCTTGGCGCCGCCATGTATCCGCTCCAGCCGGCCGCCGTCCTCCAGCAGTTCGATGTCACGCCGCACCGTCATCAGCGAAACGCCCAGCTGCTGGGCCAAGTCGGACACGCGAACAACCCGCTCACGCTGCACAGCGTCCATGATTGCCTGATGACGTGCAGCGGGGAGCATCTAAAGCCATCCTTAAAGCCGGGGGACAGAACTGCACCAAGCATACGGCGACGGCGCCGCCCAAGATGGTGAGCAGCGCCGTCGACGAGGAGTGGGAGTTATGCGGAAGCGTCCTCAGCGGGGGCCCACGCCGTCAGGGTTCCCTGACCGAGCTTGCGAGGTTAGGGGGACGGTGGGGAGTAGCACGCGGAGCATGACTCCCACTCCTCGGCCACCCCCCCACCAAACCTATTTCCGGAGGGACGCCGCGATCTGGGCCATGACGGTGGTGTCGGCCAGGGTGGTGGCGTCGCCGGAGTCTCGGCCTTCGGCGATGTCCTTGAGCAGGCGGCGGACGATCTTACCCGAGCGGGTTTTGGGCAGTTCCGGGACCACGAGGATGGTTTTGGGTTTGGCGATGGGCCCGATTTCCTTGCCAACGTGGTTGCGGAGTTCGGCGATGGTGGCCTCGCCCGAGTCCACGGCGTCGCCGCGCAGGATCACGAACGCGACGATGGCCTGGCCGGTGGTCTCGTCCGCGGCTCCCACGACGGCGGCTTCAGCCACTGAGGGGTGGCTGACCAAGGCGGATTCGATCTCGGTGGTGGAGAGCCGGTGCCCGGAGACGTTCATAACGTCATCCACGCGGCCCAGGAGCCACACGTCGCCGTCTTCGTCCTTCTTGGCGCCGTCGCCTGCGAAGTACATGCCTTCGAAGCGGGACCAGTAGGTCTCCTTGAACCGCTCGGGGTCGCCCCAGATGCCGCGGAGCATGGCGGGCCAGGGTTCCCGGATCACCAGGAAGCCGCCGTGGCCGTCCGGCACGGATTCGCCGTTCTCGTCCACGACGTCCACCGCGATGCCGGGCAGCGGGACCTGGGCCGAGCCGGGCTTCGTGGCGGTGACGCCGGGCAGCGGGGCGATCATCTGGGCGCCGGTTTCGGTCTGCCACCAGGTGTCCACGATCGGTGCCTTGTTGCCGCCGATGACGTCCCGGTACCACATCCAGGCTTCGGGGTTGATGGATTCGCCCACGGAACCGAGGACCCGGAGGGAGGTCAGATCATACTTGTCGGGGATGTCCCGGCCCCACTTCATAAACGTACGGATGGCCGTGGGAGCGGTGTAGAGGATAGAGACCTTGTACTTCTCGATGATCTCCCACCAGCGGCCCTGGTGCGGGGAATCAGGGGTGCCCTCGTACATGACCTGGGTGGCGCCGTTGATGAGCGGGGCGTAGGCGACGTACGAGTGGCCGGTGACCCAGCCGACGTCGGCCGTGCACCAGTAGACATCCGTTGCGGGGTGCAGGTCGAAGACGGCTTTATGGGTGTAGGCGCCCTGGGTGAGGTAGCCGCCGGTGGTATGCAGGATGCCCTTGGGCTTGCCCGTGGTGCCGGAGGTGTACAGGATGAACAGCGGGTGCTCGGAGTCGTGACCCACGGCCTTGTGCTGGTTGGAGGCCAGCTCCACGGTGTCCGCCCACCAGTGGTCCCGGCCTTCGTGCCAGTCCACGTTCTGGCCGTTGCGCTTGACCACCACCACGTTCTGGACCGTGTGCCCGTCGGCGGCGAGGGCATCGTCCACCGCGGTCTTCAGGGCGCTGGGCTTGCCCCGGCGATAGGTGCCGTCCGCGGTCACAACGAGCTTGGCTTCGGCGTCCTCGATCCGGGAGCGAAGGGCGTCCGCGGAGAAGCCACCGAACACCACCGAGTGCACGGCACCGATGCGGGCGCAGGCCAGCAGCGTGATGACTGCCTCGGGGATCATGGGCAGGTAGACGGCCACCCGGTCTCCCTTTTCCACGCCGAGGGATTCGAAGGCGTTCGCTGCCTTCTTGACCTCTTCGGTGAGCTGGGCGTACGTGTAGGTGCGGGTGTCTCCGGGTTCGCCCTCGAAGTAAATGGCCACCCGGTCCCCGAGGCCGTTCTCCACGTGGCGGTCCAGCGCGTTGTAGGCCGCGTTGACTTCGCCGCCCACGAACCATTTGGCGAACGGCGGGTTGGACCAGTCCAGAGCCTGGTCGAAGTCTTTGCTCCAGGTGAGCAGCCCGCGGGCCTGCTTCGCCCAGAAAGCCGGGCGGTCTGCGTCGGCCTCAGCGTAATCAGCGGCGGTGACAACGGCGTCGGCAGCGAATTCGGGGCTGGGGGCGAAGGTGCGCTTTTCGTGCAGCAGGTTTTCGAAGGCGTCGCCCTGCTGGTCGCTCGGCACGGAAGCTGCGGGGGCGGTGGCCGTGGAGCCGGGAGTGTCCTGTGACATGGTGAACCTCATCATTCATCGGTCTTTTTCAGCGGCTGCCGTCGCCCGGCCGTGCTCTGCCGCTTGCGCGGCATTGGGCAGCGGCCGATCACGGACATTCCGCAAAGAGCTGTTCCGGAATCAAGACTAATACGTGCCGGGGCCCGCTGTGTCCGCTGTCACAAAGGCGCCCACGAACGGCGTTTATTTAGCGGTGAATGGTTAGGGGACCCTGCTCGGTGGCGTCCCGGCGCGGCGGATCAGCTAGTGATCGGCCATGCGGTTGGCTAGGCTGAGATTGAATTGTGACTTTCTACGGAGCTGTCGGATCCGGCGTATCGCTGCCGGGACTGGCCGTTGCCGCCGTTCCGGACGGCACAGTTTTTGGGACGGAACCGTCCCGGTGCCGCCACGCTAAGGAGTACAGAATGAACCAGCAAAGCTTCGGCCGGAAATTTGGCCGTGCAACCGAGGCAGGGCCTGGAAGCACTCCGGGGGAGGGCTCAGCGAAGGGCGTGCAGAAGCCGGCCGGCGGCAAACCGGGCACCACCAACCAGGCCGTGCTGGGTCCGTTCACGCTGCGGGACCTGACGGTTTTCGCCGCCACCCTCATTCTGCTGGTGGCCTCGCTGCTGCCCATCTTCTTCGGCCGGTTCAATCTCTGGAATGCAGGCAGCCTGTTCTTCCTGGGCCTCGGCATTGTGTTGCCGCTGATTGTCACGGCACTCTTTGCTGCCCGCCGGCTCGCTCCCGCGACGAAGGTCCGCATCGGGTCGCTGTCCCTTGACCAGTTCGCTTCGGTGGTGGCTTCCTTTGCCCTGGCGTTCTTCTTCGTTTCCGCTGCCGCGGCCTATGTGCCCAGCCTGCTGGTGGGCCTGGCCGGTTCCATCGTGCTGTTCGCGGGGACCGTGCTGAGCCGGTTCATCCCGTTCTTCGCCGGCGACTTCCTGGGGCGCGACGAATCCCCGGCCCACGTGATGGCGCGCGACTCGGCTGTCCCGCTGCCCAAGCCGCACACGCCCAAGGAACCCAAGCCCGCGGCCTCGCCCGTCCCGGCAGCTTCCCCGCCTGCAACGACTTCTGCGGCAGCGGCAACTTCCGCGAGTGCCGCCACCCCCGCCGCTTCGGCCGGGGCCTTTTCCGCACCGGCGGCCTCCGCGGCTGTCTCCTCCGCCCCGGAGGTCAGCGAGTGGTCCGCTGCCGCTGACCCGAGCCCCGCAACCCAGACGGCCGACGTCGTGCCTTCCCCTTCAGCAACGGGCGCCTCAGTGACGCCCGCCGTTGCTGAGACAACAAAGGGTGACACCCCGACGTCGGCCTCGGCTCCCGCGGCCGCTGCGGCAGCGTCCGCCGCCGCTGAGCCCGAAGCGGCAAAACACGATGCCGGCACCGGTGTCTCTGCCACGGCGCGCCCGTCTGCCCAGGAACCTACGGCCACGGCCGTGCATCAGCAGGTGCGCAGCGTGGAGCCCATCGGCGCCACCGTGGATCCGGCATCCAGGCCGGAAGAATCGTACGAAGAGCCGGCGCATGAGGCATTTTGGTTTGCCGTGGCCCAGCACCGGACCGCGGTGGATGCCCAGACCGGGGCCCCCGCCTTTGTAATTGAACCGGGCGGCTGGGTGCTGGCCCTGGAAGACCGCGGCCATGAATTCCTGGTCCAGCACACAGACGGACGGGTGGGCGTGCTGCGCGACCTCAGCAACATCGAGCGCGGCTAGCCGGCCCCGTGGCCACCTCCCGCAGACCCGGATCCGGCCCGGCCACAGCAGCTCCGGAGTCTTTGCTGGCGTTGAAGCGCCGGGCGCGACGGATCAACAAGGCCCTCGCGGAGAAGTATCCGTACGCCCATGCGGAGCTGGATTTCCGGAACCCTTTCGAGCTGGTGGTGGCCACGGTCCTGTCGGCCCAGACCACCGACGTGCTGGTCAACCAGGTCACCAAGATCCTGTTTGCGCGCTACCCGGACGCCCGGGCCATGTCAGAGGCCGATCCCGCCGAGCTCGAAGCGATCCTGCAGCCCACCGGCTTTTTCCGGGCCAAAACGAAGAACGTGATGGCGCTGAGTACGCGCCTGGTGGACGAGTACGACGGCGTGGTCCCCGGCCGGCTGGAGGACCTGGTCACGCTGCCCGGAGTGGGCCGCAAAACCGCCAACGTGGTGCTGGGCAATGCCTTCGGCGTCCCCGGAATAACCGTGGATACGCACTTCGGCCGGCTCGCACGGCGCTTCGGCTGGACCACATCCGAGGATCCGGTGCAGATCGAATTCGACGTCGCGGAGCTGTTTGAGCCCAAGGACTGGACCATGCTCTCGCACCGGGTGGTGTTCCACGGGCGGCGGGTGTGCCACTCACGGAAGCCTGCCTGCGGCGCGTGTCCGGTGGCCAACTGGTGCCCCAGCTACGGGTTGGGCGAGACCGATCCCGGCAAAGCCGCCAAACTCCTCAAATACGAGTTGGCGCCCGGGAGCGAGATTCTCTTGGAACGGTTGCTGGCCGAGACGCACCGCGCCGCTGAAATCCGGATGGAATCGCAGAGGCGGCTCCCGTGAGCGCACGCCAGGACCTGATCGACCTGGTGCGCAGATCGGACAGCGGCGACGTCACGGCGCCGAACACTGCTTGGGCGGCCCTGACCGTGGACGAATCCATTGCCCGCAAGGCGGCAGTCCTGATGCTTTTTGGTGTGCTCGACGACGTTCCGGCCGTCTCCGGCAAACCGCTGGCCGCGGCGGACCTTGACGTCCTGCTCTTGGAACGCGCGCACACCCTGGGTTCCCACCCCGGCCAGGTCGCCTTTCCCGGTGGTTCCATCGACGGGGACGAAACCCCGGTTGCGGCAGCCCTCCGGGAAGCCGAAGAGGAAACCGGGCTGGACTCCGCCGGTGTGGAGGTCCTCGGCGTGCTGCAGGAGCTTGGGCTGGCCCGCAGCAACTTCCTGGTGACGCCGGTGCTCGGGTGGTGGGCGTCGCCGTCGCCGGTTCACGTGGTGGACTACGCCGAATCCGCCCAGGTTTTCCGGATCCCGGTCCGGGACCTGCTGGATCCGGCCAACCGGGTGACGGCCACGGTCAGCCGCGATGGCAGGACCTTCAGCAGCCCCGCCTTCGCGGTCAGCGGTGTGCTGGTCTGGGGCTTCACAGGAATCATCCTGGACGGCCTCTTTGAGCAGCTGGGCTGGGCCGTGCCGTGGGACCGCACCCGGCTGCACGAGGTGGCCTTCTAGCGTGGGTGTGGTCCGTAGAATGCGTGTGGCCCGGCAGGCCTGAGCCCGCCGGTCGTGCACCGTGTGTGCCGGCTTAGCTGGTGCGCACCGACTTAGCTGGTGATGAGCGGCTGCTGCCGAAGATCAACAACAATGCCCGTGGCCGCGTTTTCACGCAGGGCATCGATGCCGTCCTTCAAGGCACCGAGATGCTTGAAGTCGGGCGAAACCGCCACGGTATTCCCGTTTGAGTCGGTGAGCCTGAGCCGATAGCACTCGTCACTTACCCGATGAATTTCAAACCTGCCCGCCATATGCCGGACCTCCCCTGATATGCGTCTTTGCATGAATAGCTGGACCGTCTGCTTCAGTCGCTGCTCTGACTGTAACCATGGTCACAGCGGTTCGACCAACTACTCCCGGGTAGGTTTCTTCGGGCTGCCCGTGGGGCCTTTGCTACTTCGCGTTGTCGTAGGAGTCCACCACGGCCACGCTGACAGGAAATTCCACCGGGATAGGACCGAACAGCAGTTCCTTCGCGGCGGCGGCAGCTTCCTCGATGGCCCGGATGCAGGCCTGGACGCCGGCCTCGGGGGCATGGACCATCACCTCGTCGTGCAGGAAGAACACCAACTCCGCCTGGACGGAACCGTCGGCACGCAAGGCCCGCAGCCGCCGTCGTAATTCCGCCAGCCAGCACGCCGCCCAGTCGGCGGCGGATCCCTGGACCACAAAGTTGCGGGTGAAGCGGCCGCGGGAACGGGCAATGGATTCCGCTCGGCGCTGCTCTTCGGCGGTGGCCGACTGCTGGCTCCGGAACCACCCTTCCGACGGCGGCGGGCTGCTCCGGCCAAGCCTGGTGGTCACGGTGCCGCCGGCCTCGCCGTCGCGCGCAGCCTGCTCCACAAAACCGACGGCGCGGGGGTAGGTCCGTGCCAGCTGCGGCATCAGGCGCCCGGATTCGCCCGTGGTGGCGCCATAGATGGCGCCCAGGAGGGCGATCTTCGCCTTGGCGCGGTCGCCGCCGAAACCCTGGGCTGCGATGCCGGCGTACAGGTCCTTGTCGCGCGCCGCTTCAGCCATTTTGGAGTCCTGCGCCAGCGCCACCAGCACCCGGGGTTCCAGCTGGGAAGCGTCCGCGACGATGAGCTTGTGGCCGGGATCCGCATGGACCGCGCCGCGGATCTGGCGCGGGATCTGCAGGGCACCGCCGCCCCGGGAGGCCCAACGGCCGGACACCACGCCGCCCACCACGTACTCGGGCTGGAAGCGGCCGTTGGCTACCCAGGCGTCCAGCCAGGCCCAGCCGTTGGCGGCGTGGAGCCGGGATAGTTTCTTGTAGGCGAGGAGCGGTTCAATGGCGGGGTGGCTGGACTCCATCAGCTCCCACTGCCGCGTGCTCTTCACCTCGATGCCGTTGCGGTGCAGGGCGCGCATCAGCTCCTGCGGCGAGTCCGGGTTCAGCCCGGGCGAGTTGAGCAGCCCCCGCAGTTCGGTGTTCAGGGCCTCCAGCTTCGCGGGGCGGTGGCCGGCCTGAGGGCGCGGCCCGAGGTAGTCGGCGAGGATCTGCTCATGCAGGTCCTCGCGCCACGGGACACCGGTGTGCTGCATCTCCGCGGCGATCATGGCGCCGGCGGATTCGGCGGCCAGCAGCAGCTGGAGCCGCTTCCGCTTGTTTTCCTCCGGAGCTGCCGAGGCAATGGCTGCCTGCTGCGCGGCATATTCTGCGCGGAGCTCCGCCAGGGTGTGGCGCGGTGTCCGCTGGCGGACGTCGTCAAAGAGCGCGCCCTGGTCCGCCGGCGGGGGCGGCGGTTGGAGAGTGCGGGGCAGCTCCTGGGGATCGTCGAGCGGTTCCTTTTCGGCGTTCCGGGCGTACTCCGTGTGGGCGGCGAACTGCGAATACGCCAGGATATTGCCGCACAGGCTGAGGTCATAGCAGCGGTCCACTTCCACGCCCGCCGCCAGCAGCGCGGGGTACCAGTCCTGGGTCCGGTGCCAGATCCAACGGGGCGGCGCCTCGCGGGGCCGGTTTTCCAGCTGGCGTACGACGCCGGCCAGCTCGCTTGCGCTGATGAGGCGAGGTTCGGGGCGGTCGGGGTGCGGATCGCCGGCCTGCGTGACCTGCTGGAGGGCCGCGCCGTGGGCGTGGGTGGCGAGCAGCAGATACATAGGTCCAATTCTGCCCTGTGGCGGGGGTAGGTGTGGACCGGGCGGCCGGGGCGTGAGACACGGCCTGGGCCCGTGACGTGGGCTCTGGTGTGAGCCGTGGTGTGAGCGCCATCGATCTGGAGGCCGTCAATATATGTTGACGGACCCTCCGGCGTCAACTAAAGTTGACGAATGGAGATGGAGCGGATGAAAGCACTGGTCGCATCAATGGACGGGAAAGGCCCTGCTGAAGCGCTGTACGCAGTAGCGGAACTGCAGAAGGAAGTTGGCCGCACCGAAGCGTCGCTGGTCCGAAAGGCGAGGCAGACCGGTCTGTCTTGGGAAGCCATTGCCCTGTGCCTTGGGGTGAGCAAGCAGGCCGTCCACCGCAAATACAGGAAGCAATAACCGGCTGTTCGGGCTGGTCTTTCGTTCGGCCCGTTCGGCCCGTTCGGCCCGTTCGGCCCGTTCGGCGCGTTCGGCCGGCCCGTTCGGGGGAGTTGTCCACATAGGGTGGCACGCCCCTGTTTCTCGCCCATGACCACCGTGGAGAGTTGCTGCATGAGCAGGCACCAGCTATCTCCACCCCCTTCCGAGCGGCCTTCCACCCAGTTGTCCCGTGCCCGGCCCTCCCCGCCCCATGGATCTGACTCCGATGGTTCCCAGACTCGCGATTCCAGGTCCGGTGGTTCCACGTCCCGTGCGCCTGCCTCGGGACAGGCTGCGGGAGCCTGGCTGCCGGACCCTGCTGGTGCCGAGGTTCTCCTGGTCACCGGCTACGACTTTCTGCAGGGCGAAGTGGAACGGATTGTGGCTGCCGCTGGCGGCCAGCTGCGAGTGGTGGCGGATGTGGCTGATGCCGCCAAGTACTGGGACGCCGCGGCCGCAGTGTTGGTGGGGAGCGATGTCCGTGAGCTGCCGCCGCGGCGGCGGGCCCCTGCCGTGTTGGTGGGCCTGAACGGGGAGGGGGACAGTCTCTGGCACCTGGCTACAGCCCTCGGAGCGGAGCGGGTGGCGGTGCTTCCGGATGCCTCGGCCTGGCTGGCAGAGTACCTGAGCCGGTCGCGGTCGCCCGAGGCGGGAGGGCTCGTCCTCGGGATAACAGGCGGCTGCGGAGGTGCCGGCGCCACCACCGCGGCAATCTGGATCGCCCAGGCGGCGGCCGGCCTGGGTGTGCGCGTATTGCTGGTTGACGGGGACCCTTGGGGTGGTGGCCTGGAACTGGCGCTGGCCGCTGAGGAGACGCCGGGGCTGCGCTGGCCCGACCTGGCCGACGCGAGCGGAAGCATCGATCCTGAGCAGCTGGCCGACTCACTCCCGGTCGCCGGCGGGTTTTCCTTCCTGTCCTGGCCCGGCAGCCGAGACCGCCACGCACCGGTGGATGCCGCCACCACCGGTGGCGTGCTGGATGCGGCCCGGCGTGGCTATGAACTGGTGGTGGTGGACATCGGTCGGGGCGCCGAGCCTGTGCGCACGTTTGCTTGGGACTGTGACCGCATCCTGGTGGTTGTGCCGGCGCAGCTCAAGGCCGCGGTGGCTACGGCCCGGCTGCTTCACGAGCTGCCGCCGGTTGAGGCGGCCCTCCTGGTCCGGGGCAAGGCCGGTGCTGCGCTGGACGGCGGACTGATTGCGGACGCCGTCGGGCTGCCGGTCCACGGCCGGGTTCCGGAGCTGCGCGGCGTTACAGCGGCCGGGGAAAACGGACGGCTCCTTGACGTGGGCAAACGGCGGAGCGTCAGGCATTTCGCCGCCTCGGTGCTCGATCTGCTGGACGGCGACATCCCCGTCGGAGACCTGCCGTGAACTCGCGGCAGCCAGTCCTGCCGCCGTCGCCCGCGGACCAGCGGACGGGGGCACGCCGTCGGCAGGCCCGTGTATTGGATCCGCGGTTCTTGGATTCGGCGCTGTTGGAAACGGTGCGTGAATCCGTCATGGCCGACGCCGGACCGGTCACCCCATCCCGGGTCGCCGCCGCGGTCCAGGCCACCGGGCGGCTGCTGGGGACTGCCGGCTCCCTCGCTGCCGTGGAACGGATCAGCGCCGAGCTGAATGGGCTTGGCCCGCTCCAGGAACTGACGCGGGACGTCCACGTCACCGACATCTTCGTCAACGCCCCGGATTCCGTGTGGATCGACCGGGGTCAGGGCATCGAACCCGCAGGGGTGTCGTTTTCCGGGGAGGCGCAGGTGCGGGCTTTGGCATCGCGGCTTGTGGCCGCAGGCGGCAGACGGCTGGACGACGGGTCCCCGTGCGTTGATGTCAGGCTCGACGGCGGCTACCGCGTCCACGCCGTCCTCCCGCCGATTTCGACAGCCGGCACCCTCCTGAGCGTCCGCATCCGGCGGGAGCAGGTCTTCTCAATGGACGAACTCCGTGCCGGCGGCATGTTCGGCAACGTGGTCCACGAGGTCCTTGAACGCGTTGTTGCTCAGCGGCTGAGTTTCCTGATCAGCGGAGCCACGGGTTCGGGGAAAACCACTCTGCTCTCCACCCTGCTGGGGCTGTGTTCCCCGGCCGAACGCCTGGTCCTGATCGAGGACGCGTCCGAACTGAACCCCGTCCATCCGCACATTGTGTCGCTCGAGTCCCGGCACGGAAACCTCGAAGGCGGCGGCGAAGTGGACCTGGGCGAACTCGTCCGGCAGGCGCTGCGGATGCGGCCGGACCGGCTGGTGGTGGGGGAATGCCGCGGTGCCGAGGTCCGGGAGCTCCTGACCGCCATGAACACCGGCCACACCGGCGGAGGAGGGACCATCCACGCGAACGCTGCCACCGCTGTCCCGGCCCGCCTGACAGCCCTGGGCGCACTCGCGGGCATGGGCCAGGACGCCGTCCGTCTCCAGGCAGCCAGCGCCTTGGACGTTGTGGTCCACGTGGAGCGGTCCAGCCACGGGCGGCAGGTTGCCTGTGTCGGCGTGGTGCAGGACGGTCCCGGCGGGCTTGCCGTGGTTCCGGCGCTGGAGACCAGACGCGGCCAGCTCGGCACAGGTCCTGCCTGGGAGTCGCTGAGCTCGAGGCTGGGACTGTCCGTCGCAGCGGGTGCCGCCGCATGACACTTCTTCTGGCCGTGGTCCTCGGGCTGGCGGTCGTGCTGGTTTTCAGCCCGCCCGGCGGTGCCACAGGCCGTTTCCTCCGCGCCGTGGGGAGTGCGGGCCCAGGCTTCGCCGGTCGGGTTCGCCCCGGGTCCGGTGGCACCAGAACGGGCGGCTCGTGGCGAAAAGTGCACCGTGCCGGACGGGAACAGGGTGACCTGTCCCTGACCCTTGTGGTGCAGCAGCTTGCTGCGCTGCTGAAGGGCGGCCGCACTCCGGCACGGCTATGGGATGAACTGTGGCTGGTCCACGGTGGCCGTCCGGAGTCAGGTTCCGCAACAACGGACGCAGGCTCAGGCGCGTCGCAGGACCACGCAGGAAGAGCAGAACTATCCCGTGGGCCGGCGGCCGGGCGCAGCGGTCCGAGCCTGAGCGCAGGCTCCCTGGTGATGCTTGGCGCAGTCCGGGCAGCAGCGTTCCGGGGCGCACCGGTGTCTGAGGCGATCAGGAAGGCCGCGCAAGCGGAGTTTTCGCGCGCCGACAGCCGGGAGCTACGGATCTGGTGTGAGCTGGCCGCCTGCTTTGATATCGCCGAAGCCAGCGGCTGTCCGCTAGCTGACGTCCTGGCGCGGTTTGCGGCGCAACTGGAAGTGGAAGACGATGCCGAGGCCGCACGCCAGACAGCCCTCGCCGGACCTAAAGCCACGGTCAGACTCCTGACGTGGCTCCCGCTGATGGGACTGGGCCTGGGAATAGCGCTGGGCGTGGATCCGGTGGCCATTCTGATCGGGACGCCGCTGGGAATGGCGGCGCTCGCCGCGGGAGTGGGCCTCACCATCGCCGGGAGGATCTGGTCCGCCCGCCTGGTCCGTGCTGCCGCCGGGGCCGGTGTGCCATGACGGACATTTTTGTGCCGGGGCTTGCCTTGGCAGTTGTTCTGGCTGCGGCCGAGTGCCTGGCCCTTTCGCAGCCAAACCGGGTCCGAACGCGACTGCTCAGACTGCGAGTGGAAGTGCGTGCCAGGTCGCAAGGGGCCGATGAAGCACTCGCTCAAGGCGGCCGTCTTCATGGATTGCGTGACACGGCCATGATGCTTGAGCTCGTGGCCGCGATGCTGGACGCGGGGTCAGGGATTGGACGGTCCCTGGAACTCGTCGCGGCCTCGGCCTCCACGGACTACGGCAAGGCGCTGCGCCCGGTGGTGTCTGGGCTCGCCATCGGAGCCGACTGGGAGACAGCCTGGCGCAGTTCAGAAGTCAGGCTTCCTGAAATCCTGGAACTGCGTGACGCATTGGGATTCGCCGCCCTGACTGGAGCGCCGTCGTCGGCCATCCTTTATGCGCAGGCCGCCAGGCTGCGCCGGGAAAGATTCCGCGCTGCCGAGAAACGGGCGGCTTCCCTCGGCGTGAAGCTGGTCATTCCGCTGGGCCTGTGCTCGCTCCCGGCCTTCATCTGTCTGGGCGTTGTCCCGGTCCTGCTGGCACTGGTGCCGTCCGGGTCCTGACTCCCATCCATTCCTCCACACCCGTCCCGTCCTCCACAATCCGCTCAAAGCCGCGCTTATCCACTTACAGGATGTTGGCCCTTACCGAGACCTGCTGAGCCGGGAAGAGTCGAATCAGCCGGCAACTCGGCCGGAGCACAGAAGGGAAACCATCACCATGACCATCATCCAAGACAGCCTTTCGGCCGTGCCTGCACCGGAGTTCAGCACCGGAGCAACGGGCGCCGCACTACGGGACTCGGGAACACGCTCCGATGCAGGATTGGGCGCGTGTACCTGCCAACGACAGGAGTCCCCCGAGCTCGCTGGCAACGTTGTGGAGCTATACCCCGGTGCCAGCGAGCGGAAGGAGCGCCGCCGCCGGCTCTCAGGTTCCGAGGCCGGAATGGCAACGGCAGAATAGACAGACACTAGTTGAAGTTACCCGCTCTAAGTCGGGTAAAGCCCCGGCAGGACGGCAATCCCCCGGGGCGTGGTTACCAGTAGTCAGGACCGGCAACATGAACAAGCCTACAGCCCGCGCCGTGCAAGGCACAGTGCAATTCGTCTTCTACACCTTCTTGGTGTTGGCATTCTTCCTCCTCCCCTCGCTGCTCGTGGGTGCCACCTTCGGAGCCGTGACGGCATGAGCGCCAAGGTGTCCTACTACGACATGACGCTAGAGCTGATCCGGGAACGCATTGCAGCGGCCGGAATCACGCCTAAGGCCATTGCTGCCGGTGTCGGCATTTCCCAAGCTGCGCTGCGGCGCAAGCTCTCCGGTGAAACGACGTTTACCGCCAAGGAAATTAGCAAGCTGGCTAAGGTGCTGGGCTGCCCCATGTCGGCAATCGTGGCATAACCCGTCCCGGCCCGCTCCACAATCATCTGTGGCGGCGGTCGGGATCCGCTCAAGGGTGTCCTTACTGTGTACCCCCTTGGCTGGTTCCAGGCTTCCGCCTGCGTCGTTCCTGCTGACCTAGACGCTAAACAGTGTCGGCCCGGTGTTTAGACCTCCCTTTGCTGCCCTACCGGGGGCTGAGCGACTGCCACGGCCGTGCAGCCGCGTGAGCGCCAGCCTGCCCCGAATTACCGGGCGGGCTACGGGCGTTGGAATGTCGCTGATGGAGGCGGGGGCGGCGGGTTTCGTGACGGGGTGAGGGACTATGACAAGCCAGTCCTTTAGGTCCGATTCATCTTTGAACCTGCTACCCCTTGTTTGTCACACCATCCCGCTACACTCACGGCATCCCGCGGGGGGATGCTTCCAATCAAGTATGAAAGTTGGTCTCCAGCCATGACTACAACCACTATCAAGATGCCCAACACGTTCCGTGAGTTCGCAGAGCTCGCCGATGAACTCGGCATGAAGGCCCATGAGCTCATGGGGGACTTGGAACGAGTCCTCGGGGACCGCTGGCTCACGGACGGCGCGGATCTCAGTTTCAGCGTGTCAACTCTGGGCGTCCAGGATTCCGGCGAAGTTGTCCCGCCGACGGGCTACGAACTGGCCGCCGGCTGCGCTGATTACTACGTCGGCGCAAAGGTGGTTTCCTCCGCATTCGTCATTACGCCGAGCTGGCACGCCGCCACTGGCCTGCACTCCGTTGAGGTGGCGCCATCGGACGGGCTCGGGGAAATGCAGATGCTCTCCCCTGACGAAGCCCTGAAGCTTGCGGCCGACCTCACGGCCGCAGCTAAGTCCATCCGCCCGGTGAATATCACGGCCGCGGTCCCGGCTGCCGTCTAAGCGCGCAGGAAACAGCCCCGGCACCTGTCATAGGTCCGGGGCTTTTCTGTGCCGTCAGCGGGCGGATATCAATGGTGGACAAATGTCCACCATTGAGGCTATGGAAGATGCGCGGAGTTGTAGCGAGGTTCGCGCTCGGAATATTCCGAGCGGTTCGGGCGGGTATAGGTTTTGCCGTCCATGCCCTGCGTATCGACGTGAGCAAAATTGCTCACCTGCTCAACGTCGTTGGCAACGGTTCGCTGGCTCGCCCCAACAATCGGCGCGATGGCCCGGCGTCAGTTGATCGTGGCCCTCCCTCGCCACGTCTGGTCGCTGGGAGTGTACGTGATAGTGCAGCTATAGCCTGAGCGCATTAGGGCGCCGAAGCCGTTCTGAGAATCGACGCTGCCACTCGCTGTCCATGAATTTCCGGATCCAGTCTCAGACTGCCCGCTGAACTTGGCAGAGCCGGGCGACTTGAGTTTGTCCTTCACCATGTCTTCGCACGCTATCCGGGCCATGACTGCGCTGCCGTCGTCATCATTCTTACTGCCGGCGCTGTTCATCATGGCCGAACATCCAACGAACATCAGGATGACCAGGGCGAGTGCGACCCAAGCGCACCCAATAACGGCTTTCTCACCTGATGTGGAGGGGCGCTGCGTCAGCTTCGCATTAGCACCGTCCCAGCCCGAGATGATATATCCGGCCTTGGTGATCTTTTCCTTGATGTCCGATGCATCATCTGCGGCTTCGACGGTGCGCACTGTCTTGCCCGTGTGGTCCGTAATGGTGATCTTGCGCGTGCGAATGACGCTCTTGCCGCCATCCTGGCCGGTACTGAGTGATTCCTGCACCGGCGCGACCGTCGCTAAGAACTCCCGCTTTGTCCCCACGTTGTCCCCCTGAAGTCATCGAGTGAGTGCACAGTACCGCGTGACTCGGACATTCTGCGGCAGCCACGAGGATTTAGTCAGCAGTGGCGATGGAACCGATTTAGCACGCCTGTGCTGTTTCCCGCGAGACCGGACTCATTCCGGCGATCCCTACCCGTGCGACCGGTTTACGTGGTTAGATCAGCGCATGGGGATCAAATTGGGGACTAGCGCAAAACTTCCGGGCGACACTCTTATCGGAACTGGAATCATCTTCTGCGGCCTAAGCGTGGCGCTCTTCGTGATGGGCTCGTTCAACGGCGTTACGAATGGTTTCATCCTTGGCGGCGGCGGAATCCTCGGGCTGCTGATCATTTGCATTGGCTACCTGAAACGCATAGCATCGGCGCTCACTGCGTCCACCCAATTCGCCGTAACAGTCCCCGCCGGCAAGCACTGAGCCCTGCGGTAGGGCAACGTCAGGCCGGTCCCGAACCTCCTAAGAGATCCGGGGCCGCTCTGTTGCTACGTGCTGCGCTTGCCGAAATCGTTGGGCCGACGACATTTCAGCTGCCCTGAACTGCGAGGGTGCTCACCAGCGGTGGTTGTATGAGCGGGCGACATGTAGAGGCCCCTGGTGGGGTCCACAAGAACGCTGCATTTCGCGGCGGTACGCGTTTTGCTCCCCGGTGGTCCGGAATTGGGTTGCCTTGAGGGTATGCCCGCACCCTGGGTAGGGCCGTGCTTCAGATCCCGGGAAGCGTACGCGATATAAGCACCCTCCCCGGCGGGGAAATTTCAGAGGGCCGGGGGCGAGGGTTTCGGCCCAGGGGTGGTCGGTCGAACGGTCGTCATCGTCGAGTTGATAGGGGCAGGCTAGGCGCGTTCAAAGCATGGACAAACTCTTGTGCCTTGAGACCTTCAATTGCAGCGCCTCCGTGCACGTCCCACACTCTCACCGGCACGCCGCCCTCCCACGTGATGATGCCCCGGAATCCGTTGGAGTCGTGAGCCGTTCGGCGGCGGTACGTAGCGGTCTCCGCTGCCGGCTGCACTGGGGCGGGTGGCGCGGCTCTAGCTGCCCGTCTGCTACTCGCCATCGCTGATCCTCCATCCAAGAGATGCCATGGCCTTAGGGGTCAATCCAAGGGACTCTGAGGCGTAGCGGCATTCCTGGGCTACCCATGCCGTGCCGCCGTCGTTGCCAGATAGCAAACGGGATTCATACTGAACCAACAGGGCGACGGTTCCGCGGCATGAGTCATCCCACTGCGTAGCCTGCGGAGACTCCCACAGCTCGATCCAGCGTTCCTGTTCCACGTCGGACCATTCCCGCGACTTGGGGAGATCCGGGATGGGCAACGTGCAGCCTTCCGCTGGTAGCTCCACAAGGGCGGCGCGGATAGCCGCTGCCTGCGGCCTGTAGGCCCTCGAGTTGGGCTTAGTCATGTTCCTTTGAGTGCCCATCTAAGGGCCTCCTTTCGTCGTTGCGTTGAGGTTGAGCGGTTGGCGCGGGGGTTGCTGCCCTCGGTGGGGTGCAGGAGGCCCTTGGGTTAACGTCCCCTCGCGCCTCCTACTGGTGGTCACGGCGGCGGGCCAGCGTGTAACTGGCCCGCGCCGTGTGCCTGTTCTAGTTGAGCTGCATGTTGCCCTTGGTCCAGGCTGCGAGGGTCATCCATTCCTCGAACGGGGTGCTGAAGGCGCGGCGGATGTTGATGTTGCCGGGGTAGGTAAGGCTGACTCCGGAGGTAATGCCGGTGTCCGGGTGGGCGAAGCTGGCGGTGTAGTCGATAACCGGGTCATCGCTGTGACTCTGCGGTGCGATCCCAAGCCTGACTGACATGTTGGCCCGCAAGGTCTTGATGCGTTCAAGGGTGCGGATATGCCTGTCGAGGTCGTTCCAGATAACCGCGGCGGCTGCGTCTTCAAGGTCCAGCACGTCTTGGGCTGTCGACTTCGGTTTGATGCCCGCGTTGATGGCGGCCGTCAGTTGGGCCACTGCGGTGTCGAAGGTGGGGCGAAGCTCTTCGATGATGCGAGGGGCGTCGGCGGCGAGTACTTCCCATGTCTCGCTAACCAGACGGTCTTGGACGTGAGTGGACGCGATTCCCACGGCGGTCATGCCCTCTCCCCGGTTGCCCTGGGCGATGGTGCGGGCGATGTTGAAAGCGTGGTCAACTGCCTGATCTTCGGTGAGGTCCAGAATGCGCGCCGCGGGTGCTGCGGCGGTTCGGTGGTGGATGGCGTCGTGAATGTCGATGCCGTGGGCTACCTTGGGGTCTGGTTTGATGCCGTAGGCCTTGATGGCTTCTACGATTTCGCGTAGTTCGTTGATTCGGACGGTGGCGGGGTTGAAGCGGGGCATAGTGTTGGGCCTTTCAGTTGTTGGGGAAGTACTGGTTGTAAAGGTCTTCGTGTTCTGGCGAGAATTCCGGTAGGCGTGGGGCGCCGTAGGCCTTTTCGTATAGAGCGTCCGCGGCTTCCTGGTCGGTGGTCTCCGGGGTGTCTCGCTGTTCAGTCATGGGCTATCTCCTGGTTCAGTTCTGGCGGTGGGATTCGAGGGCGTCGGCGATGGAGTCAGCCAGCTTGTACGCCTGTGTTTCGTCCAGTGCGTACTGGAAGCCGTGGCCGTTGAAGATGATGACGGCGGGTTCCGTGGCGCCGTCGGGCTTGCCGATGTATCCGGCGGCGGTGCGGAGCCTCGCGGCGCGCTTCACGTTTTCTGCGTGGTACTCCGGCTTGGTAGTGAACAGTGTGGGGCGGTTGGTCATTTGCTGGTTTCCTTCTCGGTGGCCTGCTGCTCCGTCGAGCCCCAGCCGTCACGGTTGATCTGGTTGCAGGTAAAGCAGATGCTCGGTTGGGGCGTCGGATGCAGTGAGCATTGGCTGGCGGCGCGGGTCATTGGTTCTCCTGGCAGTGGTGGGTGAGCATCCGGGACTCTGCGGAGGTTGCGCGGCGCCTCCAGTAGTCCACTTGCTCCTGTAGGTGCTTTGCGCGTTCCCAGAGGGCGGCGGCCGCGGCGGGCGCGTTCCATCCATTGAGGGTCCGGTCTGAGTAGATGCCGGCTGATGATGGCGCCGGGCTGCGGCTTCCGTTTTCCGCTTCCATGTCAGTTCTCCTGTTCCGTAGTGTTGTGCTTCGCGTAGTCCAAAAGCATCTGCTGGAGTCGGTTGTCGCCGTCTGGGATGGAGCTAAGGAAGGATGCGGCTAGCTCGGTGAGCGCAAGGACTAGTTGCGCCACGGATTCGGGGTCTGCGTCCGAGGCCGCTTCCTTGGCTACGTGGGTGAGTCCTACCTGGTCGGTCTGGCGGACGGCGAGGATGGCGCGGATGGCGCGGGCCCTGTCGATGGGGCGGACGTTGACGGCGGGGATGATCATGATGTTGCCTCGATGTTGTAGGGCAGGGGTTCCGGTTCGATGTCCGGGGCGCCGGGTGCCGGTACGTTCGGAACGCTGAGACGGGGCGGGAGTGGTGCGCGGCCTTCAAGTGCCCGTATCCGGTTCTCCTGATCCTTCACAACGTCCAGGAGGGCGACGGGCAACAGTTCATAGCGGACGCCGTCCACCTTGCCGTCAAACCACTGCACCAGCTCGGGCACATGCTCCTGCACCTGTTCGGCGATGAGGCCGTACTCGTTGGATCCGCCGGCCTTCCGGTCGTAAATGACGGGCTGGAGTTCAAGCACGCTGGCGGGGTCCAGGTTGTGGGCCCTGACGTTTTCCTTGTACGCGATGCTGGAAGTGTTGCGGCAGAGCTTTTGGTTGGCATCCACCCATACGGCGTAGTAGCTGCCGGTGCCCGCGGGCTCGGTGTTATAAGCCCTAACTGATCCGTCGGCGTCGAGCGCGTGGGCTGCTTCCGTGGACGCTGGCACGGTCCCGCTGATGTTGGTGCCGGCGATGCTGGCAGCGCTGGACGCCCAGCCCGGCTTACCCGATACGGTGTCCCAAGTGGTGGCCTGCGCGCCGAGCTGAACCCATGTGGTGCCTACAAGCACTTCCACGCCGTACTGACCGGGGGCGGAGTTGTCGAGCGGGCCGAAGCGGGCTACGGGCGTGGTCCCGGCGGCGTTGTAGACGATGAACACGCCGTCATCGTCCATCGCTACGCCCTTGGTCCCGTCAGTGCGGAGGGAGTTCACAAAACCCTGTACGTCGATCCCGCCTTGACGGGGAAGGATGCCCATGGGTGCAAAATGATTCGCGGCGCGATCCTGCTGCATCTGGCGCTTGATGTCGGCGAGTTCACGCCCGATCCAGTCTTCGCCTTTGAGTCCAAACTGTCCTGGCTGTCCCATGTCTACTTCTCCAATTTTTGGTTTGTGGTGGGCTCGTATTCGGCCCTGAGGGTGGCTAGTCGGGACTCTGCGAGCAGGCAGCGATTCATCCAGAGGCGCATGTCCTGGTGAGCCTCTAGGGCCTTGTCCCGGAACTGGTCTGCAAGCTGGACGTACTCAGACTTTGAGAGCTTCATAACGGCTACTGAGGGCGGCGGGGTGGTGTTCATGCGGTCTGCTCCCGTTCCTGGTGCCAGCGTTTTTCTTGGGGGATCCAAACATTCAGGAAGGCGGCGACGTCGGAGCGCAGGACCGTCGCGGAAGTGTAGGAACTGACGCCGGGGAGAGTCATCCAGTAGTTGCCCTTGCGGATGCTTTGCACTGCGCTCTTGACGAACGGGTGAACGTGTTCCGTGAGCCATGCTCGGGCGGACTCGGGAGGGTCTGAGGCGTTCCACCTGTCTAGGACGATGGTGCAAGCCGCTGGGCCGTAGCCGTTGGGGTTGATCCTGTAGCTGAGCCATGGCTGACGGCCGTTTACGGGGCTGCCAGCCGGCACCGTGTAGTAACCGCCGGTGCGGCGTCCGCCGTGGCTGAGAATGGCCTCGTGGAAAGCTGCGCGGAGTTCCTTTGCCGTGGTCATTTTCTGGCCTCCCGTTTGGCCTGCAACTGCTGGTAGAACTCGCAGTCGTCATCGTGGGCGACGGTCAAGACCATGACGACTTCACACTCTGGGTCCGGGGTTAGTGTCACGTCCGCGTTGCAGTGCTCGCAGGCATTCATGCTGGTGGTCATTTCGCTGATTCCTTTCACTGAGCGTTCCTGTTCCTGCTGCGTTCCTCCGGAACAAGGAACGATGAGTGTTCCTGTTCCTGCACCCTCTGTATGAGGAACAAGGAACGCCCTCACTTCTCCACCTGATCCCTGTAAACCCGCAGGGCCGATGTGGCCCGGTCGCTGCTCCAACTCAGGCGTTCCTTGACGTCTCTGACCGATTCGGGCTGAGGATCCAGCGCCTTGAGTGCCGCGAGGTCGGCACCGGGCACAGTCTCCGGCCTGCGCTCCCCGTCGTTGGCCGCGAACACCGCGAAGTTGCCATCTGGGAAGAGTTTGAATGTCCCGCCCAAGGGTTCTTTATCTCCTCGGGGGGAGTTGGAGCGTAGACCACCATGGCGGTCCTTTTTGACGTTCAGGTAGGCGGCTCCACCATGGCCGGGAGTAAATGCATCCTTGACGGTTACCCGCAACATGGTCCCGCCCGCCGCCCGTGACTTCGCCGCCGTGCCGGTCGGGCCCTGGGCCTTGGATTCGGTGTTCTTGGCTACGTGGTCGATGGCGATGACTGCGGCGCCTGCCATTGCCAGCGGCTTTAGAACTGACGTGTGGGCGATGGTGAAATCATCCGGGCTGTTGGAACTTAGCCCCATGGTTGGCATTAGTTCACCGATACTGTCCAGGACGGCGACGCCGGGGCGCCACACCCGCAGGTCGGCCACGGTCTGTATGAGGTCCTGGCGGTCTTCTGGCTCCTTATAGCGGAACCTGTCCAGGTTGCCTAGGATGTCCGCGTCAGCTCCGAGATCCAGCAACCTAGCGGCTATACCCTCCATGCCGTTGTGGTCCATATCCAGGAACACTGCGCGGCCGCCCTGACTGAGACACTCCACGATGGCGGCGAGGGCCACGAAGGTCTTGCCTGACTCCGGTTCTCCAAAAAGGATGTTGACCTGGTTGTTGTAGAACATCCCAATGCCATCCATTCGGCGGAGCACTGACGGGATAGGCGCGGGGGGAAGATCCCCGGCTAGGAGGGCTGCAATGTTCCCGTAAACCACCGTGTTCCTTGTTCCTGACACAGGGGGTGGAGGAACAGGAACAGAGGATGTTTCGGCCTTTTGCTGGTCTCGCCGGTTGCGCTGGTACTCGTCTTCGGAGATGTTGAACTCTTCCATTGCTGTCATTACGTCCATGCGGCAACCTCCGCGGCGTCGAAGTACCCGAACTTGCCGGCGTCAAGGAATCTGCGCAATTCCCAGCTTTGGTAAACGGCGACGGTTAGCATGTTGCACCACGCAGAATGACTGTGACGCGGCGGACTTGCTCCGGAGTGGGCGGGGGCCATGATGCAACCATGGCGGCGATGTGGGCGGTCAACTTGTCGGATGCAGTTGATTTCACGGCCGGCCTACTTACGGAAGGCGGCGGCGACTTCTGCGGCATCGAAGCGGATAATCCGAGGCCCGAACTTGTAGGCCGTCAGCGTTCCGTCTTTGATGCGGCGGTAAATTGTCGAGCGGCTCACATTGAGATCGCGCTCTAGGTCTGCGATAGTTAATCTCGGATCGTTCATTTTGAACTGTCCCCTTTGCATTTCTTGTCCTTGCCGGATATGTAATGCAAGCCCGATCTTTGAATCTGCCAGGATTCTCTGATCTTGAGCCGGTCCGGGTTGTTCTCTAGCGGGAGCTGCCGGGCCGGTTCTGCGTTGCTATGAATAACTATAAACGCCGGTGGCATTCTTTGGCACATGAATGCGGGGTTGCATTCAGTATTTGAGGGCGCCCTCCTGTGTGTAAATCCCCCCACGGCCCGTATCCGCGTCAACATTCTGTCAACATGGCGAAATTGAGCAGAACGGGATAGAGCACGCTAGAGCATGCTAGGAGCTCCGTGGGCGTCGGGACGGAACAGGATAGACGGAACACCCTTGGGGTTTAGATCCCCCGGCCACCTGTGGATAACCCGGAAGGTAACAATTTGGTCACGGCCTGCCGATGTTCCCCATTTGGCTACTTCTAGGGCGTTTCGGCTACTGCTGGGAACCTAAGGGCCGTGGTGACATCTCCACTGATGAGGGGTCGAACTCTCCGCGGTGGGGTCCGGTCGGGCGGAGCGTGATGTCGAAGACCGTGCGCAGGAGCTCGCGCTGTACGTCTGTACTCGCTGCCAGGAACGCGGCCCCGGGGTGCTCAGCGAAAGCGAATTCGGCCATCACCCGGCTGCCGATAGTCGCCGCCGCCTGATTCTTCATTGAATCCAATTTCTGCTCAATTTCCCGGCTGCCCTCAATTAGCTGACTTTCGGAAATGAGGCTCTGGGCAAACATTCTGGCTAATGAATTCTTACGCGAAATCAATTCGCCAATATCCGCCGATTCCGCCGGCCGTTCATTCTCTGCCAATAGCTGAGCGTCGGCCCTAACTGCTGCCTTGTAGTCGTCGCGCTCGATATACAGGGCTGCCGCCGTCTTCACGTAGTCATCCAGCGGGCCCATGGCGCGGTTAGCGTGCCCGGGCGTGTACTTGCCGCCCTCCTGGTGGATCTTGCAGCGGTAGGACCGGCGGTAACCTTCAGCGCCAAACCCTGTCATGTACCGGCCGCAAAAGCATTTCACGATGCCACTAAGCAGGTACTTGAACTTGGCCTCAGACTGCTGTGGGCGGTCCGGGCTGGTGAGTATCGCCTCGCACTGCCGGAAGAGCTCCAGAGGCACGATAGCGGGCCAGGAGTCAGAGACAACCTCTCCATGGAACGTCAGCAGTCCGGCGTTACGGGGGCGCAGCAGGACGCGGCGAACCTGAGTGGTAATCATGGGAGTGCCAGACAGGCTAACGGCTCCAGCGTCCGCCCAAGCCCTGGTGACGCTGATAAGCGACTTGCCCGCAATGATGGATTGTGTCCCCTCAAGGATGTGGGCGGCGGCTACGGGCTCCACTTCGATTCCCTCCGCCGTCTTCTGCCATCCCCACGGGATCCGCCCGCCAAGGAATTTGCCCGCCTTCGATGCCTGGGCCTTCTGCGCGGCGATGCGTTCGCCCTTATGGTCTGACTCGTGCTGTGACCATGCAGCAACGGTCTTGGCAACCGCTAGGCCGGTGGCGCTGGATAGATCCAGTAGACCGGCGGTGACCTGATGCGTAACGACGCCGCGGGGCTTGCAGATATCGATGTACCGCTCAAGTTCCCGCGTTCGGCGCATAAGCCTGTCTGAGTGGTAGCAGAGCACGGCGTCCACGCGCCCGGCCTGAATGTCCGTCAGCATCCGTTCATACGCGGGGCGGTGGCGCCCAGAGTAGGCGCTGATGTCGTTGTCCGTGTAGACCTCTGCGACTTCCAAGCCCAGCGTCTTTGCGAGCTCACGGCATAGTTGCTCTTGGCGTTCCACGCCCAAGCCCTGGCCCTGCTGGTCCCGGCTGATGCGAGCATAAACGGCGGCGCGGATGCCCTTGGAGTTAGTCATGCAACCAGTTTATCCGGCAGGTAACTTGACACAATCCCCGCATACGCCATCGCCACTCTGGCCGCCGTGGGCTTCGCAGGACTTCTCGTCTTCATTCTCCGCAGCGACGAAGTCCGCGGATTCCTGTTGAACCTCATCCGCACGGCGCTGGCCTTGCCATGATCCTGGCGCCGGCAGCGCTGCGGCGGGCCAATGACCACAGCAACGGCAGGGGCGACTGCCGGGGCCAGGGCGAGGACACCCGCATGTTGCTGGGACCGGCGGCCTCGTATCGTCGCCGGCGCCGTGGGCCGGGGAATGCCCACGGCGCCGTGACGGCGGAGTTCGCGGTTGCGCTGCCGGCGGTACTGCTGCTCCTCGCACTGCTTTTGGCCGGAGCCTCCGCGGGCGTCACCCAGCTCAGGCTCGAGGAGGCGGCGCGGGCCGGCGCCAGGGCGCTGGCCCGAGGCGAGGATCCGGCCGCAGTGCAGGGGATCGTCAGGACCTTGGCGGGGGCGTCGGCAACGGCGTCCGTTGGGGCTGACGGCGAGTGGCTCAGCGTTACGGTGGCCGACGGTGTGGGCGGGCCGCTGGGGGCAACAGTGCCCTGGATGCTCACAGCCAAAGCCACGACGCGGAGCGAAACGCCAGCTGCCATTGGCGATCCTCTGCCACTGGTACCGCCAATGGCGGCCACGACGCACGAGTACTCTTTCAGGCCGGCACATTCTGCGGATGAACGGGCGGAAGACGTCCGGGTGCCGACGGAGGCAGCGGCGTGAACAGGCAGTTCCGAGACAACCCGGAGCGCGGTTCGGGAACAGTCCTGGCCGCGGGACTGGCATTGGTTGTCATCATGGCGATGGTCCTGATGCTGTTGTTCGCGCAGTCCGCGGTGATGGCCAGCAGGGCTGCGGCAGCGGCGGACCTCGCTGCCCTGGCCGCGGCCGATGCGCTGCGAGGGATCACGTCCGGGGACCCCTGTACGGTGGCCGCCGAGGTAGCGGCCCGCCATGCGGCCGCACTCGTCAGCTGCACGGAAGAGGCCGGCCAGACCGTCATGGTCCGAACGGAGCTGAATGCACGCACACTGGTTGGCGCCGCCACCGGTCAGGCGCGGGCCGGACCGCCGCCCTGAGCCGCTGTGCTGCTGAACGGCTCTGTGCTGGCCAGGAATTCCGCACCGAGGGGAGGCATTTCACGGGCGTCTTTGAGGAGGACGTCGATGAGCGTGACGGCGGCAGCCTTGTCCAGCGGATTGTTTTTGTTCCCGCATTTAGGGGACTGGACGCAGGACGGGCAGCCCGACTCGCACTCACACGCCTTGATGGCGTCCCGCGTCGCCGAGAGCCACACCTTTGCCTTGTCGAAGCCGCGTTCGGCAAAGCCCGCACCGCCGGGGTGCCCGTCATACACAAAGATGGTGGGCACGCCGGTGTCGGCGTGGATGGCGGTGGACACTCCGCCGATGTCCCAGCGGTCGCTGGAGGCCACCAGCGGCAGGAGGCCGATCGCTGCGTGCTCGGCCGCGTGCAGGGCGCCCGGGAACTGCGCCTCGATGAGCCCGGCGCCCGTCAGCGAACGGTTCTCCACCACAAACCACACGGCCTTCGTGAACAGGTCCCGGGCGCCCAGCTCCAGTGGTTCCTCACCCAGGATTTCGTTCGAAATCAGGGCCTTGCGCTGAAAGGAAACCACTTGCGTTGTCACTTTCACATCGCCGAAGTGCACGGCAACATCGCCCCAGTGCTCAGTCCGGAGAGTTTCGAGCACTTCGATCTGGGTCACGTCCCGGGCCGTTGTGTAGTAGTCAGGGTTGGCGCGCCGGACCACCACACAGTGGTCGTCTTCGTTCAGCTCCTCCACCACATAGCTGTCGCCCTGGTGTACGTAGATGGCCCCTGTATGCGCCTGGTAGTGCGTCTGGGGCGAGTCCATGGTCCCGAGCAGGGAACCGGTGTCGGCGTCGACGATGCTCACCGGTCCGCCTCCGTCGGCGCGAAGGTTCACCATGGCCGCAGCGCTCTGGGAGTGGGTCCAGAACCAGCCCGCCGGCCGGCGGCGCAGGTAGCCCTGCGTCACGAGCTGCCCCAGCAGCTTCTCTGCTGTGGCGCCGAAAAGGCCCAGTTCGGCCACGCCCAGCGGAAGCTCTGCGGCGGCGGCGCAGAGGTGGGGCCCCAGCACGTACGGATTGGACGGGTCAAAGACGGTGGCCTCCACCGACACGTCGAAAATCGCCTCCGGATGGTTCACCAGGTAGGTGTCGAGCGGATCATCACTGGCCACGAACGCGGCGATGGCATCCTGGCCCGCACGCCCTGCCCGGCCGATCTGCTGGAACAGCGACGCCCTGGTCCCTGGCCAGCCCGCAACCAGGACGGCATCCAGCCCGGAAATGTCGATGCCCAGCTCAAGGGCGGATGTGCTGGAGACACCCAGCAGTTCACCGGAGCGGAGGGCCTTTTCCAGGGCCCGGCGTTCTTCCGGAAGGTAGCCGGAACGGTAGGCGGCCACGCGTTGCGGCAGACTGGGATCCACTTCGTCCAGAAGGCGCTTGGTGATCGAAGCGATCGTTTCCGCGCCGCGGCGGGACTTAATGAAAGCAATGGTCCGGACCCGGGACGAAACCAGGTTCGCCAGCAGGTCGGCCGTTTCAGCAACGGCGGTGCGGCGTTCGTTGGCGCCGTTCTCGCCCTTGAGCGCGGTCAATGCGGGTTCCCAGAAAGCGACGGTGGTGGAGCCGTGCGGCGAGCAGTCCTCCGCAACGGCCCGGACCGGCGCCCCGATCAGGCGTCCGAACGATGTGCCGGGCTCCGATGCCGTGGCAGAGGCGGCGATGAACACCGGACCGGGATGGGCAGTCCCGGCACCGTAGTACGCGCAGATGCGGCGCAACCGGCGCATCAGGTTGGCCACGTGCGAGCCGAACACCCCGCGGTAGCTGTGGGCCTCGTCCACAATCACGTACCGCAGCCGCCGGAAGAAGCTGGCCCACCAGGCGTGATTGGGAAGGATGCCGAAGTGGAGCATGTCCGGATTCGCGAGGATGAAATTGGCGTGGTCCCGGATCCACCGGCGGGATGCGGGGTCGGTATCGCCGTCGTATGTCTCGGCCCGCACGGTGGGCAGTTTCAGCGCACGGATGGCTGCCAGCTGGTCAGCGGCGAGCGCCTTCGTGGGGGAGAGATAAAGGGTCACGGCGCCGTCGTCGTGGATCTTTCCCGGTTCGGACAGGACGCGCAGTTCGGAGCGGTGGATGGCGTCAAGCGCCGGCAGTTGGTAGGCCAGGGACTTTCCGGAGGCGGTGCCGGTGGCGATGACTACATGCTCGCCACCGTGGGCCAGATTGGCGGCCTGGATCTGGTGCCGGTAGGGCTCGTGGATGCCCAGGGAGCCATAAGCGGCCACAAGATCCGGGTGCGCCCACGCCGGCCACGGCTCGTGGACCGCCTGCCGGGCAGGGATGGTGCGGACATGACGCAGCTGCTCCGGGTCCGGGCCTCGGCCCAGCAAAGGAATCAGGGAGTCATGGGGGTTCACCCCAACATTCTTTCACCCGGGGAAAAATCACCCCACGGAAAGGTCTGCGCCTTCGTCGGACGTGGACAGCATCAGCACACGGCAAACAACGGACCAGCCCAGGTGGGAGTAAAGCTTCTGGCCGTCGAGGGAGGCCAGCAGCAGGCCGTTCTCCACATCCGGTCCGATGGCCTGCGCGGCCAGGGCCTTCATGATGAAACTGCCCAGGCCGCGGCGCTGGAACGTCGGTTGGACGACAATCTTGTCGAACACCGCTGTCTCGCCCACTACAAAAACCCTGCCGCTCGCCGCCACCGTGTCACCCGAGCGGACCAACGCGTGGTGGACGCCGTCGAGTTCGGAGGTGACCAGGTTCAGGTCGTCGTCGGAGAGCCACGGATCTTCCGTATCCTGGGTGGCCATGTCCACAATCATCATGGCCTGCGATGCAGAGGTGACGTTCAGTCCGTGTTCTTGGGCCAGCGCCATGAAGCGGGCAACGTCATTGCTGAGGATGGTCAGGACCCTGGCCGGAGCCTCGGCGGTCTTCGCGGCCAAGGCGGCGAACTCGTCATCGGAGGGGTCATGGGCGAAGTATTCCCACTCCCCGGTGGTGTCGGCCCGCAGTGCAGCGGGGAAACGGCCCTCGACTGATGTCTCGTAACCGCGGCAGCCGGCCCAGCCAGCTACCCAGACTTCAAGAAGGCGTGTGATGTCTTCAACCAAGGCGTCCGGACTCATGTCATGAGGGTATTCCAGCCCCGAGACAAGCAACAGGGGTAGGGTGCCCCGAGGTGACTTGCTTATGCAATCGTGACCAGACAAGACTGACGGAATATCCGCCGCCAAGGATCCGACCAAGAACACTTTTCCGCTGCCCCTGCTGGTCTGTGTCGCCTTGATGGTGGTCATGGTGGGCGGTGCCAGGTATTGGGAGACGGCCACGGGCGTGGGTTACGGGGTCTGGCTTGCCTGCGGGCTCGTCCCGCTGGTGGCCGGCGCCCTGATCTACCGGAATTTGAAGCGCCCGCTGGACTTTTTGGGCTCACGCTCCGAGCCCGAAGGAGCGCGGCGGCCAGGACTTGGTGGACTGCTGACGGCGCTGGTCCTGTTCCTCGTGCCGCGGCTTGCGGGGGACGGCGCTGCAGCACTCGCCGTCCACAACGGCGCCGATGCTTTCGCGGCCGCCGTGACGGCAACCGTGGTGCCCTTCGCCGCCGTCGTCCTGGGGTACCGGGCGGCTGAAACCGCCCTGAACAGGCGCGACGCCGCCATCGCAGCGGGCCAACCTTAGCCCCGGCCAACCGGCGGGCCCGGTGCCCGGCAACCCAGTACCCTTAAATACGTGGCTTTGAACCGAATTGTGCTCTTTTACGGCTTTACCCCCATCCCTGATCCCGACGCGGTGCGGCTCTGGCAGCGTGCTCTGTGCGAAAAACTCGGGCTGACCGGACGCATCCTCATTTCCAAGGACGGCATCAACGCCACGGTGGGCGGCGAGATCGGCGCGGTTAAGCAATACGTGAAGACCACGCGCGAATACAAGGGCTTCCACGGCATCGACGTGAAATGGTCCGACGGCGGCGCGGAGGACTTCCCGCGGCTGAGCGTTAAGGTCCGGGACGAGATCGTCTCCTTTGGCGCGCCCGGCGAACTCAAAGTGGATGAGCACGGCGTGGTGGGCGGCGGCACCCACCTCAAGCCCAAAGAACTGCACGAACTGGTGGAGGCCACAAAACAGGCCGGCGAGGACGTGGTGTTCTTCGACGGCCGCAACGCCTTCGAAGCCCAGATCGGCAAGTTCAAGGACGCGATCGTCCCCGACGTGGCCACCACCCACGATTTCATCAAGGAGCTCGACTCCGGCAAATACGACGCCCTCAAAGACAAACCCGTGGTCACATACTGCACCGGCGGCATCCGCTGCGAGGTGCTCTCCAGCCTGATGGTAAACCGCGGTTTCAAGCAGGTGTACCAGCTCGACGGCGGCATCGTCCGCTACGGCGAAACATTCAGGGACCAGGGCCTCTGGGAAGGCTCGCTCTACGTGTTCGACAAGCGCATGCACCTGGAATTCAGCGAGGACGCAAAGACTATCGGTGCGTGTGTCCGGTGTGCCTCGCCCACGAGTAAGTTCGAGAACTGCTCCAACCCGAGCTGCCGCACGCTGACGCTGTACTGCGCCGAGTGTGCCGCCAGCCCGGAGACGCTGCGGTGCCCCGAAGGCTGCGCGGCCTGAATCGTACGTGGCCTGAAGGGTACGGCCGGTTCAGGGCCGGCAGGCACAAAAGTTCAGAGCCGTGCCAGCCGGTAAGCGAAATTGGCGGGGGACGGCGCTGCAACCTGGAAATGCATCACCGTTTCCTTGGACAGATAGATCACGCTTTCGCGCCGTGATCCGCAGCGCAGGCTGAGGTCCACCATGGTGAATTCGTCATTGCGGACTTTGAAGTCGACGCGCCGTTGACTCCGGCACACCAGCACCAGAATGTAGGTTCCGGCCGGGAGGGGCGCCGTGGCTTCCGTGCGGATTTCCTCCGCGCGCAACAGGCCGAAGGTCCTGTGCGCCACCTGCAGCCCGGGCCCCACTTGGGACTCCGTCAGCCAGGCCTCCATTTCGGCCTCGCTGACGGGATCTTTCCGCCACAGTTCAGCGCGCGGCCCCGGCTCGGTCGCTGCCGGCGCGGCCGGGGCGTTCTCGGCCGGCCGCCACCCTTCGTCGTACGCGTATTCACATCCGGCGAGCGCAGATCCGGCCACCAAGGCGCCCGCCGTCCAGAGTACGACGGCGGCCCGCACCCGGGTGCGCACGGAATCTGACCGGGGCGGGCAAGCGCCCGGACGAAGTGCCGCCCTGCGGGGCGGAGGCGCCCCCTGCGTTGCGGGCATACTCCGACTCTATGCCCGGCACGGACCCCAAGCCAGAGACTCAAGGAAGTGAGGGGAAGGCCGGTTAGGGGAGGGGGTTAGGGCCGCTGCTTGGGGCAGCGGGGGTCGGACTGGCCGGCGCTTCGGCAGGAGCCGTCTCGATGCGAAGGGCGGCCACCGAGGATTCTCCGCGGCTGGTGGGCGACAGCGTAGCCGTCACCGGTCCGGCGCTCAGCTGCAGGGTGGATTCGAAGGGATCGCCGCAGGGAACCTCAAGGTCAAGGAGCTGGCCGCTGCCCTGTGAAACGGTGAGCTTCGCCGCGGGTCCGCGTCCGGGGCTGCAGCCTGCCCGGATGAGATAGGAGCCGCCGGCACAAGACCCATCAGGCTCGAGCCGGCGTTTCCCATGCCGCCCAGCATCGACGCCAGCCGGCGGTCCGATTCCGGTCCGAGCTGCGCTTCCACCTCGGCGATCAGCTCAAGCTGGCGGGCCTGCTCCTGCGCGCTGGGGCCGGCTGGTCCATCGCCAGGAACCGATTGCAGCGCCGCGGTGCTCGCGCCCGGCAGGGGTTCGGCATCCGCGTACTCGCACGCACCCAGCCCGCAAGCTGCCACCAGCATGCCGGCGGCCGCCGCAGCGCCGCGCCCGGAACGCGTCCGCACGGAACCTCGTAGTGGCATGGATCGGCGAGCAACGGACTTTCCCCCAGAAACGCCATTCCCCGAGCCTACCGGCGAGTGGCCGGCAACTAACCTGCGATTACCAGCTGATAGGCGTAGATCAGCGGCGCGTCAACGCTGGAGACGCTGAGCTCCAGCGGTCCGGATTCCGGGAGAGTGATTTTGACGGACTCCCGCGTGCCGTAGCAGGCCGCTCCGAGGTCGGCGAGTTCCTTGCCGCCGGACCGCACCGCGAGGAAGGCCTTGCCGCCGCCGTCGCAGACGAGTGTCAGCGTGTAAGTGCCTGCCGGCACGTTCTCCGTATGGTCCACCGGCTGGGCGTTGAGGATCTTGCCGGCATCCTCGCCAACAATGCCGCTGCCCGACGGCATCGCCGTGGCTTTCCAGGCCGGCACATCGGAGTTCTCCACCGAAAGCTGCTGCGCGCAGCCGGAGACGCCCAGGAGCACAGCGGCTGCAGCAAAGGCGGAGAGGGCGCGCCGTATTGAGGAAGGAAACAGAACCATGCTTCCAACTTACCCGGCCCCATCTGCGCACTGTGATTCGGGACCTTGACCTTGACGCTACGTCAACATTTATCGTTGAAGCATCAGCCGGACCGGAACCCCGGATCATCCCGCCAACAGACCAGGAAGGAGGAACACGTGGACTGGTCCATCCAGGACATAGCCAGGATCGCAGGGACCACCAGCAGGACGCTGCGGCACTACGACGACATCGGACTGCTCAGGCCCAGCCGCACCGGCCACAACGGCTACCGCTACTACAACCAGGATGCGCTGGTGCAGCTCCAGCGCATCCTGCTCCTGCGCGGGCTCGGGCTGGGCCTGCCGGTGATCAGCCAGTTGCTCGACGACGAAACGGACGCAACCAAGGCGCTTACCGGGCACCTCGAATGGCTCAAACAGGAACAGCAAAGGCTGGCGCGGCAGATCGCGTCGGTCACACAAACCATCGAAGCAGTGAAAGGAGGTGGCGAAATCATGGCAGAAGACATGTTCAACGGTTTCGACCACACGCAGTACAAGGACGAAGTGGAGCAACGCTGGGGCAAGGACGCCTACGCGAAGGGGGATTCGTGGTGGCGGGGCATGAGCGCCGACGAGAAGGCAGCGTGGAAGCAGCGCTCGCAGCAGCTGGGCGAGGACTGGATCGCCGCCGCCACGGCGGGCATCGCACCGGACAGCGCGGAGGCCCAGGACATCGCCAGGCGGCACGTCGAATGGCTGACCGGTATCCCGGGCACGCCGGCGTCGGACGCCCGCGGCAAGGACGACGTTAAGGGGTACGTCACCGGGCTGGGTGAAATGTACGTGGCGGACCCCCGGTTCGCCAAGAACTACGGCGGCGTGGAGGGTGCCGGCTTCGTCCGGGATGCCCTGAAGATCTACGCGGCGGAGAACCTGTAGCCCGTCAGGAGGAACCTGGCCCGCCAATAGACTTGGGCGGTGACTGATTCCACGCTTTTTCTGGCCGGCAACACCCCTGATGCCCCGCGCAGCGACCTCCCGGGGCTCCTGACGGCGCTCGCCGCGGACCTGCGCCGGGTGGATTACACGCTCGACGGCGTGGCCGGGCTGCTGGGCGAATCAGCCTACAACGCGCTGAACCGGGACCAGATCATCCCGGCGCTGTTGGCCACCGAAACCGCACTCCAGAACGGTGTGGCGGAGCGTGAGCCTGCGAACGGTGGGAATACGACGGCAGCGCTCGCCGCCGTCGTACGTCTCTGGCTGCTGGCGGAACCGCAAAAGCGGGAAACGCTCGACGCCGCCCTGCCGGGAATCCAGGCCGACGGTCTGGTGGCGTTGGGGCTGCTTGAGCCCGTGCCCGGCGCTGATCTGTCCGGCCCTGACCAGCCCGGCCCTGACCAGTCGGCGCAGGACCTGCTGCAGGCAAAAGCGGATCTGCGGCCGTACGGCTGGGATGCCAATGAGGACGGCAGCGGGGGCACCGAGCTATGGGTTGCCAGCGACCTCGCCGCGCACCAGCAGGCAGGCGTGCTGCGGCACGATCACGTGCTCGGGATCGGGCAGGCGTCCACCACCCTGGTGCAGACCACCGTCCGCCGCCACGTTGCCAAGGCCCTGGATCTGGGCACGGGCTGCGGCATCCAGTCCTTCCACCTCCTGCACCATGCCGAGCACGTGACGGCAACGGACATCTCGGCGCGGGCGCTGGCCTTCACCCGTTTCAACCTGCTCCTGAATGCCGAGGCCCTGCACCTGGACCCGGACAGGCTGGAGGACCGGGTCAGCCTTCGGCGGGGGTCGCTCCTGGAGCCCGTAGCCGGGGAGGAATTCGAACTGGTGGTGTCCAACCCGCCGTTTGTCATCACGCCCCGGACTTTCGGCGAGCACGCGTCCGGGCAGTTCACCTACCGCGACGGCGGGCTGCCCGGCGATGACATTGTGTCCTCGCTAGTGGCGGCACTGCCCGGTGCCCTGGCCCCCGGCGGCACCGCGCAGCTGCTGGGCAACTGGGAAATTCCCGCCGGGACCGAGTGGCACGAACGGCCCAAGAGCTGGATCGGTCCGGACGCGGATGCCTGGTTCATCCAGCGCGAGCAGGTGGGCCCGGAACAGTACGCCGAAACGTGGCTGCAGGACGCGTCAGAATCTCGCGACCGGAAGCATTACCGGGACGCCTACGCCGCCTACCTGGCGGACTTCGCGTCACGGAACGTGGCGGGGATCGGCTTCGGGATGATCTGGCTGCGCCGGCCGACGGTCACGGGACAGGTTGCCGGACCGGAAGCGGGGCGCGGCACCGCGTCCATCAGCCGATTCGAGGAAATCACGTACCTCATTGAGCAGCCCATCGGGCCCCACCTGGGCGCCGCCGTCGAGCGTTCCGACTGGCTGGCCGGCAACACCCTGGCGGACGCGCACCTGCTCGTGGCGGACGACGTCACCGAGGAACGCCATCAGCGCCCCGGCGCCGAGCACCCCGGCGTGATCCTGCTGCGCCAGGGTGCGGGCCTGCGCCGGACCAACCTGCTCAGCACCGAACTCGCCGGATTTGTCTCCGCCTGCGACGGTGACCTCTCCGTCGGTCAGATCATCGGCGCCCTCGCGGCGCTGCTCGGCGGGAGCCTCGCCGGGGAGGACGGGTTCGACGGCGGCGCGTTCCGGACAAGGCTGCTCGCCGACGTCGCGAACCTGGTCAGCGACGGTTTCCTGGTTCCTTCCGAGCCTGCTGAATAGTGGTTCGGCGGGCTCCGGAACACCCTAAAACGGGGTCCCGGACGTGCCTGATGAGTCGACGGGTTTTCCACATGAATGCGCACGATTGTCCAAAATATGGTGAACTAGGCCAATATGGGCTCATCTGCCCACGCAACCTTTTTCTGTAGGAGCACCGTGCCAAGCAAGGCCAAAACAGGCAAGAAACTCGTGATTGTGGAGTCTCCGGCCAAGAGCAAGACCATCGCCAAGTACCTCGGCGAGGGCTTCATCGTAGAGGCCTCCATTGGTCACATCCGCGACCTGCCGCAGCCGTCTGAGCTCCCCGCAGAACTGAAGAAAACCTCGGTGGGCAAGTTCGCCGTCGACATCGAAAACGACTTCAAACCCTATTACGTGGTGTCCGCGGACAAGCGGAAAAAGGTCACCGAGCTGAAGGCCGCACTCAAAGATGCCGACGCCCTCTATCTCGCAACCGATGGGGACCGCGAGGGCGAGGCCATCGCGTGGCACCTGCTGGAAGTGCTCAAGCCCAAGGTTCCGGTCTACCGGATGACGTTCGGCGAAATCACCAAGGAAGCCATCCACCGCGCCATGGACAACCTGCGCGATGTTGATACGGCCCTGGTGGATGCGCAGGAAACCCGCCGCGTTCTGGACCGCCTCTACGGTTACGAGATTTCCCCCGTGCTGTGGCGCAAGGTGGCCCGCGGCCTGTCCGCCGGCCGCGTGCAGTCCGTGGTCACCCGCATGGTGGTGGATCGTGAACGCGAACGCATGGCCTTCAAAGCCGCCTCCTACTGGGACCTCACGGGCCAGTTCGGCGCCGGCTCTGCTTCGTTCAAGGCGAAGCTGGCCGCGGTTGACGGCGCCAAGGTGGCTTCGGGCCGGGACTTTAACGACGACGGCGTCCTCACCTCGCGCAACGCGGCGCACCTCAACGAGGAACTCGCCACGTCGCTGGCCGCGGGCCTGCAGGACGCCGACTTCCGCGTCCGGTCCGTGGACACCAAGCCGTACACCCGCCGTCCCGCAGCGCCGTTCACCACGTCCACGCTGCAGCAGGAGGCCGGCCGCAAGCTGCGCTTCACCTCCAAGAGCACCATGCAGGTGGCCCAGCGGCTGTACGAAAACGGCTACATCACCTATATGCGTACCGACTCCTCGGCGCTGAGCGACGAAGCCGTCACGGCCGCCCGCCGCCAGGCCTCCGAGCTGTACGGCCCGGAATACATTCCGGCGTCGCCCCGCGTGTACACGAGCAAGGCTGCGAACGCGCAGGAAGCCCACGAGGCCATCCGCCCCGCCGGTGACTCGTTCCGCACCCCGGCACAGGTGGCCAAGCAGCTCTCCGGCGACGAGTTCCGCCTGTACGAGCTGATCTGGAAGCGCACCGTCGCCTCCCAGATGGGTGACGCCAAGGGCTCGACGGCGACCATCCGCCTGGGTGCCGTTGCCACCGATGGCCGTGACGCCGAATTCTCCGCCTCCGGCACCGTCATCACCTTCCCTGGATTCCTTGCCGCCTATGAAGAAGGCAAGGACGAAAGCCGCGGGGACGACGACTCCGACGAAGCCCGGCGGCTGCCGAACGTGGCCAAGGACGATGCCCTCACGGCGTCGGACATTGTGGCCGTGGGCCACGAGACCTCGCCGCCGCCGCGTTTCACCGAAGCTTCGCTGACCGCCGAGCTGGAGAAGAAGGGCATCGGCCGCCCGTCGACCTACGCCTCCACCATTTCCACCATCCAGGACCGCGGCTACGTCCGGAAGCAGGGTTCCGCGCTGGTGCCCAGCTGGATCGCCTTCTCCGTAATCCGCCTGCTCGAGCAGCACTTCACGGACTACGTGGACTACGAGTTCACGGCAGACATGGAAGGCGACCTGGACAAGATCGCCAACGGCCAGGCCGTGGGTTCCGCCTGGCTCAAGCACTTCTATTACGGCGAAGACTCCGATCCGGGCCTGCTGAGCATCGTCAACAACCTGGGCGAGATCGATGCCCGCGAGATCAACTCCGTACCCATCACCGAAGGCATCACGCTGCGCGTGGGCAAGTTCGGGCCCTATCTGGAAAGCTCCATCCCTACGGTGGACCCCAAAACCGGCGAGCTCGTGGAGAACTCCCGCGCCAATGTCCCCGAGGACCTGGCGCCGGATGAGCTGACGGCGGCGAAGGCCATCGAGCTGATGGAAACGGCGGCGCCGGAAGAACGCGTACTGGGCGACGATCCGCACACCGGGCACAGCGTTGTCGCCAAAAACGGCCGTTACGGCGCCTACGTCACCGAGGTCATCCCCGAGATGACCGAGGAGCAGCTGGCCAACCAGCCGGTGGAGTACTACAAGAACGGCAAGCCGAAGCCGCCGAAGAAGCCCGTCAAGGCCAAGCCGCGCACCGGTTCGCTGTTCGCCTCCATGACCGTGGATTCCGTGACCCTGGACGAAGCGCTGCAGCTGATGAGCCTGCCCCGCGCCCTGGGCGAGGACGCCGAAGGCAACCTCATCACGGTGCAGAACGGCCGGTTCGGTCCGTACCTGAAGAAGGGCACGGATTCCCGCTCCATCGGCACCGAAGAGGAGATCTTCACCATCACGCTGGAGCAGGCCCTGGAGATCTACTCCCAGCCCAAGCAGCGCGGCGCCCGTGCCGCAGTGGCGCCGCTGGCCGAGTTTGGACCGGACCCCGTTTCCGAGAAGAACATCGTGGTGAAGGAAGGCCGCTTCGGCCCGTACATCACCGACGGCATCACCAACATCACCGTCCCGCGGTCCACGTCCCTGGAGGAACTGACCCGGGAACAAGCCGTTGAACTCCTCGCGGAGAAGCGGGCCAAGGGTCCGGTCAAACGCACCACAACGGCCCGCAAGGCCCCGGCCAAGAAGAAGGCTCCGGCCAAGAAGTAAGTACGGCGGAATTGCGCCGGGCTCTCCAACGTGGTCGAGTAGATACATGACTGAACAGCCCGGCACAGCCGATCTCACGCCGCTTAATGACCTCGAAGAGAAGCTCGCCCTGGGCGGCCAGCCAGAGGGCAGCCCGGTGGATGTCATCCTGACCTTCCTCAACAGCGAGGTCTACGTCATCAGCACCGACGGGATCGAGGGGGGGGATTCACAGGTGGAGCCGCTGGTATTGGCGAACGCCGACGGCGAGCCCGTCCTTGCGGTGTTCTCGCATCCGAGCCGGGTTGATGACCAGTACCTTGAGGCGGCCCCGAACGTCCTGGGGACCCAGGGGGCAGCCATCATCGCCAACATTGGCGAGGAACTGGGCATGGTGATCAACCCCGGCGCCGCGTACGGTTTCGAGATCAACCCGGAGGGCGTTGCCAACATCAAGCGTGACTTCAAGCGCGCTGATGAGCTTCCGGACGGCGCACCCGAGGACGCCTCCGCAAACTGACATTTTCCGCGCAGGTTGTGAGTGAGGGCCCGTGCGGGGGAATAATGGCAGGATGCGGCTAGGCGTTCTCGATATCGGGTCAAACACTGTCCACCTTCTCCTGGTGGATGCCCACCCTGGCGCGCGTCCAGTGCCTTTCGCGTCGCACAAACGGCCGTTGTCCCTGGTCCAATACCTGGATGCTGACGGTAATATCACGGACGCGGGCCAGCATGAGCTGACCGAATTCGTCCTTGAAGCCTGGGAGTTTGCGGCCAGGCACAAGGCGGACGACCTGCTGGCTTTCTGTACGTCGGCCATCCGCGAAGCCACCAACGGCCCTGCCGTGCTGGCCAGGGTCAAGCACGAAACCACTGTCACCCTGCAGGAGCTGACCGGCAGCGAAGAAGCCTCCATGACGTTCTTCGCCGTCCGTCGTTGGTACGGCTGGGGCGCCGGACCCATCCTGAACCTGGACATCGGCGGCGGCTCCTTCGAAATGGCCTTTGGCCAGGACGAGCTGCCCGAGGTGGCCACCTCGGTGCCGCTCGGCGCCAGCCGCCTCACCCGCGACTGGCTGGCTGAGGACCCGCCTTCCGCCAAGAGTGTCAAGGAGCTGCGCCGCTACATCCGGGCCACGCTCGCCCCCGCGGTGAGGCAGTTCGACGGTCTGGGCCGCGCCAATGTTGTGGCCGGCACCTCCAAGACCTTCCGGTCGCTCGCCAGGGTCGCCGGGGCAGCCCCGAGCGCCGCAGGTCCCTACGTGAAGCGCACACTTAACGCCACGGATCTGGGCGTCTGGGCGCAGCGCATTTCAGCCATGAAGTCCGAGGACCGGCTCTTTCTGCCGGGCGTGTCAGAGGCCCGCGCGCACCAGCTCCTCGCCGGGGCCCTGGTTGCTGAGGCCGCTTTGGAAATGTTCAAGTTCAAGAAGGTCAGGATCTGCCCCTGGGCGCTGCGTGAAGGGCTGATCCTGCGCCGGCTCGACCAGCTGGTCTTCGCCGGTCCGCTGGATCCGGCCCCGCATATCGCGGAGCCCGCCCGGGCACGTCCGGCGATCGAGGCCACACCCGCCTGAGGGCTGTTTGCCTGGGGCCCGCCTGAAAACCGCGTTAACGCGAAAGCGCCGGCGTCCGCAACAGGAAAATGGGGGAAACCTGTTGCAAACCACCGGCGCCTCGGGCAAACATCCTCATGCTTGCCGCATCACTCGCACCCTCAATGAGGTAATAACTACGTTAGGCGGCGAAGTTGTGTGCAAGCTGCAGCGAACATGGGAGTCCGCTGTGAATCAGTTTCGGCGGGTTCCCGCTTTTTACGATTCGTTCCATTTCTGCGGCCGCCCACCCGAACTGCAATGATGGAACCATGAGTAACCGAATCGCCTTCCTCGGCTGTGGATCCATGAACGAAGCCATCCTCTCCGGCCTCCTGGCCGCCGGGACCGACCCCGCTGACGTCATAGCTACCGTCAGGCGTGCCGAACGCGCCGAGGAGCTGGCCTTGCGCCACCACGGCATTACGGCCGTCGCCGGCGAAGAAGAACCGGACAACAACAAGGACGCAGCCAAGGGATCCGCCGTCGTAATCCTTGGCGTAAAGCCCGTGGGCATCGTCGACCTGGCCCGCGAAATCAGCGGCTCCCTGTCCCCGAACGCCATCGTAGTCAGCGTCGCCGCAGCCGTATCGCTGGCGCAACTGGAAGCTGCCCTGCCTCCCGGACAGCCGGTCATCCGCACCATGCCGAACACCCCTGCCAAGCTGGGCCGCGGCGTCGTGTCCGTCTCACCCGGAACCAACTGCACGCCGGAACAGCTCCAGACCGTGAAGGACATCCTGCGGGCCGCGGGCACCGTGGTGGAGGTGCCCGAGGAGCAGGTGGATGCGGTGTCGGCCATCAGCGGCTCGGGTCCTGCCTACGCGTTTTACCTGGCCGAGGCCATGGCAGCGGCGGGCGTCGAACTGGGCCTGGATCCCGAGTTGTCGCTGCTGCTGGCCCGGGAGACAGTGGCCGGTGCGGGCTTTATGCTGGCCGAACCGGGCGCCGATCCCTCGGCCCTGCGCAAGGGAGTGACCAGCCCTAACGGCACCACCGAACGCGCCATCGCCACCTTCGACGACCGCGGCATTCCGGCCATCATCGCCGCAGGCGCCCGCGCCGCAGCGGACCGCTCCGCAGAGATCACACGGCAGCTCGGCTGATCCCCACACTCGGGAGTTAGAGGGCGGGGCGGCTTACGGCCGCGCAGCGAACCGTTCCAGCAGGTCCACGTGCCCGGACACGATCAGCATGTCGCGGGCGGACACCTTGGTTTCAGGGCGGGCGTAGGTGAAGTCCTCGCCGGGCGACTTCACGCCCACAATCGTCACGCCATACTTGGAGCGCACCTTGGACTCATCCAGCGTGAAGCCCACAGTCTCGCGCGGCGGATACATTTTCACGATGGCGAAGTCGTCGTCGAACTCAATGAAGTCGAGCATGCGGCCGGAGACCAGGTGCGCGGCGCGGACGCCGGCGTCGGCCTCGGGATAGATCACGTGGTTCGCGCCGATCCGGGTGAGGATCTTGCCGTGCGACGGCGTGATGGCCTTGACCCAGAGGTGCTCGATGCCCAGGTCCACCAGGTTCACGGTGATCAGCACGGAGGACTCGATCGAGGTGCCCACGCCACAAACGGCGGAGCTGAACTCCTGGGCGCCGAGTTGGCGCAGCGCATCGATGTTGGTCGCGTCGGCCTCCACCACGTGGGTGAGGAGCGGCGCCCACTTCTGGACCAGGTTCCGGTCGCGTTCGATCGCCAGCACCTCGCGGCCCTGTTTCACGAGTTGCTCGGCAGTAGAGGAGCCGAAGCGGCCCAGCCCGATCACCAGTACCGGCGCGTTGTGGGCGGGGCGGTTGGGGGCTCCTGAGGAATTAGCCAATGATGGGCCTCTCTTCCGGGTAGTGGTACAGCTGGCTGCGTTGGCGCAGGGCCAGGCCGGCGGCAAGGGTGACGGTACCCACGCGGCCAGCGAACATCAGGACGGTAAGGACATAAACGCCCGACGGCGGCAGTTCGGCGCTGAGATTGGTGCTCAGTCCCACGGTGGCAAAGGCTGAAATGGTTTCGAACAGCACGCGGTCCAGGGATGCGCCGCTGATCTGCAGGAGCAGGAACGCTGAGACGGAGACCAGCGTCGCGCCGGCGACGATCACTGAGATGGCCACCCGCATGGTGCCCTGGGGAATGGTCCTGCCGTACACCTTCACGTCGGAGTCGCCGCGGGCCTCCGCGACGATGGCGAGGAACATGACGGCGATGGTGGTCACCTTGATGCCGCCCGCCGTCGACGCCGAACCGCCGCCGGCGAACATGAGGGCGTCGGTGAGCAGCATGGTGGTGGATTCCATGTGGTTCTGCTCCACCAGGTTGAAACCGCCCGAGCGGGTCATGACGGAGGCGAAGAGGGAGTGCGTGATCTTGTCGCCGAGGTCCATATGGCCGATGGTCCGGGCGTTGTCCCACTCCATCAGTGCCCACAGCACCGCGCCCGCGGCCAGCAGGATGAAGGACACCTGGATGGTCAGCTTGGTGTGGAGATTCCACTCCTTCCAGTTGAGCCCGTTCTGCTGCAGGACCATCACAACGGGAAAACCCAGGCTGCCCAGGAACACACCGAGCATCAGCGGGATGAGGATCCACAGGTCGGTCTCGTAGGGCACAATGCCATCCGAATGCGGGGTGAAGCCGGCGTTGTTGAAGGAGGAAATTGCGTAGAAGACTCCATGCCACACCGACTGCCAGAAGGGCTCGCCCAACGTCATAAACCGGGGGATCAGCGCCAGCGCCAGGACACCCTCGATCACCACGGAGGTCACGATGACGATCCGCAGCAGCGTACCCACTTCACCGAGCCGGCCGGCGTTATTCATGGCTTCCTGCGCGATGAGCTTGCCGCGGACGCCAAGCTTCTTGCTCACCATGAGGGCCAGCAGCGACGCGAGCGTGAGGGTTCCCAAGCCGCCCACGAAGATGCCGATCAGGATGACCAGCTGGCCGAAGAAGGACCAGTGCACCGCCGTCGAAACAACCGTCAGACCGGTCACACAGACAGCGGACACCGCGGTGAAGAGGGCCTGGTGTACTGGCGTGGCTGTGCCGGTGGCGGAGGAGACGGGCAAGGACAGGAGAAACGTGAACACCAGGCAGACCGCGCCGAAGGCGCTCAGGGCAAGCCGGGCGGGCGACGTGTTGGCAATGTCGTCAACGAAGTCGCGTACGCGGGTGAAGATCCAGAGGCCTTCGCGCTCCGGTGCGGCGGGGTGCCAGCTGGCCGGGCTCCGGGGCCTCGACTGGCGTTGCGTCATGGGGGCTTTTCCTCGGTTGAAACTGTTTCCTCAAGTAGTAAACCACTAATGCCCGCGTAATGGCCGGGCCGGGGCAGTGGCGTCCTCCGGTAGCCTGTCATTGATGACATTCCTGCCCGGTCTCAGCCAGCCCGCGCCACCAACGATGGTGGTGTGGAATTCCGCCATGACGGCCTACAATTTCGGCCCGGGCCACCCAATGGCTCCTGAGCGTATGGACCTGACGGCCCGCTTGGCCCGGAGCTTGGGCCTGCTGGACCTGGCGCATGTGTCCGTGGAGGCGCCGGAGGTTGCTTCCGATGCCGAACTGGAAACCGTGCACTCGCCCGAGTTTGTGGCCGCGGTCCGCCGGGTCAGTGACGATCCAACCTCGCCGGATGAAGCCCGCGGGCTGGGCACCGACGACGATCCGGCCTTCGCCGGTATGCATGAGGCCGCCGCGAGGCTGGCGGGCGGATCGCTGCTCGCTGCGTCCGCCATTCTGGACGGATCCGCGCTCCACGCCGTGAACTTCGGCGGGGGCATGCACCACGCGGCCCGTGACCGCGCCAGCGGCTTCTGCATCTACAACGACTCTGCCTTGGCCGTCCAGCGGCTGCTCGACGGCGGCATCCGCCGCGTGGCCTACATCGACGTCGATGCGCACCACGGCGACGGGACGGAAAGCATCTTCTGGAACGACCCCCGGGTCCTGACCATTTCCCTGCATGAAAGCGGACTCACGCTGTTCCCGGGTACCGGCTTCGCGAACGAGATTGGCGGTCCGCAGGCTGAGGGCGACGCGGTCAACGTTGCCCTGCCGTCGGGCACCGGCGATGCCGGCTGGCTGCGTGCTTTCCATGCTGTGGTGCCGCAGCTCGTGGGCGCGTTCCAGCCGGAAGTCATCGTCAGCCAGCACGGCTGCGACTCGCACCGTTCTGACCCGCTGGCCCATCTGAACATCAGCGTTGACGGCCAGCGCGAGGCGGCCACCGCCGTCGGGAATCTCGCTGCCCGGCACTGTGAAGGCCGCTGGATCGCCACCGGTGGCGGCGGGTACAGCGTCACGGACGTTGTGCCGCGGTCCTGGAGCCACCTGATCGCCATTGCCGCCGGGCGCCCCGTTCCGCTCCGGACCGCGGTGCCGGAGGACTGGCGCACCTACGTATCGGGCAAGTTCGGCAGGGACGCACCGGGCCTGATGGGCGACGACGTGGAGCTCTGGTGGCGGTCCTGGGAAGTGGGGTTCGACCCCAACGACGCCGTGGACCGCACCGTCATGGCCACCCGCAAAGCCGTTTTCCCGCTCCACGGCCTGGACCCCTGGTTCGACTGACCCTTCTTCAAGCCTGCGCGGGCCGGTAACGGGCGAAATAGTTGATGCCTTGCGGCGTATATGTCGCTAGGGTGGGAGGCATGGTGACAGACGACGTATTTGCCGTCATTGCGGAAGCAACCCGGCGCGACATTTTGGTATCCCTGCGCGCCGGGGACAAGGCAGTGGGCGAGCTGGTGGAAGAACTCTCCGCAAGCCAGCCCACCATTTCCAAGCACCTGAAAGTCCTCCGCGAGGCGCAGCTGGTCAGCATGCGGGCGCAGGGCCAGAAACGCTACTACGCGCTGAACCCCAAACCACTGGAGGGGATCGTCAGCTGGCTGGAGACGTTCGACGTCGGCCCGGCAGCCGCCGTCGCCAAGTCACCCCGCGCTGTGGCTACCCCGCTGCCGGACGACGAAGCCGTCACCGCCGTCCTCGAGCGCCCGGGCGCCGAACTGAGCCCCGCGGTCGTGATTCCCGGCGGAGCCTCGGCCCCGCTCAGTGACGACACCGTGCCGCAGCAGATCGGCCGCACTGTGGGCCGCGCCGCCACGAAGGCCGCGGACCTGCTGGCCAACCTCCCCAATCTCCCCAAGTTCGGCCGCAAAAAGTAGCTCCCATTAACCCAAAGTAGGTAGCAGTAAGTGTCGTTTTGAGGGCTCAAAACGACAGATAGCGCTACCTAGTTGGGCGGGCGGGGCTACTTGGTGAGCAGGTGCACGTGGTCCGGGGTCAGCTCCGAGATCTTGCTGACGCCGAGCAGCGCCATGGTGCGGGCCATGTCCGTCTCGAGGATCTGCAGGGTGCGGTCCACGCCCGCCCGGCCGCCGGCCATGAGGCCGTACAAGTACGCGCGGCCGATCAGCGTGAAGTCGGCGCCCAGGGCCAGGGCCGCGATGATGTCGGCGCCGCTCATGATGCCCGTGTCCAGCATGATGGCCGCGTCCGAGTTGTCCTTGATGAACGCTTCCTTGACCCCCGGCACCAGGTGGAACGGGATGGGCGCGCGGTCCAGCTGGCGGCCGCCGTGGTTGGAGAGCACCACGCCGTCCGCGCCGTGGTCCACCACCTTGCGGGCGTCCTCAACGGTCTGGATGCCCTTGACCACGAGCTTGCCCTTCCAGGTTTCGCGCAGCCAGTCCAGGTCCTCGAACGTCAGCGTGGGGTCGAACATGGAGTTGATGAGGTCAGCCACGGTTCCGGTGTAACGGGACAGTGAGGCGAACGTCAGTGGCTCGTGCGTGAGGAAGTTGAACCACCAGGCCGGGCGGTAGGACGCATCCAGGACGGTCTTGATGGTCAGCGCCGGCGGGATGGTCATGCCGTTGCGGACGTCGCGCAGGCGGGCGCCGGCGACGGCGGTGTCCACGGTGACCATGAGGGTGTCGTTGCCGGCTCTGGCGGCGCGCTCGATCAGTTCCAGCGAGCGGTCGCGGTCCGTCCACAGGTACAGCTGGAACCAGTTGCGGCCGTTCGGGGCGGCGGCGGCCACGTCCTCGATGGAGGCGGTGCCCATGGTGGAAAGGGTGTACGGAATGCCGGCGGCTTCGGCTGCCTGCGAGCCGGCGTATTCGCCTTCGGACTGCATCATGCGGGTGAAGCCGGTGGGGGCGATGCCCACGGGCAGCCGGGAAAGCTTGCCCAGGATGTCGGTGCTGAGGTCGATACTGGCGACGTTGCGCAGGATGCCGGGCCGGAACTCGATGTCCAGAAAGGCTTCGCGGGCGCGGCGCAGGGTGATCTCGCCCTCGGCGGCGCCGTCCGTGTAGTCGAACGGGGCCTGCGGCGTGCGTCGCTTGGCCATGTCGCGCAGGTCCCAGATGGTACTGGCGCGCTTGAGCCGGGCTTCCTTGCTGAATTCGGGCTTCTTGAACTGCATCAGCGGGGCGAGGTCCGAGTATTTGGGGATGCGGCGCTTCAGCGCTGCCGGGACTCCGGTGGCGGCCGGCTTCGGCGCGGCGGTGGATGCCGGGACCTCCGTGGCCGGCGTGACCTCGGGATTTGTTGGCTGGATGGTATGGGTCATGGCTGCCTCCGTTGGTGGGCCTGGCGCAGGGTGTCGGGCTGTGGTCTAACCACACTCTAGGCTATGTGGTCCAACCACATCAACTACGATAGCGATATGCGTACGCACCAACTTGTCCTGACGTGGATCGAAAAGCAGCTCTCCGACGGCCAGCTGAGCGTGGGCGGACGACTGCCCGCGGAACGGACACTCGCTGAGCAGCTTGCGGTTTCAAGAACCTCGGTGCGCGAGGCCATTCGGATCCTGGAGGCCATGGGCGTGGTCCGGGCCGGGGTTGGCTCCGGCCCGGAATCAGGGACTGTGGTGATTTCGGATCCGACGGCGGCGCTCGGCTCGGCGCTTCGGCTCCACGTTGCCACTCAGCACCTGCCCGTGTCCGACATCGTGGAAACGCGCATCCTGCTGGAGACCTGGGCGGCTGCCCGGGCAAAGCCCGACGCTCCGGAGCTCGAACTGGCCGCCACGCTCCTGGGCGAGATGGACGCCGTCGAACGCGTTGCCCGGACGGCGGATGACTTCCTAGCGCTGGACATCCGGTTCCATCTGGCCCTCGCGGACGCCGCCGGCAATGCCGTGGTCAGCGCCATGATGGGCTCGCTGCGCGAATCCATCCAGGGGTATACCGCCCAGTTTACGGCCAACCTGCCGGACTGGGATGCCACGGCGTCGCGCCTGCAGGCGGAGCACCGTGACATTCTGGCCGCCATCAGGAACGACGACGGCGCGCGCGCGGCCACGCTGGTAGCTGCCCACATCGAGGGGTACTACCGCGAGGGCGGGGTGGGGCGCCCGGCGGAGGGCTGACCCGCCCGGGGACTGACAGCGATTCGACATGGCAGTTCGCGGCAATGACAGTGAACAACACTGCCGCGAAATGTCATCTCGCGGGGGTTTGGGGCGGGTCAGCCGTGCGCGGCCGTACGTGGCGCCTTGGCGGGGCCGCTGCTGGCCCGGATTTCCAGACGCGGCTGGTACCGGCCGCCCGGGGCGTCGTGGTCTTCCTTGCGGATGAGTGCCCGCAGTTCACGCCAGGCCTGGCCGCCGAGTTCGGCAATGGGAACCGCCGCGGTGGTCAGGGTGGGCGTGGTGTAGCGGGCGAACGGGATGTCGTCGAAGCCGGTGACGGAAATGTCGCCCGGAACGTCCACACCGCGCTCGTGCAGTCCGCTCATGAGGCCCATGGCCACGAGGTCGTTGAAGGCCAGGATGCCCGTGGCGCCGCTGGCCAGGACCGAGTCCACTGCCCCGTGGCCGGTATCGAAGTCCGAGCCGCCGTCGAGCATGGTGACGTCCACCTGCGGGTGCCTGGCCTTGAACGCCCCCAGGCCCTCGAGCCGGAGGCCATTGGAGGCACTGCCTGCCGGGCCGGCCAGGAAGGCAAGGCGTGTGTGGCCGAGGCCCACCAGGTACTCGGCGAGGTCCTGGACTCCCTGCCCGTAGTCCACCACGAGGCTGGGAACCCCGGCAGTCGCCGTGGTCCGGTTGATCAGGACCAGCGGGTGCAGCGATGGCGCGATTTCCTCGAGTTCGGCGTCGCTCATGCGCGGGGCGCAGAGCACCAGGCCGTCGCAGCGGCGGCGGGCCTCGCCGGCCAGGATGGCTTCCTCGCTGGAGACTTCAAAGGAATCGGCAATCAGGACGCGGTAGCCATCCTCCGCCGCAGCCCGGCTCAATCCGCGCAGAATCGCCTGGAACGTGGGGTTGGCGAGGTCCGGCACCACAATGCCGATGGTGTCCGTCTTTCCCAGAGCGAGGCTGCGCCCCACGGGATTGGGCTGGTATTTGAGCTCGACGGCGGCCGCCCGCACCCGTGCCGCGATGTCCGGGTCCACGGTGAAGTTGCCGTTCATTACGCGCGAAACAGTGGCGTGCGATACCCCTGCCTTCACGGCAACGTCCGCAATGCCGATTCTGCCGGTTGCCGATTTCCTGGCCATGGCCCTGCCTTTCGTAAGTCCCGGTCCCCGTAAGTACCGGCGCCCGTGGGACAGCATACAACGCTCTGGGAAACCGGTTTCCATTCCTTCGGCGAGCCCGATGGGGGCCGTGTCGCCACCGAAACGGCCTTTCGGTCAGAAAACGCTTTCTCTTAGAGAGGATAAGGGTTGACGGGACCGCTCGTCTATTGATAGAAATCATGTAGCGGCACTCAGAAAACGCTTTCTCGTCTGCCGACCAGCGACTTTCTGGACCACGGTCCAGTGCACCACCCGTCCAGTGCACCACCCGCACAGGGCACTACAGTCCAGAGCACCACCAGCGGCCGCAGTCCGGCCGAGTATTGAAGCCTTCGAAAGGGACCCTCATGGTCAACACAGCCGAATCGAGTTCTGCTACCGCTGCCTTCACTTCAGCACCGGAGTCAGGCGCACGTATGAGGGCCCGAATCGCCCTCATCGGCACCGGTGGACGCTCCGAGATGTACATCCGAGCCATCTTCGGCAAGCACGCGGACACCGCGGAGCTTGTCGCGTTCTCCGACGTCAACCCCGGCCGCGTCGAGTTCTACCAGAAGCTCATCCAGGAGCTCGGTGCTCCGGGCCCGGTCGCTTCCTTCAACCCCGCGGACCTCACCGCCTTCATCCAGGCCAACAACATCGACCGCGTTGTGGTGACCACGCCGGACTACACCCACGCGGACTACATCGTGGAGGCACTTGAGGCGGGGGCCGACGTCGTCGTCGAAAAACCACTCACCATCGACGCCGAAGGCTGCCGCCGCATCACCAAGGCCGTGGCAGAAACCGGCCGCAACGTGGTGGTCACCTTCAACTACCGCTACTCACCGCGCAACAGCGCCCTGAAGGAAATCATCCAGAGCGGCGTGATCGGCAAGGTCACCTCCATCGACTTCAGCTGGGTCCTGGACACCGTTCACGGCGCCGACTACTTCCGCCGCTGGCACCGCGAGAAGAAGAACTCCGGCGGCCTGCTGATCCACAAGGCATCCCACCACTTCGACCTGGTCAACTGGTGGATCAACGACGTCCCGGAGCGCGTCTTCGCCTCCGGCGGGCTGAAGTTCTACGGCGACGAGAATGCCGCCGAGCGCGGCCTGGGCCCCCGTCCGGAGCGTGGAACGCCCGACGCCGGCACTCCGGTAAGTGCCGAAAAGGACCCGTTTGCGCTGGACCTGCGTGAGGATGAGCGCCTGAAGGCCCTCTTCCTGGATAACGAGCACTACGACGGCTACCGCCGCGACCAGGACGTCTTCACCGGCGGCATCACCATCGAGGACAACCTGGCACTCGTGGTGGAGTACCAGGGCGGCCCGCGCCTGAGCTACTCCCTGAACGCCCACAGCCCGTGGGAAGGCTACCGTGTGGCAGTCAACGGCACCGAGGGCCGGGCCGAACTCGAAGTGGTGGAACGCGCAGCGGTCCTCAACGGCACGGACGAAGAGACCGTGGTTGACCCGAGCGCCACCCCCATCGAGGAGGAAGACGCCGTCCGCCGCAACGGCGAACGCCTGGTGGTCCAGCGCCACTGGGAAGCTGCCTACGAAGTGCCCATCGTTAACGGCGAGGGAGGCCATGGCGGCGGCGACGACCTGCTCCTCTCCGACCTCTTCAACGGCCCCGGCGAGGACCCGCTGGGCCGTCCCTCCGGCTACCTCGACGGCCTCCGCTCCGTGTGCGTGGGCATTGCCGGCAACCTTTCGCTGGAGTCCTCCCTTCCTGTCCGCATCGAGGATCTCCACCTCGGCGCAGACCTTCGCCGCGACGCCTAGTCCGCCCGAAATCCCAAAGGAACCAACATGAGCAGGATCTTTGTTACCGGCGGCTCCGGCCGGCTGGGGCGCAGCGTTGTGGCGGGGCTCGCGGAAGCGGGCCACGAGGTCATCTCGGTGGACCGCGACGCCATCCCGGCGGACCAGCTGCCCGCCGGTGTTGCGCAGGAAACCGGCGACCTGCTGGCCCCGGGCGAGGCTTTGCGCCTCCTCCGGGAGACCAGGCCCGACGCCGTCATCCACCTCGCGGCGATCGCCGTTCCGTTCAGCGCGCCGGAGGACGTCATCTTCGCCACCAACACCCGCCTTGCCTACGCTGTCATCAGCGCGGCCACGGAACTGGGGATCGGCAAGATCGTCACGGCGAGCAGTCCCACGGTGCTGGGCTACGGGTCGCCGGCCGGCTGGCTGCCGGACAGCTTCCCGCTGGATGAGCGCACCACGCCGAAGCCCTGGAACGCCTATGCGCTGTCCAAACTGATTGCCGAGCAGACAGTGGCGATGTTTGCAGCGGCGCAGGGTGCGAAGATCCGGTACGCCGCCTTCCGCCCGTGCTACGTCATCTCACCGGAGGAATGGGAAGGCGCGCCCACACAGCAGGGCCACACCCTGGCCGAACGACTGGCCGATCCTGCCCTGTCCGCGCCCGCACTGTTCAACTACGTGGACGCCCGCGACGTGGCCGACTTCCTGGAAGTACTCCTGCAGAAAATGGACACCATCCCGAACGGCGAAACCTTCTTTGTGGGCGCAGCGGATGCCCTCGCCACCGCACCGCTGGCCGAACTGATGCCCCGCTACCTGCCGGGAAGCGAGGCCCTGGCCGCCGGCCTGACAGGCACCAGCCCGGCCTTCTCCATCGCGAAGGCCCGCCAACTGCTCGGCTGGGAACCCAGGCGCAGCTGGCGGACTGAACTTAAGACAGCAACCACCCTCAACGACGAGACATCCGCCCGGCTGGTAAGCGCCGGCAGCGGTTCCAAGGAGACATCATGAAATTCGACGGCGTTTTGTTCTTTCCCGTCACCCCGTTCACGCCGGAAGGCACCGTTGACGTGGAGCTCCTCAAAGAGCACATCGGCTCGCGGCTGCCGTTCGGACCCGGCGGCGTGTTTCCTGCCTGCGGCACCGGCGAGTTCCACGCCCTGAGCATCGACGAGGTGCGCACCGTGGTGACCGCCGCCGTCGAGGTTGTGGCTGGCAAGGTGCCGGTGGTCGCCGGAGCCGGCGGGCCGCTGGGGCATGCCCTGGCCGCCGCCCGGGTTGCCGAGGAAGCGGGCGCCGACGCACTCCTGGTCCTGCCGCCGTACCTGGTCACCGGACCCACCGACGGCCTGGTGGCGTACATCGAGGCAGTGGCCGATGCCAGCAGCCTCCCGGTGATTGTGTACCACCGCGGCAACGCCAAGTTCACGGCCGCGTCCATGGTCCGACTCGCCGCCAACCCCAAGGTGATCGGCTTCAAGGACGGGCTGGGCGATGTTGGCCTGGCCCAGGAGATCGTGTCCGCGGTCCGCGCCACGGGACGCGAGGACTTCGCCTTCTTCAACGGGCTCCTGACCGCCGAACTGACCCAGGGCGCCTACCGGGGCCTCGGCATTCCGCTCTACTCCTCGGCGGCGTTCGCCATGGCACCGGAAATCGCCAAGGCATACTACGACGCCTATGTCTCCGGCGATGAGGACCGCCGCAACGCCCTGCTGGAGGGTTTCTACGCTCCGCTGGTGCGGCTCCGGGACCAGACCCCCGGCTTCGGCGTCTCGCTGCTCAAGGCCGGCCTGCGGCTGGGCGGACTTCCTGTTGGCCCGGTCCGGCCGCCGCTGGTGGACCCCACCGAGGACCAGCTGCTCCAGCTGAAATCCATCCTGGCCAAGGGCTACGAGCTGGCCAGCCGCTGATGGGTGCGCCCGCCGTCGAAGCCGTCCGGACCGCGCCGGTCATCACCGGCCTGACCACCCGGCTGCTGACCGTCCCGTTGCGCCGCAGCTGGGGCGTGGAGGCGCCGGAAAACCACGTGATCGTCACGGAGATCCAGACGGACGACGGCGGCGCGGGGCACGGTTTTTCCTGGACGCCCACCATCGGCCCGCAGGCCGTCAAAGCGCTCCTCGACTACGACATCGCGCCTTTCATTACGGGGCTGCCCGCCAACCCCGAGACGGTGTGGGACGCGTTGTGGAAGCGGCTGCATGAGGCCGGCGGCGGGGGACTGACCACCATCGCCATGGCCGGCGTCGACCTTGCCCTCTGGGACCTCCAGGCTCGGCGCGCCCATAGTTCAGTCACGGGCCTGCTCGGCCAGCGGCAGGAGTCCGCGGAGGTGTACGGCTCCGGCGTGAACCTCCATTACACGCTGGAGGAGCTGGTGGCCCAGACCGAGCGCTGGATTGCCGAGGGTCACCGGGCGGTCAAGATCAAGGTGGGCAAGCCCGATATCCGCGAGGACGCCGAGCGGGTGGCGGCCGTCCGGTCCGTCCTCGGCCCGGACCGCAAGCTGATGATCGACGCCAACCAGCGGTGGGACCTGCCCACCACTTTTAAGGCTTTGGACGTGCTCGCGGAATACCGGCTGGAATGGCTCGAGGAGCCCATCCGGGCGGATGACCTCTGGGCCTACCGCAGGCTGCGGAAGCATTCACCCGTGCCCATCGCCCTGGGTGAAAACCTGCACACCATCTTCCGCTTCCGCGACTTCATCGAGGCGGAGGCGGTGGACATCATCCAGCCCAACATCATCCGGGTTGGCGGCATCACGCCGTTCCGGCGGATCGTGGAGCTGGCGCGGACCAACAGCATCCGCGTGATGCCGCACCTGCTGCCGGAGCTTTCCGGGCAGCTGGCCCTCACGCTGGCGGAACCCACCCTGGTGGAGGAAGTGGAGGACGCGTCCTTCGAGCAGCTGGGCATCCTGGCCGGGCCGTCACCGGTCCGCTTCAGCAACAGCCGCCTGACCCTCACAGACCTGCCGGGACTTGGCTTCCGGTTCACGGACGACCCGCAGGGCTGACGGCTTGCAATCACGACTGACCGCAGACACGACAACTCCCGACGAAAAGCAGGTATCCCCAGTGACAACTGCAACCCTTTCCCTCTCCGAGCTCACGGCTGCCGCTACCCGGGCGGCCGCCATCGCGGCTGCCGCGTCGGACGCCGAGCGCGCAGGCTGGCTCAACGCCGTCGCCGACGCGTTGGACGCCAACATGGCCGAACTGGTGGAGATCGCCGATTCGGAGACCAGCCTCGGCACCGTCCGGCTGACCGGCGAGGTGGCCCGCACGTCCGGGCAGCTGCGGCTGTTCGCCCGAGTGATCACCGAAGGCTCCTACCTTGAAGCCGTGATTGACCACGCGGACCCGTCCGCTGCCCCGCCCAAGCCGGACCTGCGCCGCATCCTGCGTCCCATCGGGCCGGTGGCCGTTTTCTCTGCCTCCAACTTCCCGTTCGCGTTTTCGGTGGCCGGCGGCGACACCGCGTCGGCCCTGGCCGTGGGCTCCTCGGTGATCGTCAAGGCCCACTCGGGCCACCTGAAGCTGTCGGAGCGGACGGCCGAAGTGGTCACCGAAGCACTGCGTTCCGCCGGAGCGCCGGAGGGACTGTTCGCACTCGTGGCAGGCCGCGAGGTAGGCACCGCGCTGGTGCAGGATCCCGCCATCAAGGCCGTGGGCTTCACCGGGTCCATCCCCGGCGGCCGGGCGCTGTTTGACCTCGCGGTCTCGCGGCCCGACCCCATCCCGTTCTACGGCGAGCTGGGCAGCCTGAACCCCGTAGTAATCACCGCGGCCGCGCTGGCCGAGCGTTCCGGCCAGCTGGCGGCGGGACTTGCTGCATCGTTCACCATGGGCGCCGGCCAGTTCTGCACCAAGCCCGGCCTGGTCTTCATTCCGGCGGGCACAGGATTCGCCGCGGAGCTGGCTGAGGCCAGCAAGGACAAGCCGACGGCGGCCATGCTCACCACCCGGATCTCGGATGCCTATCCGGAGGGCCTGCGCAGCGTGGCTTCGCTGCCCGACGTGGCCGTCGTCAGCGGAACGGCGGACCAGAACGCAACCCTCAACGGCGCCGCGCCCGTAGTGTTCTCCACGTCCGCCACCAACGTCCTGGAGCGCCCGGACGAGCTGCTGGAGGAGTGCTTCGGCCCCACCACGATGCTGATCGAATACTCTGACCAGGAAGAGCTCTCCGCGGTCCTGGCCAAGGTCCCCGGCAGCCTGACCGCGACCGTCCACGCCCAGCCCGGCGAGGACGTCGGGGATCTCGTGGAGCAGCTGTCCGGCCTTGCCGGGCGGGTCCTGTTCGACGGCTGGCCCACCGGCGTCGCAGTGAACTGGGCGCAGCAGCACGGCGGCCCGTACCCGGCGACGACGTCCCTGTTCACCTCGGTAGGTGCGACGGCGGTCCGCCGCTTCCAGCGCCCCGTCGCCTACCAGGACGCTCCGGAAACGGTCCTGCACCCGGCACTGCGCGAAAGCAACCCGCTGGGCATCCCGCGCCGCGTGGACGGCGAGCTGGTACTGCCGTAACTCAAACCGCTCCGGCCAATCGACGTCCGCTGGGGGCCCGATGGACTTCCCTGGAACGTGCGTGAAGATCGGCCGTCGGAATGCGCCGGACTTCACGAACCTGAACAGTCACATCGTGTGCCTCCGGCGGCGCCGCCTTCCTTTCCGTAGGGGAAACATCGGCAATCAGTCCCATACCGGCGTACTCACGCACGGCGGCGATACCGGCAACAGCTGCACTCTTGTTCTCAAAGGCCTTGGACACGGCCATCACGGTGCCATCCGGCGCAGTCAGACGGAACCTGAAATACGACTCCGCGTCAACGAACAGTTCGAACATTCCGGCCATAACAATCCTCCCGGTCTGCGGGATCCGCCCCGGCGGCGTCGTTGCCACGGAGCAGACACGGACGCGCCCTTGCGTCCCCTTCCCGCTGGTTTTGTCCTGCAATCCAAATGATCAGTTCATCATGTGCTAAATGAGTCTCGCTCAAGACAGCCAGTGACCACAAGACCCCCAGCTCGATCACCGGGCCTAGAGAAACCCCGGGACGTCGGTCCCGGGGTGTCTCTATGCCGTCTAACGGCTGGACCCTACAGCTGCAGCGTGACCGGCCGCTGGAGGCCGTTGACGGTAGCGGCGGGCCAGCGGTCATCCGCGGTCAGGACCTTTATACCGGACTCGGTGAGCTGGACCGTGTCCTCGATCTTCACGCCGGGTCCCGACGGGTTCCAGGTGAACGGCTGGTTGAGGACCACGGTGTCGGTGACGGCCGCGGTGACGCGCGGATCCCGTCCGGCATAGCCCGCCGGTCCGCCCTGGTGGTGCTGCTCCCATTGCTCCGCGCCGAAACCGTGGCGGACGTAGGCCGCTTTGATCTCGCCGAAGACGCGGTCCAGCCGGGCGCCGGGGACCGTTGCGTCGAAGATGTCCGCCTCAACGGCCGCGATCCGGGCCTCAGCGTCGAGTTCCTCGGGGGTACCGGCGTCGAACCTTACCCAGCGGGTGATGTTCGCGACCAGGCCGTCCCGGCGGGCGCAGACCACAGCCATCGCGCGGCGGCCGAGGGGTGCGTGCGTGGCCAGCGGGTGGCGGAAGTCGTTCCGGGAGCTGCCGTTGCACAGGAGTACCAGCGGCTCCGCGCCCGCTCCAACCACGCGGCCGGCCAGAGCGGATACCAGTTCGAATTCCGTGGTGTCCGGCCGGGCGGCGGACAGCACATCGGTCATGATGCCCGCCAGCTCCGCGCTGAGGTGGGCGTAGCGGGCGGACTCGCCCGGCAGCAGTTGCTGCCGGGAAGCCCTCAATTCGGCGGCCACCGAGGCCTCGGCCAGCGGGGTGCCGGCGCCCCCTCGAGCGGAATGTCCGACGGCGGCGGCAGCCTCGTGCAGGTTCCCGTACCAGGGCACGGTGTGGAGCGAGACCCCGGAGGGGAGCTCCTCGGCCGCAATCCGGCCGGCCTCGTTGTTGAACGTCACCAGGTGGTCGCCGTCCCGGTCCACCAGCAGCGCCGCGATGGGGTCGCCGGCCAGGCTGATGTGGACGCGGCTGCCGTCCAGGTACCAGGCCAGCGCTGTGTGGCTGGTCAGCAGCAGGGAGTCCTGCCCCTTGGCATCCAGGATCTCCAGGACGCGGCGGCGCTTGATGGCACGGTCTGCGTTAGAAGCGTGCGGCGTGCGGCGGCCCTGGTCGGCAAAAGTAGCGGCTGCAGTCAGCTGTGACGGCGGCGTAGCAGCGGTGGTGGTCTGGCTCATGAGTTGTTCCCCTGTGTCTTGATCAATGTCTCGATGTCTTCGGTACCCAAAATCCCGTCGGCGATAAACACGGTCACGCTGCGACGAACCGGGGCGCCGGGTTCAGCAATAACCGGCGCATCCCAGGCCAGCGACTGGCCAACACCCGCGTATCCGTCCACCCGGACGAACCACGGGTCCGTTGAATCCGCCGAGGCGACGAACACCAGCGTGGCGGCACCGCCGTCGAACCGTCCCCCCGTGAACCCGCCCGACCAGGCGAGCCACGGCGTGACGCTCCCGTGCACGGCGGACTCACCCGCCCCTGAAGGGGTCCGGACGCTCGGCCCGGAACATTCGGGAAGGCGCCAGAAGAACCCGCCGTATCCGCCCCCAACCCGGCCGTTGGAACCCGGGCTGCCCAGGCTCACCGGCTGATTGCCGGCAGGGGAGAGTGCAAAGTCCAGGGTGAGGCGCCAGATGGAAGGCCCGACGGCGGCCCACGTCCAGGTGCGCTGCTCGGTCAGGATGGGAGCGCCGTCGGGCCCGTTCCAGGAGAGTTTCTCGGTCAGCTCGCCATCCTGTTGGGACGGTTCGCCGGTGCGGACGATGCTGCCGTGGTCCGGGCGCCAGACGTACTGGCCGGCAGTCCGGGTATAGGTACGGCCGCCCCAGAAGTTGACGCCGTCCACATCCTGGAGGGCTACGCCCGCGCCCAGATGCCACACGTGGTCCAACGGCTGGTGGTCCGTCACCACGGTCCCGGCTAGGGTCCGGACGGGGTGCAGGTACGGGCGGGGAGACGACACGGCGCGGATGCGGCTGCCGTCCTGATAATCCGCGACGGGACGCCCGGAAAGGTCGAAGGTCCTGACCGGCGGCAGGCTGCGAGCCCAGGGGACGCCCAGCTCGGCAAAGGTGGCCTGTGCCTTGGTGGCGCGTTCGATCAGCGCGGCAATGCCGTGGACCACCGGGTGGGAATTATCGCCGTCGCCCTCCCAGCTGACATGGCCGGCGCTGATTTCCGGGGGCGCGGGGGCGGTGCGGATGGCATCCAGCACACACATGAAAGCACCGGTATCCGGCAGACCACTGAGCAGGGGAGTGCCGGCCGCCCGGGCCGCGAGCAGGTTCTCCAGCAGGTCGGTCCGGCCGAAACTCTCCCGGCGCTCGCCGTCCGCCGTGCTGATGACCAGTTCGTCCTCGGTGTAGAAGAACGTGATGTCCCCCCGCGTCCCATGGACCTTGACGGACGGCCGCTGCTGTTCGGGGGCGCAGAGCGTGAGGGCGCACAACAGGGTAGTCCCGGCAGCGGTGCGAACACGGATCACCGAGGTGTCGTCGCTCTGGGTGTCGTTGGCGCGGTAGAGGTCCGTCTCCACGGAGGCGACGTCGGCCACGGTGTGGGCGCCGGCCATGTTCAGGGCGGTGGCCACGGCGTGCGCCAAGGCATTGGTGGCCACGCCGTCCACCACGTCGGTGCCGTCCAGGCTGCGTTTGCCGGCCCACCGGGTGCGCTTGAAGTAGCCCCTGGTCCGCAGCCACATGCCGGTGGCGCTGAGTCCCAGCACTTCGCCAATGCCGCCGGCCTCGATGGTGTTCCGGATTTCCGGCAGGGCCAGCGAGCCCAGGCTCTGGAAGCCCACCTGCACGAGCCGGCCGGCGGATTCGGCGGCGGCCAGCACGTCCTGGAACTGGGACATGGATGCCACCGGCGGCTTCTCCACATACACGTCGGCTCCGGCGGCCAACGCCGCGAGGGCCAGGGGAGCGTGCGTCTGGATGGGCGTGGCCAGGATGACCACATCCGGGACCGGCCCGGCTGCCAGAAGCTGGTCCAGGGTGTTGAAGACGGCCACGGACTCGCCGAGCGCGCCCGTTTCCGGTGGGTTGGGGTCAGCTACTGCCACCAGGTGCAGGGCCCCGGCGTCCTCGAGCCTGGCGAGGTTGGCCAGGTGCGATTCGCCAAAGCCGTGCACGCCCACGAGGGCTACGCGCGGAAGGGCTGCTGGCGCGGGGCCGTCACCTGCCGTTGCAGAGATAGCGGGTGCCGCGGGGGCGGAGTGCTGAATCATCAGGGGTCCTCGGTGGCTAAGGGGTTGGTAGGGGCGAAAGGTTGTGGGCGGCGGGTCCCGCTGCGCCCAGGGTCCTGGACAGGTAGCTGATTGCTTCATTCTGCATCTCCGCCGTGAAGACGTGCCCTCCTGGCCAGAAACTCCCGGTGTATCTTTCCGGCCCGTGTATGGACTCCAGGATCCGGTGGGCGTCCCGCATCCCTTCTTCCGGGAACAGCTCGTCGGCCAGCGCGTACTGCACCAGGAATCCTTTTGCGCCGGATCTGCCGGTCAGTTCCGGCCAGTCGCCCAGCTTCCAGAGGCCCGGGGTCTGGAGCAGCCAGGAATGGGCATCCAGGTAGGCGGGCAGCAGCGACTGGAACGTGGTCATCATGCACGTCACCACGTAGTCCCGGATCCGCGGGCTGAGGACTGCAAGGGCCAGGGCCCGGCCGCCGCCACCGGAGAACCCGAGGCAGCCCAGCCGCTCCGCGTCCACCCCCGGCAGTCCGGCAAGGATCTCCAGAGCGGCCAGGTCATCGTGGGCCACCATCCCCGCCAGGCTGGTGCCCAGCAGGCCCGCGGCCTTGGCCAGGGTGTCCTCGTGGATTCCCGCGGCGGCGTTGTACTGTTCGGCGTCGGAAGGTACGACGCCGGCCTCCCGCCACTGCGATTTCCTCGCCTCCAGTGCGGATTCCGTCCGCCACGGCGGGCTGGAGAGATCGAAGCGCCTGCTGCCCCACGCGAAGGCGTCGTGGGCCAGGACGGCGAAGCCTTGGCGGGCGACGTCCGTGGCCAGTGCCCGCCCTCCGTAGTGCCCGGCACGGGCTTCGACTGCGGACGGGTGAGGCTCAGGAATCGTGACCAGCCGGTCCGCTCCGCCGAACTTGTTTCCCCCGTGGCAGTGCAGGGCGAGCACGCCGGGCAGCGGCCCCGAACTCCCGGCCGGCCGCATCAGCCAGCCCGTGGTGCGGGGGCCGAAGCCCAACTGCCAGCTGAGCTGGGAGGAGGTGACGCCGTCGTGCGTTTCCTCCCAGTGGACGGTGACGTTCGCCGGGGGAACAACTGCCGGAACGCCCAGGGCGTCCGAAAAATCCTGTGCCGCTGGGGTGTCTGCCTGGTAGCGCGGCCGGTCACGAACGTAGGCAGGCCAGTTCTCGTAGCCTGCAATCGCACTGGGCCGGACCGGCCGGGAATCCTTGCTCACTGACCCTGCCTGTTGTTCGGGTGGATGGGGATGGTTGAATGCGCGGCGGATCGGGACGGATGTTGAACTCTGGGTAGAGTGATCCGGTTGCAGAAAACGCTTTCTCAAAAACTAACAAAGGGCTATACAGGAGTCAAGAAACCGTTTACTTTGGTACGGAGCCGCTTTCAACGTCCCGCGTGACGGAGACCGGATCCGGACAGCTGCACACCAAGTGAGTCCGCCGCCGGAGACGGTGCATACATGGATCGCCCAGTGCGATCAACCCAGACGTGGAGGGCCACGATGACCAAAGGAGGCCACATGGCCGCTAGACATATACCCAGGACGCCGTGCCCGGCAGGAATGCCGGCTGCGGCGGGTCTGCTGCGTGAATCGGAGTTGCCGCAATGAGTGCCATCAGCGAACTGAGCACCCTCAAGCGCCGCAAAGGCCCCATGACGGCAGCGGAGAAAAAAGCCAACGATGGCGATAATAAGGCCGCCTACATCTTCCTGCTGCCGTGGCTGGTGGGCCTTGTTGCCATCACCGTCGGTCCGATGCTGATGTCCCTGTACCTGTCCTTTACGGATTACAACCTGCTCCAGCCGCCGGAATGGGTCGGGCTGGACAACTTCATCCGCATGTTCGGCGATGCCCGCCTGCACAACTCGCTGGGCGTGACGTTCACCTACGTCTTCGTAGGCGTCCCGCTGCAGCTTGGTGTTGCGCTGCTGATCGCGCTGGTGCTGGACAAGGGCCTGCGCGGACTGCCGTTCTACCGCTCCGTCTTCTACCTGCCGTCCCTGCTGGGCGGTTCCGTGGCTGTTGCCATCCTGTGGAAGCAGATCTTCGGCACCACCGGCCTGGTCAACCAGGCCCTGGCGATGTTTGGCATCCAGGGCCCGGGTTGGATTTCCGATCCGAGCACCGCGCTGGGCTCCATCGTCCTGCTGCACGTGTGGACCTTCGGCGCCCCAATGATCATTTTCCTGGCCGGCCTCCGCCAGATTCCGGTGATGTACTACGAGGCAGCGAGGGTGGACGGCGCCAGCACGCTCCAGCAGTTCTGGCGGATCACGCTCCCCATGCTCAGCCCCATCATCTTCTTCAACCTGGTGCTCCAGATCATTGGATCCTTCCAGTCCTTCACGCAGGCGTTCATCGTTTCCGGCGGCAATGGCGGCCCTTCGGACTCCACGATGTTCTTCACGCTGTACCTGTACCAGAAGGGCTTTGGCCAGTTCGACATGGGCTACGCCTCCGCAATGGCGTGGTTCCTGCTGGTCATCATCGGCGTGTTCACCGCCATCAACTTCATCGCTGCAAAGTATTGGGTTTTCTATGACGACTAAGCTTGAGACGCTGCCCGCCCCGGACAAAAACACCGCCGGCGCCGGTAAGCCTACGAACCACCGCAAGCCCGCGAAGCGCCGCGAGTCCCGCGGCACGCTCGCTTTCAGCAGGGCAGCCCGCACCAGGGCACTGGTCAAACATGCCATCCTGATCCTCGCCGGCGGCCTTATGATCTACCCCCTGCTGTGGATGGTGGTCTCTTCACTCCGGGCCAATGAGCTGATCTTCCGCGAGCCGGGCCTGTGGCTCAACAGCCTGGAGATGAGCAACTACACGGACGGCTGGTCCGCGCTGACGCACCCGTTCGGCCACTACATGCTCAACTCGGCCATCGTGGTGATCGGCTCCATCCTGGGAAACCTGATCTCCTGCTCCATGGCCGCCTACGCATTCGCGCGGCTCCAGTTCACGGGCAAGAAACTCTTCTTCGGCATTATGCTTCTGACCATCATGCTCCCGTTCCACGTGGTGATCGTGCCGCAGTACATCCTGTTCTCGCAGATCGGCTGGGTGAACACCTTCTGGCCGCTCATTGTGCCCAAGCTGCTGGCCACCGATGCGTTCTTCGTGTTCCTGATGGTCCAGTTCATCCGCGGCATCCCGAAGGACCTGGATGAAGCGGCAAGGATCGACGGCGCCGGCCACCCGCGCATCTTCCTGCGGGTCATCCTGCCCCTGATGGTGCCGGCCCTGGCCACCACCACCATCTTCACCTTCATCTGGACGTGGAACGACTTCTTCGGCGCCCTGATCTACCTGACGGATCCGGACATGTTCACCGTTCCGGTTGCCCTGCGCGCCTTCGTGGATTCGCAGTCCGCCACCAGTTGGGGATCGCTGTTCGCAATGTCCATCGTGTCCCTACTGCCGGTGTTCCTGGTGTTCCTCTTCGGCCAGCGGTTCCTCATCAAGGGCATCGCCACCACAGGCATCAAGTAGATCCAGCGAGCCGCCTTGCCCTGACCATTGGCCCTCCTCCAAGGGCGGGCCAATGGCGTATCCCGCTGTGTCGGGGCTGGCGTGGAACGTCCGCCAAGGCCCAAGGGAACAGGACACGAAAACATCTTGTAATACAAGTCATGTACTTGTAGCATGAGACTTAAGAAAACGCTTTCTCGTTTACTTTCCCCAATAACCAGATCAATGAAGATCGGAGTACCCAGTGGCGCTTTTTCACCGCACTGAGTCAGATGCCAAGAACCGTACGGCAGAGACGCCATCCGCCGGCACGCCGCGCCGTTTCCGCAAGACGGGCGTCGTTGCAGCGGCAGCCGCCGTCGTGCTTGCCCTGAGTGCCTGCGGCGGGGGCGCCTCCCCGCAGAGCGATGGCGGACCCGTTGAACTGCGCTTCTCCTGGTGGGGCAGCGACAAACGCGCCCAGCTGACGCAGTCCGCGATCGCCGCCTTCGAGGCGGAAAATCCCAACATCAAGATCAAGCCGGAGTATGGCGACTGGAGCGGATACTGGGACAAGCTGGCCACCCAGGTCGCCGCCAACGACGCCCCGGACATCATCCAGATGGACGAGAAATACATCACCGAGTACTCAACCCGCGGTGCGCTGCTGGACCTCTCCAAGTACGAGATCGACACGTCAAAGCTGGACGAAGCAGCCCTCAACGCCGGCAAGAGCGAAGACGGCCTGACCGGTATCGCCGCCGGCATCAACGCGGCCACCATCCTGGCCAACCCGGCCGTCTTCAAGGCTGCAGGCGTTGAGCTTCCCGACGACAAGACCTGGACCTGGGAAGATTTCGGCCGCATCTCCGCCGAAATCACCGAGAAGTCCCCGAGGGGTACTTACGGCTCTGCCGCCTACGGCACGGACGAGGCCTCGCTGGGAGTCTGGCTCCGGCAGAACGGCAAATCCCTGTACACGTCCGACGGCAAGCTGGGCTTCGAGCCCTCCGACATCGCCGACTGGTGGGCTTTCCTAAAGCAGCTCAGCGAGAAGAAGGCTGTGCCGTCTGCATCAGAAGTTGTGGAAGCTGAGGCCGCACCGCTTGACCAGAGTGGCCTGGCCACGGGCAAGAACGGGCTCGCCTTCTGGTGGTCCAACCAGTTGCCGGCGCTGGAGAAGGCTGCCGGAAGCGACCTGCAGATCCTGCGTTTCCCGTCCACCACCGGCAAGGCTGCCGACGCCAAGCTCTGGTACAAGGCATCCCAGTTCTGGTCGGCCTCATCGCGCACCAAGCACCCCGTGGAAACGGCCAAGTTCATCAACTTCCTGGCCAACAACACCAAGGCAGGCGAGGCCCTGCTTGCAGACCGCGGCGTCTACCCCAACTCCGACGTCCGCACAGCCATTGAGCCAAAGCTGACGCCCGCTGATATCAAGGTGGTCAAGTTCATCGACCAGATCAAGGATGAGCTCGGCGAGGCTCCGGCCCCGCCGCCGAAGGGCGCTGGCGCCATCCAGGAAATCGTCAAACGCTACACCTCCGAGGTCCTCTTCAACCGCCTGTCCACTGACGAGGCCGGGAAGAAGGCCGTGGACGAGATGAAGTCCGCGATCAGCTAAGCCTGAATCCACCGGTCCGCTGGGGCGGGTAGCCCGTTTCTGAATTTTGGCGGTTTTCCTATCTCGGGCAGGGCGGCGTTCCGGGCCTTTCTACCCTTCGGTGT
>NZ_JBWZCI010000008.1:0-200239 GCF_059383495.1 Pseudarthrobacter sp. RHLT3-21
CGCACGGCCAAGAACTGGTCAAAAGTACTTGCAGCCACTGGTCAAAACCACTGCCGCGAACGGTCAATCCAAATTGCCGTCTCTGGTCAGTTTAAAGTTGCAGCTAACAGACCATTCCGCCGCAACGCGAACCCGCACCGTTTCCACCAGACCCGGTTCCTGCGCCAGGGTCCCCGGACCCGACATCGCCCGCAGCGCCGGAACCGGTTCCTGACCCTAATCCTGGTTCACCGGACCCGACATCCCCGGTGCTACCGGGCCCGGGGCCCGTCGTCCCGGATCCAGGACCACCAACCGAAGACCCCACGCACAGGTCCTGAAGACCCCACAGACAGATCCTGAAGGCAGCGGCCGGGGGATGGGCGCGTCTTAGCCGGCAGCGGCAGGCTCACTGTGCCCGTCGTGTGGTTCATTTTTGTGCCGTGCCACCTGCAGATGCTGCTCCAGCTTCGACTCAGCGTCACGGCGCCGCTGACCCACTGTGCGCAGCTGCCGCGTTGTCGGCGTGCTCGGGTCCGGTACGGCCTCAGCCACCTCGCGGGGCGACGGCCGCAACAGGCCAGCTTCCTCGTTTTCGCTCATGATCGGATCGTCCCACGTCATCGCGAAACTGCAAAGGCTGTGATGCCTGTCCGCTCAACCCCGGGAGACTCGGACCGGACGACCGGCTCCGTGAACAGCGGAGGGGCCGACGGCGCTGCGGTTCATGGCTATCTCCAGGAGGCCACACAGCGGCGTGTGGGCGTCGGGGAGGTAGGCGGTTACCTGGTCCGGAACGGAGCAGGGCGAGCCGCGTAGCAGCTTGCGCGCCGATTGCCCTGGCATGCGATGACTCCACTGTCGGCAGGGCAGCGGGGGAGGGTCATGAGTGGGTGCTACCCGAATTCTCCCCTGTCACCACTAACCTCAAGGGGTCTCATACGTAACACCGGTGACACCGGCACCTCCGACGGGATCCGGTCGCAGGCGCGGTGTTCAGCCCGGTGTTGAAGCTGTTGCGGGTGCCGCATCGGGCGGGCGGACCGGTGCAGCTGGCGGTTCTGCGTACTGGCCATTAAAGGGTTCTTCCCCGTAAGTTTGGGTAGCGGCGTGATGTGGCGTGCTTCACACGCCGTGAACCAGACGAACTCTTTGCCGGATCGGAACGACCGGAACGCAACGCCTCGCCCCGGACCCGACGAGACCTGCCGGGCGGCGCCGCCCGGTATTCAGGAGGATACCCATGACCGGTGTGTTTGAACTCTTCATCGACGAAGAGACGCTCTTCAGATTCAGACTCAAAGCCCCTGATGGAACAGTGGTGGCCGTCTCCCGGCCTTACCCCGACAAGTCCGCTGCGGTGTCCGGCATCAGCGATGTCCGCGAGTATGCCGGAATGGGCCTGATCACCGACCAGTGCCCGGACATCCCCTTCCCCGGATCATCAGCAGCGTCCCCGGCAGCCGGTGCCAGGCCGACCACCTTGCCCCGGTCGGGCCGGCCCGCCGAGGCGCCGCAGCGTACCGCCGCCACGGGATCGTACCGGCCGGCAGCGCCGGGCCGGGTTCCTGTTGGATGCGGCCTGCACAGAGCCGCCTGAGGCGAAGCTCCAGGATTCTGTCTTCGCCGGGGCTAACCCCGGTCACCGGATCGCGGTTGGATGGTCAGGGTGATGTTTTCGTGGGAACGTATTTGCGTAGGCGGCCTCGAATGGAGGGTTGCGTCCCAGTACCGGTGCCTTCCGGGCCCCCAGGACTCATTGTCCCCGTATCGGTGAGGGCGTCAGCGTATGTGGGTCGGGCGAGCCCGTAGTGCCGGTAAAGCCTGTCCTCTTCGGCGGGTTCAAGGTTGGAGGTCTGTGTCAAGCTGCGGGGCTTCGTTGACCTGGTCTTTGGTGTAGGGCACGCGGATGTCCTGTCCCTCGGTCAGTGCGCCTTCCATCGGGACGAAGGACTCTGAGATTCCGAACAGTCCTGTCCTGACGGTCATCCAGCTGGGCCGTGCGGTGTCTTCGTCCAGGTAGACCTGTCCTAAGGGGCCGATCTTGTCTCCGTCGATGGAGAGGACGTTTGCGCCCTTGGCGAGCAGATCGTCGATGTCTTCCGGGCCGAGCATGGTGTCTCCTTGGATTTTCTCTACGCGCAGGTTGGGGTGGCTTGTGGAAAAGTGAAATATCCGACTGTGAGTCGCTAAGGTCGTGTTCTTCGGCGTGACTTGTTCTTAGTAGATGACGGTGCCGGTGGTCTCCACGGTGGTGCCCGAAATGGCGTTTCGGCCGCTGACCTCGAGCTGGATTCCAGTCCGCCGCAGCGGTGCCTCCAGTGCCGTGGAGAGGTCCGGAATGACCCGGGTGTTGATCCTGTGGAGGGCGTCCTGGATGTCGGCGCGGTTGGTAACCGTGACTTTCATCGTCAGATCCGGGTCCACGGCTGTGCCGCGCAGCAGTGCCGAGGACCCCACAACCCCGGGCAGGGTATTGATCTGGTTTTCCACCGCGGAGGCCAGCACGGAGGCTTCACATAGCGTGGTTCCGAAGGCGGGGTCCTGATGCAGCCGGTACCTGTCGGCGGGATTCCTTCGTGGAATCTGTGCCAGGATCCACAACAACCCCAGGGCGCCCAGGACAACCCCGGCCGCCAGGATAATGGCTTTAGCAGAGGCAGGCCCGAAGACTGTGTGCAGGTCCCCTGTCACGACGGGACTCTCTGCGGCGACCGTTGCGGGGTTCATGGCGTGCAGCGTTCCGCTGGCCGCCAGCAGTATCAGGACGCCGCCGGCCAGGGCGAGAATGCCAAGGATGACCAGGCAGGTGCGGTTCAGCGCTCCGGCGTGTTGTCGCATGGGGTGCCTTCTTTCCGGAATGCGGGAGGATGGTGGCCGCGGTCATTCCTTGGACCGCACGGTCGCGGTGACCTTTGGGACCGGGTTGAGCCCGGCACCGGCCAGGCGTTCCCCGACCACGGCAATGACACGGCCGCGCAGTTCCCCTGTTTCACGCAGGGCCGTGGTCACGTTAAGATGGACCGCGCGGGTCGAGGCCGTGGCCGATGCTGAACCGACGCCGTCGACGTATTCACAGTGCGCCGCGGCGTACCGTGCAATGGCCCGCCGCGTCATGACAATCTCCTGCGTGCCTGCGACCGGGACTTGCCCCTCGTCCGCGGGTGCCTGCAGCCGCAAGGCGTTAAAGCGGCCAGGAACCAGTGCTGCCGCGAGCAGGAGAAGTCCTACGACCGCCGCCGCAGCCCCGACGGCCCAGACTCCCGGATCGTTCCAGGTCAAACCGGTCAGCCAGTCCCGGGGTCCGGCCAGAAACACCGGCCACGAACCCGTGGCCAGCCGCGCCACTGCCGCCCATGCCACTGCCACGCCGGCTGCCAGAAGCAGCGTTCCCAGGATCAGGGCAGGAACAGACCGCCTGGGACGGTGCCGCAGGGGTGTGGCTTTCGCATCGTGCCGGTTCATAACAGCCTCCGGCGGCCGGTGGATTCATCGGCAGGTTTCAGCCAGGACACTGTGATGTCGATCTGGCGCACCTCCACACCGGTCAGGGCGGTGACGCGTTCGCTGATCCGGCGGCGCAGCTGTTCAGTTACCTGGCGCAGCGGTACCGGGTAGAGCAGCCCTATTTCCACGCTGAGCACGGCGATATTGCCCGCAAGCTCCACCGTGACTTTGGGCCGGGCGGAAAAGTCCGAATGTGCTCCGATGCCCAGAAACCCTCCTGAGGACCCGCCGGCAAAGGACTCTTCGCTGGCGACCTGACTGGCGATCTTCTCCAGCACCTTCCGGTCAAGGACGGTGCGCCCCCGCGAATCCAGGTCCCGGGGGCCGGTATGTGCTGCGGTGGTATTCATCGGCTGGATGCTTTGCCGAACAATGCCTGCAGATCCAGTTTCCCTTCCGCAATACGGCCCACTAGCAGCCCGATCAGGCCAAAGAGGACCGCTATCACCAGGGCTGTAAAACCTCCGAAGGCCAAAACGATTCCTAGTACCAGGCCGACTGCCAGACACCATCGTGTAGTGGACATGCGGCACTCCTTCCAAAATCGGTTACCGCCCGAAAACGGGACGGAGCGGGTGAGCTGGTTACTCCAGTGGCGTCTTGGTGTCCTCTTCGGGCCGTTCATCATCGGGCAGATGAACATCGGTGACGTGGACATTCACTTCCAGCACCTCCAGACCGGTCGCGCGCTCCACCGACTGGATGACGTTGCGCCGGATATCCTGGCTCACCTCGACAATGGACGTTCCGTACTCGACGACGATACTTAAGTCGATGGCGGTCTGGCGTTCACCCTTCTCCACGCTCACCCCGCCGCTGACATTCGTCTGGGAACCGGGAATGCGCTCGGTCATCGCGCCGAACGCGCGCCGGGCAGCGCTGCCCATCGCATACACACCGGGAACCTCACGCGTAGCCATGCCGGCCAGCTTCTGGACCACGGTTTCCTCAATGGTGGTATTCCCCCGGTCCGTGTGCAGCAGGTCGGTCGTGCGGCGCGTCTCAACGGGGGCGTTCAGTTTCTGTCCCTCCTCGGTAGCCACCATGCCACCGGACTGTCCAGGGAACTGCGGGGCTTCTGTCACGGGAACCATCTCCTCTATCAACCGATGCGATGTTGCCTACATGGTTAAAGACGCACGTCACCGCCAAACGTCACGCGGAAAGGCAACCTGTTTTTTGTCCCTCCGTCCCCGCGCCGGGGCATTCCCATTACCGGCGCCGTCTGAAAAAATTGGTCATAAGCCCCGGAACCCGGGTGGCGCGGTTCGGGGGCAAGGGGGATGGCGGTGACGATGGATGAGCGTGAACCCGTTGTCCTGACGCGGCCCGATGATCTGGACGAGGCGACCATTGTCGCCCGGGCGCAGGACGGCAACCTAGACGCCTTTGAATATCTCGTCGAGGCGTATCAGGGCAGACTTTTCCGTCTCGCTTTCCGGATGCTGCCTGACCGGGGCGAGGCCGAAGACGTCGTGCAGGACACCCTGGTGGCCTGCTGGAGAAAGCTGCCGCTGCTGACAAGCGTGCAGGCTTTCAGCGGGTGGCTTTACCAGATGGCCACCAACCGCTGCCTGGACAGGCTGCGTCGACGGTCCGGCCACCCGGAGGTCGTCCAGGAACCGGTGATTCTGCAAACAACCGCCGATTCCTTCGCCGGACCGGGAGCCGGAGGCGATCCCGCCCGCGAAGCGGAAGTCTCCTGCGAGATCGACGGCCTGGCCGCAGCGCTGCTGGCCCTCCCGCCCGGGCAGCGCGCCTGCTGGCTCCTGCGGGAAATCCACGAACGCAGCTACGCTGAAATAGCCGCAACGCTGAAGGTCAGCGAACAGACGGTCAGAGGCCGCCTTGCCAGAGCACGCGCAAAACTCGCGGAAAAGATGAGTCAATGGCAATAGACGAAACCATCCCCCGGCTGGGCTGGGCTGTGGCCGCGGCATCGACGAGGTCTGGGCATCCATCAACCGGCCCCCCACCGCCCATGAAAGCGGCTGCGTCCAGTGCCGGACGGCACGGGCCAGCCTGGCAAGGCTCGCGGAGGCCACCCGCACGCTTCGAGACGACGATGCAGAAGACCCCTCCCTGCAGCCCCATCACGCCGTCAAGGACGCCATCATGAACCTGGCCCGTGCCGAAGTCCGAAGGGGCAGCCGGCTCCCCGTCTACCAGGCTGACCAGGGGGGCATCACGATCAGCGAACAAGCCATCACCTCAGTCATCTGGTTCGGCGCCGATGCCCTTCCGGGAGTACGGGCCCGCCGCTGCCGCGTCCACCCTGCCCCGGATACCGCGGACGACCCCCGCCCGGACGGGACCGCCGACATCGCGGTGAACCTTCGAATCGCCGTGGCCTCCGGCACCGACATCCCCGGAACCGCCGAGCTGCTGCGTCAGCGGATCATCAGCATGATCACAGCACACGTCGGACTCAACGCCGGAGCCGTCAACATCACCGTAGAGGATTTCTACGATGTCTGAGCATCCCCTCGAAGCCCGGCTGATCAGCAGCCACCTTATTGCCGACCTTGCTGCCCGCACCGCCCTCGATACACCAGGTGTCCTCCGACTCGAACCGACCCTGAAAAACCTTCTCACCCGCCTGGGAAAAGGAACAATCCAAAATCTCCGCAAGACAGACACCCGCACCACTCCCGCCCGGCACGACGGCGTCTTCGTCACCGTCCACAACGGCATCGCCGACGTCCAGCTCGACATCGCCACCGATATCGCCTTCGCAGCCCTGAACGTCGCCCAGGCCGTGCGGGAGCAGATCGCCCGGACCATCAGCCACACCGGCCTCACCCCCGGGCGCATCGACATCTCGGTCCTGGCCATAGAGCACCCACCCACCGCCGCAGCGGCCCGTCCTCCCAGGCCGCTCTGATCCAGGACACCGGCATGAGGGCCACCCCACCATCATCGTTACGGATCAGCCTGACGATTCCGAACCACCGCACCGCACCCGGACTCCCGGGCGCTACCCCCTCGGCATGGAACCGGCATGAACTCTGAACCCAACAACCAGGGAAATCCGGCCGAAGGAAACACGAACGGAACAGGCCGGCACCAAGGCAGGACATTCTGGGCAACGGCCATCCTCCTCCCGCCGGCGCTGCTGCTGTGCGGCGTCTGGCTGCTGCTGATTGCCAGCTACCTTCCCGCCGCCGTGTTCTTCTTTGCCGCCATGGCCGCTCTGGCCTACTTCGCAGCCAGACGCAGGCGCGGCCGCAGCCCGGAATAGACGCCGGAACGGCCCTCCGGCCGGCAGGCCAACTTTCCCTGTTGAAGCAGGTCTCAGCTATAAGCATCGGGTGCCGTCTGCCTGTTTTACCTCTCGGGGTATGTGGAATGCTTCAGCCATGCCGTTCTACGTCGAATACACCGTTAATCAGAATGCCGACATCCGTTCTGCGCTGGACGGCGCTGACCGGGAGGAAGCTCTGAGCAGGGCCACCGATGCGGTGAGGGAGGCCGGGTGCCGGGCCGCCCTGCTGCGCTTCGAGGCCACTGCGAGTGCCTCCTTCGGCCAGGGTGTCTTGGTTGCCCGATATTTGGAAACCGTTGGCTGGGAAACGCTTTAGGACAGCCCTCGGGAGCCCTGCGGATGCTGCGAAGCCGGTCAGCCATACTCCCTGGCTATCTTTCAAGAGTGCTGGGGCCCCGTCGTATCCGTAGGATGGGAACCGCCCGGCCGGGACCTGCCCGCTGCCTGTTCGACGCCCCCGTCCCGCGCCGAAATTGCCGGAAGGATGCTGATCCAGTGCTCCCGATGAACCAACGTCCCCGCGCTGTAATCCGCGAGGAATCAGGTTCCATCGTTCCTTCGGAACGCTGGAACGACGAGCAGCGCCGCGAGGCGCGCGCATCCATCATCGATCAGTTCCGCCGCGGCATCCAGCGGCACACCCTGGAAGAGGTCCGCGACGAAATGGCGGCCCGCTGGACGTACGTTGAATCCTGGGAGGAAGAACAGGCCGTGAGGAAATGGATCCTGAGACAGCTAGACGGCCTGATCGATCTCGACAAGACCGGTCAGGTCAATCACCAAGCCACCGAGACAGGTGCACCGCAATTCCTGGATCCCATCGCCGCCCGCAAGAACCGGACGTAGGACAGAGATTTCCTGCGTGCAGGGAAACCATGTACGGGTCCTCCACAACCGAGGCTCTGCGTCAGCCCGGGGTGAGGACGCAGAACTCGTTGCCCTCTGAATCGGCGAGGCACACCCATGGCACATCGCCCTGGCCGACGTCGGCGTCAGTGGCGCCCAGAGCCCGCAGCCGGGCCACCTCTGCCGCTTGATCATCACCGGGGTACGGCCTCAGGTCGAGATGGACACGGTTCCATACGGTCTTCACGTCGGGCGTGCGATGGAACTCCAGATACGGCCCGACACCCTTGGCCGAACGCAGCCTCGCATGATCGTCGGTCACCTCGTGCAGGGTCCAGTCCATCGCCTCGTTCCAGAACCGGGCCATGGCCCGCGGATCCGCACAGCTGACCACTACCGCGGCGATCGGCCCGGTGTCCCGGTAGTTCGATCGAGGCTCCAGCACGCGGAATTGGTTGCCCTCCGGGTCGGCCAGAACCGTCCACGGCACATCATCCTGGCCCACGTCGGCGGGCGTCGCACCGAGCTCCAACAGGTGCGCGACCAGCTCCGCCTGATGGGCCGCAGAGGAGGTGGCGAGATCGAGGTGCGCGCGGTACCTCACCGTCTCGGGGTCCGGGACGGTGACGACATCGACGCAGACGGCGACGGGGTCCGGCCAGACGAAGCCCACGGGTTCAACATTGGTCACACCGGGTCCCTCGCTGGAAACACCCCAGCCGAGCGCCTCCGCCCAAAACCGGCCGAGCGTTGAGTCATCCCGGGCCTTGAAATTCACCTGAACAAGTCGCAGCGCCATACCGCCCGACCCTAATACCCAGGTAAAACCCGATATGGGAGGCACGCCCTAGGTGACGGCTCCAGCACTGCGTGGAACCTAGGGCAGGGGCGGTGCCGGCTTCAGGTTCCTTCCCCGGGCTGTATTGCGTCAAAGAACCGGTGTTCCGGCGGGGCCGGGGTTCCTTCCGCCTTGGCGAGGAGGAAGTCGAGGTCTTCCGAGGAGAGCGTCGCCTGGCCGTGCTGGTCACAGTCCGCGCTGATGCCGGTTTCCTGGCAGATCGTTTCGGCAATGGTGCGCGGCAGGATCAGGCATCCGGGGTTGTCGGTGAGCCACCGCTGTGTTGCGGGGCTGAGCCGGTCCCAGTGGTTCCTGATATTCATCTCCATTGATGATGCCTTCCTGAGCGGGCCCGGAGGAAAGAGGCAAATCCCGGGCCGGTACGGGTGTGAGAGTGTGCTCAAGGTACGCCGTCCGGCCGGTGAAGGACAGGGGCAGGCCTGGCGGGGTCCGCGCCGCTCCTGACCTGCACGCTCGTGGCCGTGCCGGCCATGCACGATCTTCGGATCGGCACGGTTGTCAGGGGCGTCCGGCGTTGTAGTGTGTTCCGATTTGGGCGGCGGTGAGGGCGGTGGAGTAGGCGGCGGCGAACCTCATGGTCCCGGTGAAGGCATAGCTGGTGGGTTCGTTGGGGCCCCAGCCGGCAAGGTTGTTGTAGCCGATGCGCCAGAACCCGCTGAACGTTTCGCTGGTGGTGGTGGCGGGGTCCTGTGCGGCGAGCTGGCCGTCGACATAGAGTTTCATCCCTGCGGTGGACAGGGTTGCGGCGACGTGGTGGGGTGCCCCGTCGTTGTAGCTGGCGGGGGTGGTGATGACTTTCACGGTGCCGGGGTAGACGCCGAAGACGAGCTGGCCGGCGTTGTTCATGAAGATGTGCCGGTCATATGAGGTGGAGGTTCCGGTGGCGGTGTTGCCCCAGCCGATCAGCCGGCCGCCCGGAGTGCTTGTCCTGAACCAGACCTCCAGGGTGAAGGTGTTCGTGGAGGCCCGGGCGATGGGGCCTCCTGCCGAAACATAGGTTGACGTGCCGGTCAGGGCGTAGGATCCGCCGGAGTCCCGGGGTGTGCAGGGCCGGTTCGCTGAGGTGGTGTCGGAGCTCATGGTGCCGCGGTAGGTGCCGGGGTTGTTTTTGCCGGAGAAGTCCGCCGCCAGGGCGGACCCGGAGGACTCGGCGAGCCGGTAGGCGAAAATCGCTGACGCAGCATCCGCCGCCATGGCGCCCTGGCAGGTGAAGTACGGGGCCGTGCCCGAGGTGTTCGTGCTGTTAGTGACCCGGGCCAGATACCCGCCGGAGGTGGCAGGGGTGGCCAGCGCGGCCAGACCGGTCACCAGGGCTAGGGCGAGGGCAGCAGCGGGAAGCCGACGGCGGAGCCGGGGGCCGCCCGGTTCCGTGCTCATCCGGGCACCCGGTCCCGTGTTTGCCGGGGACCGCCGCCGGAGCACAGGCCCCGGCCGAGGACCCAGAAGACGGGCAGCAGACACACCAGGACGGTGATGATCCATCCCCACCAAGGCAGGTCGGCGGAGGAGGAGAGGTAGTAATAGCCCTCGCCTGTCTTGGCGGTGAGTTCGCTGACCTGGCCGCTGGCCAGCTCCGCGGTGCCCCCGTGCTCGGCCCGGACGGTGATGGGCAGCAGCCCGGTGGAGGCGACACTTGCCCGGGTCCCCGATTCGTCCGAGACGACCTCCAGCAGGGTCAGACCGATGAAGGGACGGAGCACGATGACGGTCAGGGAAACGACGGCGCAGGCCCCGAAGAGCCGGACGGGCCGTTGCCACGGCCCACGGATCCAATATCTGGTCACCGCCCACAGGATCAGGCCTCCGGCCACGAGCAGGGGCACGGCCTTGACCAGCCATCCCCAGCCCGGCAGGAGCGTGGCCACCCCGAGAATGTTCTGCGGTGCCAGGACCCAGGGGTCGTTGGTTCCGTTGATGTCCCCGCGGGTGGTGATTCCCCCGGCACCGTCGATCCCGGCGATTCGGTGGGTGTAGACCGTCCCGGGCCGCCCGGGCGGAGTGAAGGTGATGACGTCCCCGGGGTGCAGCCCGGACGACGTGATGGGTTCGGACAGGACCAGAGAACCAACGGGTGCGCTCTGGCCCATCGAGGGGGTGGAGACCACGAACCATCGCCACCCGGACAGAAAGAACAGCACGGCGGCGAGCACGAGCCCCACCGCGAGCAGGGCACAGATGGCCATGGCCATGCTGCGGGACCGGTCCTTTACAGGGGTCACCACTGCCTTCCTTTCCGTGCTGGGACGCGGTGCAGTGCCTGTGCCGGCATGACGTCATCCGGCACAGGCACCGCACTATGTGTTTCTAGCTGGCGAAGGCCCAGGTGAGCGGCAGCGATGCGGCCAGGCCCTGGTAGGTGTTGTCCGCCGTCGTATCGAGGGTGACCTTGATGTTGACCGGGACACTCACACCGGCGGCCGGGGCTGGGGTGATGCTGATCGCGGGTGCCCCGGCGAGGGTCGCGGCGGTGCCGTTAAAGATCGACGTGCCGCCGGCGGTGATGACGACCTTAAGCTTCGCGCACAGGTCCGTCGCGGTGCCGTTGACGGCGCCGTTGTTGGACTGCGTGCAGGCCGCGCCGGGAGTCAGAGCAAAGGTGCCGGCGTTGGCCGTGCCGATGTTTTTGATCGTGATGTCGGTGCTCACCGTATTGCCGGGCACCAGAACCGTGCTCCCGCCGAACTTGTTGATAGTCGCGCACGTCGCGGTGTTCGTCCCGACCCCGCCGGCGCCGGAATTGGACGTGCAGGTCACGGGGGTGGTGCCGGTGGATTGTTCCTGCATCACCAGGGTCCCGGAACCTGCGGTGTTGGCACTGTTGGTGATGCTCGCGGCGAACCCGGAGAGCGTGCCGGTCATTGTCAGGGACAGCAGCCCCGCACCGGCGGCGGCGGCGATGAGAGCCAGCGGTGCGATGCGGCGGTTCTTCTTTTTGACGGGCAGGGTGGAATCGTTCATGGCAGCTTCTTTCAGCAGTCGGTATCAGACAGAAGGACCCAGCCAAGGCACCCTTGCGACGTGGTCCCCCGGCCTGTCCATGGCGCACAGATATCCGGTGATGGTTCACGAATATCCGCTGATGGCGGTCTAACCTGCGCCGTTCAGAATGATCGGCCCGGTATCCGGGCCCGAACGGCTGCACCGCTGGCGCCCCACTTACACTACCGGCTGGTAACCGCGTTGCCCGACCGGCTCACCGCACCGGCACCGGACATAACACAGGACGGGCCGGCAGACCGGCCCGCATCCAAGGAACTGGGACACGCTTCTACTGATCGCCCGGGGTCACTGGAGAACCTGCAAACCCTTGTGGCCGGAAACATCGAAGCCGTGAGCGGCTACGACTGGCACTTCTACGTCAACGAGGAAGGAAAAATCCTGAACCTCGCCCCTAACCGCCGCGCCGCTCAGTTGGTCCTTGAAGAAACCGGAGTCCTGGCCGATGTCTACTGCGGGAACGCGGTGTTCCTGGGCGAGACGGAAGACGGCGACGAGGCCGACGTGCCCGAAGAATTGATCGACCTCGCACAGCAACTCTTCGGACTGCACCAGTCGGTGAGCTGACCCCCAAAGACGATGGCCGGTCCTGACGGGCCGGTCACCGCTGGCGGTCCGCCGTCGTGGCCGGCCGGCGCTTCTGGTTGCCGGCGGCGGACCGCCAACCGCCCAGGCTTTTGAATGGGAACCCGGGCCGCGCGGCCAGCCGGCCCGCTGCACACCAGGTGCAGCTCCCGGGGTACTGATGAATGGTTCGCAGCGCTCACCCGAATTGGGGCGTCCGCTGGCGCGGCCGGCCGTTGGGTCCAGGTTCGCCGTCGCAGAGCTCCGGAGACCCTGGCCCTGTCTCGTCTACGACGTCTTTTGGTTGCTGTCCTTATGGTGTTGACGGGTGGTTCCGTGGCCGTTGTAGGGTCGTGGCTACCCAGGGGAGGCGGGTATGGCTTTGGTTGCTGTGGCCGGACGATTCGTGTCGTGACGGCTTCGAAGGATTGGCCGCCCGCCACTCCGCGATGACCCGACCGCTGATTGAGAGACGCGACATGATCGCCGGATAAGGACACGACGGCGCGGTTATCTGCTGGGTTTCCACTCATCCGACAGACTGGAGGCTGTTTTGGTGCAACTATGGGCCGGTATCGACGCCGGCAAAGCCCATCATCACTGCGTAGTGATCAACGCGGACGGAAACCGTCTGCTCTCGCAGAAAATCCCCAACGACGAACCAGCCCTGCTGGACCTCATCGCCGACGTCCTGAAACTCGCCGACGGGGATGAGGTGGTCTGGGCAACGGACCTGAACCACGGCGGACCGGCGCTGCTGATCGCGCTGCTCGTCGCCCACGGCCAGTCCATCCTCTACATCCCGGGCCGGATCGTCCACCACGCCTCCCGCCTCTACCGCGGGGAGGGCAAAACGGACGCCAAAGACGCCGCCGTCATCGCCGACCAGGCCAGGATGCGCAAAGACCTCCAGCCCCTCCGGGCCGGGGACGAGACCAGCACAGGTCTGCGGATCCTCACCGCCCGCCGTGCCGACAAATCCGCGGACCGGGTCCGGGCGATCAACCGACTGCGGGCCCAGCTGCTCGAATACTTCCCGGCCCTGGAGCGGGCCTTCGACTACAGCCGCTCCAAAGCAGCCCTGTTCCTGCTCACCAAACACCGGACCCCCGACGGGATCCGCCGCACCGGGCAGACCCGGCTCCATGCCTGGTTGAAGAAACACGGCACCCGCTCGTCCGCCGCGGTTGCCCAGGCCGCCGTCGACGCCGCGAAATCCCAGCACACCACCGTCCCCGCCCAACACCTCGGGGAATTGATCGTCGCCGCCCTCGCACAGGAAATCATCACCCTGGACAAGGAACTGGCCGACCTCGACGCGCTGATCAGCGAGAAGGTCACCGAACACCGGCACGCCAAGACCCTGCTCAGCATGCCCGGCTTCGGGCCCGTCCTCGCCGCCGAGTTCCTCGGCGCCACCGGCGGAGACCTCACCGTCTTTGAAACCGCGGACCGGTTCGCCGGCGTCGCAGGGCTCGCCCCCGCCCCCAGAGACTCCGGCAGGATCACCGGCAACCACCACCGCCCCCGGCGCTACGACCGCAGGCTGCTGCGCGTCTTCTAACTCTCCGGCCTCTCGGCCCTGAAGAGCTGCCCCGCCTCACGGACCTACTACGACCGCAAACGCACCGAAGGCAAAACCCACATCCAGGCCATGCTCTCCCTGGCCAGACGCCGCCTCAACGTCCTCTGGGCCATGCTCCGCGACGGCACCACCTACACCCCCCTTCCGGCGCCGGCACCACGCCTGGCCGCCTGAGGTGACGGCTCCGGTTGTCTGCGCGGACCCGGATATATCCGGGTGCGGGGCTTAGAGATCTGTTGCCCGGACGCTATCAGGTCTAGCTTGGGGCGAAAGGGCCGGTGCGCATGAATGCGCGCCGGCAGGGGGACCGGACGGGGCTCCGGTGGAACGAGAGTCTGTCGGCTGGTGCTGGGTGATGCAGTGGATGCCGCCGCCCCGGGCGAAGATGGGGCGGGCATCGACCGTCACTACTTCGCGGCCCGGATACGCCTGCTCCAGGATCCGGCGGGCTCCCCCGTCCGCGGGGTCGTCGAAACTGCAGGCGATGACGCCGCCGTTCACCACCAGATGGTTGATGTAGCTGTAGTCGACCCAGTCGAGCTCGTCGCGCAGCGTGTCCGGGGCCGGTACCTCCACGATGTCCCAGGCACGGCCCTGCGCGTCCCTGGTCCCGGCGAGCATCGCGATGATATCGGCGGTGATCTGGAAGTCCGGGTGCGATGGATTGCGCTGGGAGTGGACCAGCAGCACACCGGGCGACGGGATAGCGGCCACGATGTCCACGTGTCCGCGAGTTCCGAGTTCCTGCGAATCGCGGGTCAGCCCGCGCGGCAACCAGATGACGTGCGTGGCGCCGATGGTGCGGGCCAGCTCGGCTTCGACGTCCGCCTTGGTCAGGTTCGGGTTCCGGAACGTATCCAGCTGCACCGTCTCGGTGACCAACACGGTGCCCAGACCGTCCACCTGGATCCCGCCCCCTTCATTGACCAGCGGGCTGTCCAGCAGCTCCGCCCCGGCCAGCCTCACCACTTCCGTACCGACCCCGGAATCCTTGCCCCAAGTGGCCCATTCCTGCTGCCCCCAGCCGTTGAAGACCCAGTCCACCCCGCCCAGCCGGCCGTCGTCGCCGGTCACGAAGGTGGGCCCGATGTCCCGCATCCAGGCATCGTCGAGAGGCGCTTCCACCAAGTCAATGCCAGCCGAAAGATAGGTCCGCGCGACAGCGATGTCCGGCGGGTCCACGACCATCGTGACCGGCTCGAACTCCGCCACAGCATGGGCTACGGTTGCCCACGCGGTGCGGGCCTCATGGGTTTCCTCCGCGGTGTGCCCTATCGAGGATCGCTCCGGCGGAAATGCCATCCAGATCCTTTCCTGGGGAGCCGTTTCGCTAGGCATCATCCAGCTCATGACTGGGCCGCGGTCTGCTTGGCGGATACCGTCCCGTACGGGCGGTCAAAATCGACTTCCCGAGTGAGCTCGGCGTAGGTGTCGGGGCGGCGCGTGGTCAGGAACGGGAACAGGTCCAGCCAGTCCTTGCGCTGGCCCAGGTCGAGGTCGGCCACCAGGACGGCTTCCCGGTCCCGCGGCGCCTGGACCAGGACTCGGCCGTAGGGATCGGAAATGAACGAGGAACCGTAGAAGTTGATGTCGCCTTCGTCGCCCGTCCGGTTGGGGACCACCATGAACGTGCCGTTCGTGATGCCGTGGCCTGTGATCACGTGCTGCCACAGAGGCTGGTGGTCGAACTCCGGGAAGGTCGGCTCCGAGCCGATGGCCGTGGGGTAGACCAGGATTTCCGCGCCGGCCAGCGAATATAGCCGGGCGGCCTCCGGGAACCATTCGTCCCAGCAGGTGGGGAGTCCGACGGCGGCCCCGTCCAGTCCCGCGGGGCGGTAAACAGGGTAGGCGTCGACGGCCGGTCCGGCGCGGAAGTACGTGTCCTCGTAGTAGCCGGCGCTGACGGGAATGTGGGTCTTGCGGGTGCGTGCCAGCAGCTCGCCCTGGGGCGAGACAAGGATGGCGGTGTTGAAGCCCAGTCCGTCGTTTCCGTCTGAGCGCTCGTAGAGCGAGGCGTGGACGGTGACGCAGTGTTTCCGGGCCGCGTTGGCGGCGAACTCGAAGGTGGGGCCGTTGAGCAGGTCCTCGGCATTCCGGGCGGGGTTGCTGCCGGCCCGGACGTTGGCAGGATATTTGGACAGCGTAAGTTCCGGCAGGAACACGGCCCTGGCTCCGGCGTCGGCGGCTTTGCCGATGGCCGCCGTCAGCACGGACCTCAGCTCGGCGGCGTTTTCCCGCCAGTGGTGCTGGACCAGGGCCACGCGGAGGGGCCTGCGGGTGCTTTCCTGGCTGCGGGCGAAGGAGGCGGGCGGTTCGGTGTTGGCGATGATGTCCATGGTGGTGCTTCCTAACGGGACCTCAGGGGTCCTTGCATGATCGCAGGATTCCGCTGGAATCGCGTCGTTTGATAAGTGGTTGAGAGTTGGGTCGGTGCTTCATTTGCCCAGACCCTGTTCGGAAGGTTCCTGCAAGGTGGTCGGGCGTGCTGTGGTGAGTGATTCGATGGCCGTCGTCAACAGGGAACGCGCGTGGTCTGTGGTGATGAAACCGTTGAGCCAGCGGCCGGAGATCCCTTCCACCAAACTGGTGAGGATCTCCGCGGTGACTGCGGCCTCGTCCTCGCTGGTGCCTTCGCTGGCGCCCATGATGGCTTGGGCAATTTCGCGGTTCCATTCCGCGGTGGTCCGGGAAAGCGGTTCCGCCAGCTCCTGTTCGAAGATGGAGCAGGCCCGGAGCTCGTTCCAGGCCACCGAATTGCGGCGGACATCAGCGTCGTCCTTGATTTCGTCCAGGAGCAGGTGCTTGATGTGCCGGTCGCGGTCTTGGGTGTCCGGTAAGGCAGGGGCGTCGTCACTGCTGACCTGCTTGTTGATGTGTTCAAGCGTCGCGGCCAGCAGGCCGGCCCGGTCGGTGAAGTGGTAGTAGAGAAGGCCCGGCGAGACTCCGGCTTCCTTTGCCACGTCGTTGACCCGCATTCCGCGGACGCCGTTCCTAGCAATGCAGGTGGTGGCGGCGGTGAGGATCTTGGCTAGTTTGTCAGTCATGGTTTGACAGTAATACGTGCTCACCCCGCTCCGGTGCGGTCTCCGCCAGGAGCCCGGGCGGTTCGGGCCAGAGCCGGAGCGCTGCCAGATAGCCGACGGCTCCGATGACGGTGGAGCCAAGGAAGCTGAGGTCGATTCCCCCGGCGAGCTGCGAGAGCGGGCCGGTGTAGAGGGATGTGTCCGTGGCCAGCAGGCCAAAGACTGATCCGATGGCCCAGGGGATCACGGCCCGGAGGTTCCAGCCGTTGCTGAACCAGTACCGGCCGCGCGGTCCGTTGGCACGGAAGAGTTGAAGGTCGGCGGCGTGGTAGTTGCCGCGGCGGGCAACCAGGAAGCCCAGGACGTTGATTGCCACCCAGGGGCCGGCGAAGCCGTTGAGCACCAACGTCATGGCCGTGATGGAATCCACCGCATTGAACACGAAGACGCCAAGGTACAGGAGTCCTACGGCGACGACGGAGGTAATGAGTGTGGTGTGAATGCGGCGCAGCCGCGGGAAGAGGGCTTCGAGGTCCAGGCCGCTGGCGTAGAGATTGAGTACACCTTGGCCGAGCCCGCCCGCTAAAGCGATGATGAGGATTGGCAGCAGGTACCAGGCTGGTGCCGAGCGCACCAGGTCTGCGACGTAAGAGCCGCCGAGCTCCGGAATGGCCGAGGCTGTGAACGCGCCGAAAAGGGCCGTGACAAACAGGCCAAGGAACACACCAAGGCAGGTGGCGCCGACCACGGACCGGTCTGAGTGTTCTTTCCGGGAGATGCGCCGGCTGTAGTCGCCAAGTGTAGGCGCGTAAGACAGCGGGCCTCCGACGGAAATGACGGCGGACAATATCCAGGTGGGCCAGAAGTCACCCAGAAGGTAGTCGGCGTGCACGGAGGTGGGGCTGAACGTGGGAGCGAAAGCAATGACGCCGATGATCAGCAAAACGCCGACCACCGGGGCGACAAACTTCTGCATCGCGACCACCGTGCCGTGGCCGAAAAGGGCAACCAGCACGATTTCCACGGATATGACGGCGTAGCCAACCGCCAACGTGGTGCCGTCAACGGGCACACCCAGCAGCCGCTCAGCGGCGGCCACCAGAGCGTCGCCCGAGGTCCAGACCGCGATGGCGGCGTAGGCAAGGGCGAACAACAAGGTCAGGGCCGAACCGATCAACCTCCCGCGGGTGCCGAAGTGCGCGGCGCTCGAAACGGTGTTGTTGGTACCGGTCCGAGGCCCGAGGAGAGCCATCGGGGCGATCAAAGCCGTACCCACGATGAGACCCGTGAGGCTGGCTGTGGCCGCACCGACGAAGTCCAGCCCGAAGGTGATTGGAAGCCAGCCGAAAACGATGACCGAGAAGGCGAAGTTGCCGCCGAAGAACACGGTGAACAGGTTCCGTGGGCGGGAGGTGCGTTGTTCGTCGGGAATGAACTCAATGCCGGCCGACTCAATGCGGCCGAAGCGGTCCTTGTGCGCGAATGCGGCACCGACGGAATCCGCGTCATTGCGGAAGCGCGTCCTGATCATGGCAAGCCTTTCGTGAGCTACATCATGTTGATGCATTGCATCAACCATAAAGCCTGACTGAATTTTCAGTCAATAGGTTTCATCGCACAAACTTCCTTAGTTTATGGACGGGATCTGGCGCTGCGCAGGCGGTCTGTCGGTGGGCCCCCGGACGGGTCGGAGCGGTGAACACGCTATCCGGCTTCCTCAGGCAGGCGGGCCTTGCTGAATACGGTGGTGATCGGCCGCATTCGCGAACTCCAGCGCAAGCACCCGAAGTTGGCCAGGCAGGGGACGGGTACGACTGGATGGACCCGCTCGCGGGCACGGCCTGGTCGGTGCTGCCGAACTGGAGCAGCGAGGGCTGAGATGCCGGATCATGGCCCCGCAGCATCTTCGCCGTCGACCGCACGGGCGATCGGAACGGGGAACTGTTCGGCTACGGCACGTCGACGGCGACACCTCCACCTACTGGTTCCGGTCCTAGGACGCCTGCTTCGAAGCGATCACCGCCGAGGTGTTCTTCCACTGGGCATCCGGCCAGTCGGAGGGACCGGAGAGCCTCCCTGCCACGGCAGCCGAACTGCCCGACCAGGACCGGAAGCCCTATCCCGGCTGGACGGGCTAGACGCTCCGGTCCAGACCGGTGCGCCGTCTTCCCCTGCCCTTGCCTGGAACTCACTACCGGCGAGCCTCGATCAGATGCCGGGTGGAGTAAGCGATGAAGGGGCGGCCGGCTCTCATCTGTTCGTCCAACTCGACGAGTTTGTCGAGGTAGCGTTCTGTGGAGAAGTCGGGGACCCACCATATGCACTTGCGCAGGATCCACACGACAGCACCGACGTCGAAGAACTCCATACGGCACCGGGCCGTGCGAAGCTCCGTGATAGTCAGCCCTGCTGCCTCGGCCGAAGCGACCTCGCGCCGGGGGTCGCGCCCCTTGCGCTGTTCGGGCAGCGGACCTAGGAAGTGTTCGATGAGTTCGAACGCCGACGCCGGACCGACATGCTGAGCGAAGTAGCGGCCGCCGGGAACCAGCACCCGGTGGATCTCCTCCCAGTTCGGTCGCACTGGGTGTCGCGCTGTTACGAGCTCGAATGACTGATCCGGGAACGGCAGGGGCTTATCTGCCTCCACCTGGACCACGTTCACCCCTCGGGGTCCCAGCCTTTCAACAGCGCGCTGGGCGTTGGGAGGCCAAGCCTCGGTGGCCACCATGCGTTCGGGAAAGACAGGCGCCTCGGAGAGCACCTCGCCGCCGCCTGTATCGAGATCGAGTGCGCTCCGTACGTTGGCGAGTCGGCCGGCCAGCGTCCTTGCGAATCCCCAAGGCGGACGCTCCTCCACGGCTCGCCCGTCCAACCAGTCGAATCCCCAGCCAGTCACGTCGGCCGAGACAGCCTCGTCCATCAAGCTCTCGAAATCCCGCATCAACATCCCATCCTTCAAAATTGCATACCACCCGCCGATGCCCGCTCGGTCTGCTCGTTAGTGGGCACCGCGACTGGCCGGTGCAACCTATTGATTCTCTCTCAGGGAAGCTACGCTCTGCTGCCTCTCTCAGCCGCTGGTGTAGCGACTATCATGCCCTACCTCTTTGCGAGGAGCCTTTCGCCGTCCTGGCTCAATTCGCCGGTAGGGGAGACGTGCCGGCACAGGTCGCCGGGATCCGGACCTCGGACCGGATCCGGAACCTGTTTGCAGTTGCGACCTACAGTGAGAAGGACAGAGAACGGGAGCATGTGTTCCGGCGGATGATCGTTGACAACATCATTGAGATTCCTTCGGATTCTAGGCGTCCGCTCCGGCCCGTCTAATACGAAAGTAAGGTTGGTCAGGCTGCGGTGGCCGGGGTGATGGTGACGTTGAAGCCGAGGCTGTTGAGCTTTTTGATGGCGTTGTTTTTGGCTTTTACGGGGTCCAGTCGGGTGAAGTGGTCCGCGCCGGGATCGGCGTAGCATTCGCCGTCTGCGAGCATGTGCCAGATTGCGGTGATGATGGAGTGTTCCACTGCCACGATGGCTTTCATTTGCCCGCGGCGGGCGGAGACGCGCCGGTATTTGGCGGCTAAGTAAGTGTCCTTGGACCGGGACGCGGACAGGGCCGCGGTGCCGAGGGCGGCTTTGAGGTATTTGTTGCCGGGCAGGATGTGGGCGGATTTGATCCGTCCGGCGGATTCGTTGGAGCCGGGACAAACGCCGGTCCAGGATGCGAGCCGGCCAGGGGTTTGGAAGACGGACATGTCCGCCCCGGTTTCGGCGATGATCACATCGGCGACTTTGAGTGAGACTCCGGGGATGGTGGCCAGGAATTCCCTGGCGGCACGAAAGGGCGTCATCGCCTCCTCGATCCGCCCGGTGAGCGTTTCGATGATGCCCGACTGGGCGTCGATCTGGTCCAGGTGCAGCCGGGCCATAAACGCGTGGTGGGCCTTGAACCGGCCGGTCAGTGCGTCCACGAGCTCGGGGATTTTGGAGCGCAGGGTGCCTTTGGCGAGGCTGGCAAGGACCTGGGGATCCCGTTCGCCGTTGACGAGGGCCTCGAGCATCGCCCGGGAGGAGACACCGGTAAGATCCGCGACCACGGAGGAGAACTTGATGCCGGAGCCTTCCAGGAACTTCTCCAGGCGCTGGATCTCGCGGGTCCGGTCGCGGGTGGCAATTGCCCGGGCCCGGGTCAGGTCGCGCAGCTCACGGATCGGCTCCGGCGGGACAAAGGAGGCCCGGAGCAGTCCGTGGGCCGCGAGCTGGGCGAGCCAGGCCGCGTCGGAGACATCGGTTTTGCGGCCCGGGATGTTCCGGGCCGCCTTGGCATTGACCAGCATCACCGGCAGGGTGTCCTCGAGCAGGTAGAAGAAGGGTTCCAGTAATCACTGCTGGCCTCCATCACGACGGTGGTGACATGTTCGCGTTCCAGGAAGTCCCGCAGGGCAAGGATTTGGCCCGTGGTCGCACCCCAGGTGGTGACCGTGGAGGTGTAGGTTCCGGCCCGTTGCCCGGGTAGCCGGAGACAGACCTTCGCGTCGCGTTTGGAAATGTCCAAACCGGCAGCCCGCTCATGCACGATATCCATGACTGTTCCTCCAACACCTCGACCTGGTCAGCTGGCGTCTGCCGCGGGGAGGACAGGGAAAACAGAGGAATCTAACACTCGTGCTCCAAAGGCAACAATCCACGGTTCCCGGGGAAGCCCTCCGCGCCACGCTAGCCCACAGGCTCAACCACAGCACCATAGACGGACCGGCGTCCACCGCGGCCGACAACTCCATGATCTGCCCGAAACCTCATTCCCGGCCAGAGCCCGGGGCGAGGCAACCGCATACTTTCTCCCACCACGGCGCGACAGGACGCTGGACCGCTAGCCCCTCCTTCGTCGCTGATTTCCTCCAGGAATTTCCTCCCCCTTGCCCTCCGGGTAGACAGGCCTCCGTCGGCCGCCGAGCAAGTGAGCTTGCCAGCAACAAAAAAACAACGGGGGAGCGGTGAAGCTGGCCGGTCACCTAAGCCGCCCCACGCACCCCAACTTCTCGGACAAGAAGGAGCAACACCATGAACGCCACACCGACCCTCGAAATGCTCGACCCGGCCACCCTGACCGTCGACATCAACGTTCGCAAAGACGCGGCCCTGACCCCCGATTTCGTTGCCAGCATCAAGGACCACGGCGTGATGGAACCTGTCATTGCCCACCGCAAGGACGACGGCAGCGTGCACGTTCTGATGGGACAGCGCCGCACCCGCGCCGCCGTCGAAGCCGGGCGCACCAGCATCCCGGTGATGATCATCGACAGCCCCGAGGAAGCCGAACGGATCGTGACCCAGGTGGTGGAGAACATCCAGCGTGCCGAACTGACCGAAGCGGACGAGGCCGACGCCTTGGGCCCTCGTCGTGGCGACTATAGGCCTGGTCGTATGCACTGCCGGTCTCATCTGGGCGACGCTGGCTGCCTGAACCGGCGGCGCGCGATCAGTGATGTCCGGCAAAGGATCCCTTGCCGGACGCGGGAACAGCGAGTCGCGCGAGGGGGCGGGGAGTATTCTGACGGGATGAGCCGCGGACCCACCAGGAGAGTTCGTCACCTGATCGAATCCGGAGCCGTCGATGGAGAATTGCTCCTGGCTGCCGAGCATGAGGCGGACCTTGCTGCGTGCCCTTACATCGGGCTGGAACACATCGAAGTGGCCCTGCTGCGTGCCCAGGGCAGGGACGAGGAGGCCGACTGGAACCGGAGTCAGGCGCCCGCTCCCGGCCCCCGCCATTGGTGGCGCCCCCTCGGACCACGATCCGCTTTCCGGCCCCGAGGGCTCGCGGAGACAGCGGCCGCTCAACGCGCCGCCCAGCGCAACGAACAACTCCTGCGCCCTGATGAGCGCCACGATGGGGACGGGCAGACCGGGCACCAAGCCCCCGGTGAAGGACGGGACAGTTCAGCTGTCGAAGGTTGCCGGCATTCAACGACTCACTCAACTAGCCAGTCTCCACGCGAAAAGTTCCACTGACTATCAGGGGTGGCTTGTGAAAAAGTGAAATATCCGACGCTAAGGTTTTGCCGGGCGTCGTAGCGGCCTGTATTTGCCGGGTTGATCTGGTTGGCGCGGGGCCAGGTGTAGTCGCCGGTGAGGTTGATGTGTTCCCAGCCCAGGGGTGAGAGGAACCGCAGCAGGTCAGGGTCTGTGGCGTTCCCGTCCTTGTTGAGGGTGGTGATGGTGCGGTCAAGGTAGACCGTGTTCCAGAGAATAATGGCCGCGGTGAGAAGGTTCAGCCCGCTGGCGCGGTAGCGCTGTTGTTCAAAGGAACGGTCGCGGATCTCGCCCAGGCGGTTGAAGAAGACGGCCCGGGCGAGGGTGTTCCGGGCCTCGCCCTTGTTCAGGCCGGCCGTGACTTTGCGGCGCAGGCCGGGGTCCTGGAGCCAGTCCAGCAGGAAGAGGGTCCGTTCCAGTCTTCCCAGCTCCCGCAGGGCGAGGGCGAGCCCGTTTTGGCGGGGGTAGGCGCCGAGTTTGCGCATCATCAGGGACGCGGTCACGGTGCCGGTTTTGATGGACGTGGCGAGCCGGAGGATCTCGTCCCAGTGCAGGGCAATCGTTGTCGTGTTGATGGCACCGCCGATCAGCGGCGCCAGGGCCGGGAGTCCTGGATCGTTGGTGGGTGTGTAGAGGCGGGTGACGCCGATGTTGCGGATCCGTGGTGCGAACCGGTAGCCGAGCAGGTGCATGAGGGCGAAGAGATGGTCGGTGAATCCGGCCGTGTCGGTGTAGTGCTCCTGGATCGCCAGGTCGGACTCGTGATAGAGCAGCCCGTCCAGAACATAGGTAGCGTCGCGGTCACCGACGTTGACGAGTTTGCTGTGGAAGGGCGAGTACTGGTCCGAGACGTGCGTGTAGATCAGCCGGCCGGGCTCGGCACCGTACTTGGGATTCACATGCCCGGTGGATTCGGCTTTGCTGCCGGCCCGGAAACGCTGCCCGTCGGAAGAAGAGGTGGTTCCGTCGCCCCACTGTGCGGCGAAGGGGTGACCGTGCTGGGTGTTCACCAGTTCCGCCAGCACGGCGCTGTATGTTTCGTCGCGGATGTAGGAGGCCTGGTGGCGATCCAGCTGGGCGTAGCTGGCACCGGTGCATGACTCGGCCATCTTCGTCAGGCCCAGGTTGATCCCGTCCGCGAGGATTGCAGTGAGAAGAAGCTGCTTGTCCTTGGAAGGATGGCCGGACTTGAGGTTAGTGAAGTGGCGGGTGAATCCGGTCCAGCCGTCAACTTCCATCAGCAGATCGGTGATCCTGATCCGCGGAAACATGGTGCTTGCCTGGTCGATCAGTGGTTGCGCGTGCGCGGGGACGATCGTCTCGAGCGGGGTGATTTTCACGCCCTTGTCGGTGATCAGCACTCCGGGCAGTTCGTCGCGGGAGGCGAAGTCATTGACTTGGTGCAGCCGTTCGCTGAGCAGGGCCAGCCGGTTCTGGAGATATGGAGCGATGCGTCTGCCGCGTTTTCAACTCACAGCACCGGATCGAGGCCGCACCCGAGGGCTCACCCTGCTGCGCCCGGCTGACCACGCCGACAGAATGAACCACACCGCAGCGGAAGCGCAGGTGCCGGGGCGGCGCCGCCACGGGTCTCGTCGACACATGGCCCGCTAGAGTCCGCTACCGCACGGCCTGGATTGGCTTCGCCATGGCTGACCTGCCCGGTTTGTGCTGGCCATATGCGGCCGGCAGGTCAACAATGACTGAATGGGGTATTCAGCCAAGGTCGCGTCATCCGTTCTGTTCGTATCCGAACTTGACCGGTCCGTGAACTTTTACCGCGACCTATTCGGATGTGAAGTAACCCTGCGCTCGGGGGAGGCTGCCCTTCTCCTGACGCCGGCGGGCTTCCAGTTGTACATCATCGAACGCGGCAAACATGCTGAGCGCCACCCGGGCGGGCTGGGACACCACCTCTTGATGTGGGCCACAGACAGCGCCCAAGGCCTGGAATATTTCGAACAGGCACTGAAGGACGCGGGCAGTTACACAGACACCCACACAGCCGGTGAAGTCACGTTTGTCGAAGGCCGCGACCCCGACGGCCTTCGCGTCGTCATAGCCCATCCTGATCCCGCACAACGGCCGCGTTCAATCTTCGACAGCCGCCTGTACGCCTGACGGAACAACCTCGGAAGAAGGCGCCGTGAATCGCCCCCCGCTGACCCCGCCAGATCCGTGCCGTAAAGCGGCAAAGCCGTTTTCAGTGGTCCGCTGCCAAGTGCCGCCTGAGCTGTTCAGGAAAGTCCTCATAACTGGCGATGAGGTCAGCCAGATCGAACATGGGCGGAAAATCGATGACCGGCTGATGGCCGGCCAGAAACACCGCCGTCTCCCTGGCCACCTGCCGATCGTATGCACCCGGGAGGCATGATCGGTCCTTTCCGTTCCGTCATGATCGGCCCGTGGCGGAAGCGCTTTCCTTCATTCATGAACGGATCGTCGCACGGTCCCGCCGCCCCGCCAAGGGTTCTGACGGGATGGACGTCGACGGGTCAGCGGCCCGACGGGAGGCGCACGGCGGCTGCTTCGGCCGGAACGGGCGTATTGTGCCCCTGCGGGCGGTATGCGGCCCGGACCGGTGGTTTTCCTTGCGAGCTTGCCGCGGCCTGGTTTTCCCGGGCCAGAAACGCGGAGAGTTCCCCGATGGTGCTCATCAAGGGGGCAGGGAAAACGACGGTGGTGTTCTTGTCCACACCGATTTCGACCAGGGACTGCAGGTTGCGCAGCTGCAGGGCCAGCGGGTGGGCCATCATGATGTCGGAGGCGTCCCCGAGGGCGGCGGCGGCGATGGCTTCGCCTTCGGCGGCGATGATCTTGGCCCGCTTCTCCCGCTCGGCCTCGGCCTGGCGGGCCATGGCGCGCTTCATGCTCTCGGGCAGCTGGATGTCTTTCAGCTCGACGAGGGTAACCTCGACGCCCCACTCCAGGGTGAGGGCATCCAGGATCTCCCGGATATCGCTGTTGATCCGCTCGGTTTCGGAAAGCGTCTGGTCCAGGCTGTGCCGGCCGACGACTTTGCGCAGGGTGGTCTGGGCGATCTGGTTGATGGCTGCCGCGACGTTTTCAATCGCCACGACGGACTTCACGGCGTCGATCACCCGGTAGTACGCAACGGCGGAAATATCGACGCTCACGTTGTCCTGGGTGATGATGCCCTGTGACTGGATCGGCATGGTCACGATCCGCAGGCTGACCAGCGGAAGACGGTCGATCACCGGGATGATGAACCGCAGCCCCGGCATCCTGACGCCGGTGACCCGGCCGAGCCGGAAGAGCACGCCCTGCTCATACTGACGCACGATCCGGATGGACATTTTCGCCACGATGAACAGCAGCACGATGATGATTCCGGCAACAACATAGCTGGTGGGGTCCATCAGGATCCCTCCTTAGTGTCCTGGGCCGGGTCTGTCGGCGCCGGTCCGGCGCCGGGACACGGCCGTTGTCCTATTGTCCCATCAACCCAGGGAAATGTGCCTGCGGATCCGCCGGCAAAAGCCAGCGGAAGCACCCACCCCGCGGGATTGGGGAGACGGCTGGTTAGTGCCATGACGGGTCCTGTCTCCCCGGCCGGTTCAACGACATGACCGGCAGTGCCACCGGAGCCCGGGGAATAGGTTGAACCGTCCATGGACGGTCCTGCAGATTTCGGGGGACCGACGCCGGTGTTTCGCGGCCGGGACAGGTCCGGACGGCCCGGTCCGCGGGAAGCCGGGCCCGTCCCGGAGTGTTAAAACGGGTAAGGAGTCCTGTAGTTGACGGGAGGCGCGGCTTCATGCTCAGGATAGCGGTCGTGCTCGGAAGCACCCGCCCGGGCCGCAGGGGGAAAGCCGTCGCAGGCTGGGTCTACGAACAGGCGGCAAACGCACCGATGCGCAGTTCGAACTCGTCGATGTGGCCGACTTTGGTCTCCCGCTGCTCGATGAACCGCTCCAGCCGTCACTGGGGCACTACCGTGAGGAACACACGAAGGCCCGGGCGGAAACCATCGTATCCTTCGACGGGTACGTCTTCGTCACCGCGGAATACAAACACTCCGTGCCCGCGGCACTGAAAAACGCCCTGGATTTCCTCTACCGGGAGTGGAACAACAAAGCGGCGGGCTTCGTCAGTCACGGCGGCACCGGGGGGACCCGGGCGGTGGAACATCTGCGGCTCATCGCCGCGGAGCTGCAGATGGCCGATGTCCGCGCGCAGGTCGCCTTGCCTCTGGCTACGGAGTTTGAAAACTACACCACCTTCACACCGTCGCCCCGGGCGGTACAGGGCCTGGGCGCGGTCTTCGACCAGGTCATCGCCTGGGCCGGAGCCCTCCCAACCACTGCGCCGCTGACAGACACCACCGGGTCATCAATACGGGTCTTCAATCCGGGTCTTCAATCCGGCTTGATCGCCCGGCGCCGGGCGAGCCCGCCGTCAATGCAGCAACAACCGCAGTACCCGGGGCACCCCGGTACCCGGGGCACCCCGGCCGCCAGGGACTCATATGCGTGCCGCCACCTACATCCACCGTGCGTTCCGTACGCGGTGGCGGGAATTGAATCGGGCATCCAAGGAGGTGTCATGGCGGCGGAGGCCACTCGCCGTGGCACGCCGGATAGCGGTGCGGCAACCTGCCACTGACCCGGGGACGTCAGATGAATCTGGCTCTCTAATCTCCTGCCTCCGGCGAACGCCTCCAAGCGGGCCTGAGGCGACGTAGCATCAGGGTAGGCGGCAGCTAGGAGTGTGGCGAAATGTTTGAGCGATTTACGGACCGTGCCCGTCGCGTGGTGGTGCTTGCCCAGGAGGAGGCACGCATGTTGAACCATGGTTACATTGGTACCGAACACATCCTCTTGGGTCTGGTCCATGAGGGTGTGGGTGTTGCCGCCAAGGCTCTGGAGTCCTTGGGTATTTCGCTCGACGGTGTCCGTGAGCAGGTGCAGGAGATTATCGGCCAGGGCCAGCAGGCCCCGTCCGGCCACATTCCCTTCACGCCGCGCGCGAAGAAGGTGCTGGAGCTCTCGCTGCGCGAGGCCCTGCAGTTGGGCCACAACTACATCGGCACGGAGCACATCCTGCTCGGACTCATCCGCGAGGGTGAGGGTGTGGCCGCCCAGGTGCTGGTCAAGCTCGGCGCGGACCCGGACAGGGTCCGCCAGCAGGTCATCCAGCTCCTCGCCGGCTACCAGGGCAAGGAAACCACGGGCGCAGACTCAGGCCCGGGCCAGGCCGAAGTCACTCCTGCGGGTTCCGTGGTTCTGGATCAGTTCGGCCGCAACCTGACGCAGGCTGCGCGCGAGAACAAGCTGGACCCGGTGATTGGCCGCGAATCCGAAATGGAACGCGTGATGCAGATCCTCTCGCGCCGTACCAAGAACAACCCGGTCCTGATCGGTGAGCCCGGCGTCGGCAAGACCGCCGTCGTCGAGGGCCTGGCCCAGGCGATTGTCCGCGGCGATGTGCCGGAGACGCTCAAGGACAAGCAGCTGTACACGCTGGATCTGGGCTCCGTGGTGGCAGGGTCCCGGTACCGCGGTGACTTCGAAGAGCGGCTGAAGAAGGTCCTGAAGGAGATCCGCACCCGCGGCGACATTCTTTTGTTCATTGACGAGATCCACACCCTGGTCGGTGCGGGTGCCGCCGAGGGTGCGATCGATGCGGCTTCGATCCTTAAGCCGTTGCTGGCCCGGGGCGAGCTGCAGACCATCGGTGCCACCACGCTGGATGACTACCGCAAGCACATCGAGAAGGATGCCGCGCTGGAGCGCCGCTTCCAGCCGATCCAGGTCAAGGAACCCTCCGTGGCCCACACCATCGAGATTCTCAAGGGCCTGCGTGACCGCTACGAGGCACACCACCGGGTCACCATCACCGACGGCGCACTGGTCGCCGCGGCGAACCTTTCGGAGCGTTACATCTCGGACCGCTTCCTGCCGGACAAGGCAATCGACCTGATCGATGAGGCCGGCGCCCGGCTGCGCATCCGCCGGATGACGGCCCCGCCGGAGCTCAAGGCGATGGACGAGCGCATCGCCGCCATGAAGCTGGAGAAGGAGTCCGCGTTGGATGCGGAGGACTACGAGGGGGCCGCAGCGCTGCGCGACAAGGAGCAGAAACTCGTGACCGTGCGCAAGGAGAAGGAGCGCGGATGGAAGACCGGCGGCATGGACGACGTCTCCGAGGTGGACGAGGATCTGATCGCGGAGGTGCTGGCGAACTCCACCGGCATCCCGGTCGTCAAGCTGACCGAGGAAGAGTCCTCGCGTCTGCTGAAGATGGAAGACGAGTTGCACCAGCGGGTCGTCGGCCAGGATGAGGCGATCAGGCTCGTTTCGCGGGCTATCCGCCGCACCCGTGCAGGCCTGAAGGACCCCAAGCGTCCGGGCGGTTCGTTCATTTTCGCCGGCCCCACCGGCGTCGGCAAGACCGAGCTCGCCAAGGCCCTGGCCGAGTTCCTGTTCGGCGAGGAAGACGCCCTGATCACCCTGGACATGTCCGAGTACTCTGAGCAGCACACGGTGTCGCGGCTCTTCGGCGCCCCTCCGGGCTACGTCGGCTACGACGAGGGTGGGCAGCTGACCGAGAAGGTCCGGCGTCGTCCGTTCTCGGTCGTCCTGTTCGACGAAGTTGAGAAGGCCCATGCGGACCTCTTCAACTCCCTCCTGCAGATCCTGGAAGACGGCCGCCTGACCGACTCCCAGGGCCGGGTCGTGGACTTCAAGAACACCGTGATCATCATGACCACCAACCTGGGCACCCGGGACATCTCCAAGAGCGTCGCCACCGGCTTCCAGTCCGGCACGGACACGCAGACCGGCTACAACCGGATGCGCGCCCGCGTCACGGAGGAGCTCAAGCAGCACTTCCGCCCCGAGTTCCTGAACCGTGTTGACGACGTCATCGTGTTCCCGCAGCTGACCCAGGAGGAGATCATCCAGATCGTGAACCTGATGATCGGCCGCCTGGAGCAGCGCCTGGCAGACAAGGACATGGGCATCGAACTGACCAAAGCTGCCAAGGTTCTCCTGGCAACCCGCGGCTACGACCCGGCCATGGGTGCCCGGCCGCTGCGCCGCACCATCCAGCGCGAGATCGAGAACCAGCTCTCCGAGCAGATCCTCTTCGGCGAAATCCACCCCGGCGAGACCATCACCGTCGATGTTGACGGCGAGGGCGAGGACGCGACGTTCACCTTCACAGGAAACACGAAACCGCGGATCCCGGACGCACTGCCCGCCGCGACCTGAACAGCAACCACGGCTGACCACCGTTGAGGCGGGCTGAAGCCTGGTGTCGCAACTCACTGTCCTGCAGGGTGTGGTCGTGGACCGGGCGGCAGGCTGTTGCCCACGGCCGGGCGCTTGCGGACCTGTGCCGGCCGACACCCTGGACACTGCAAGACTGCAGATCCTGCGGCATCCCATTAGCCATTGAACAAGTCAGGAGCCTGAATTCGCGCGCGTCCTGTTCCGGCGTAGCGGCCCTGGCTAGACTTGGGCCAGTACTCCGAGGGTGACTACGGTACGGACGGAACGGTGGATCCCATGCGTAAGGCCGGAACCGACAAGGAGTGAACCCGCATCCGATCTGAGGGGAAGAACGCCGGGGCTCCTGGGGCCGGTGGGCTGGAGGGCAGATTTCACCAGCCACCGACATCTTGACGGGGACAGGTAGAGCGCTTCCACAATGACCTCCCTGACGGCCGCGAGCTGGCCCTGTGCATTCCCGATGGTTGTTGCGTCATCCCGCCGCTGCTGCCGGAGGCGTTTGCGCTCGTGGACAGTTTCCCGCTGTCCAGCCATCGGAGTGCCCGGCAGCGTCGGGAGTGCGGCCGGAACCACTATCGGTGTTAGCTGGACATCGCTGACACTCCTAATCGGATGAGAGCCATGAGCGTGAATGATCGTTGGGCGTATCGAGTGTCCGGCGCGCCGGATGGAAGCTTGAAGCACAAATGTAAAGGCGCGGGCCTATCTTACTTCCCTAGAATCGCGGCGTCCCGCGCTCTCCGCTCGCGCAGCCAGGGGATGAGACCGCCCGCATGGAGCATGTCGACCTGACGGGTGGAGAGACTGTGCCGCACAGGGTAGACCGCATCGCTGGTCTCGTTGCGCACGAGGATCTCCGTGCCGGCCACGAGCGCCTGGCGCGTGCCTGTCAGCAGGAGCACATCGCCTTGCCGGATACGATCGTGGTCGGCCGCATTCGTGAACTCGAGTGCGAGGACGCCGAAGTTGGCCAGGTTCTGCCAGTGAATGCGCGCGAATGAGACGGCGATTACCGCGCGCAGCCCCAGGAATCGCGGGGTGATTGCGGCGTGCTCCCGTGAGGATCCCTGGCCGTAGTTGGCGCCGGCGATGACAATGTGGCCGGACGTGTCGCGGGTTTGGGCGGCGCGGGCAGGGTAGGTTTCGTCGATCTGGTCGAAGGTGAATTCGGCGAGCTTGGGGATGTTGCTGCGGTAGGGCAAGACGCGCGCGCCGGCCGGCAGGATCTCATCGGTCGAGACATCGTCCCCCATGACCAGGGCGACCGGCGCCTCGATGCGGTCGGCGAGCGGGCCGAAGACCGGGAGCGAGGAGATGTTTTCGCCCTTGATCAGTGTCACTTCGGAGGCCTCGTCCGGCGGCAACGGCTTCTCGAGCATCGTCAGGTTCACGCTCGACACCGCGGGGAGTTCGAGCTCGGGGTACTCCATATCGAAGAGCTCGGGCAGGTCCCGCGGGTCGGTGATGGTTCCGGTGAGTGCTGCCGCCGCGGCCGTCTCGGGCGAGCAGAGGTAGACCGAGTCTTCCCGGGTTCCCGATCGGCCGGGGAAGTTGCGCGGCATGGTGCGCAGGCTGTTCGTTCCGTTCGCGGGAGCCTGACCCATGCCGATGCAGCCCATGCAACCGGACTGATGCAGCCGCGCTCCCGCGCTGATCAAATCGAAGGTGGCGCCCATTTTCGTCAGGTCCTGCAGGATCTGACGCGAGCTGGGATTGACGTCGAAGGACAAGCCGGGGTGGGACTGCCGCCCCTTTGTGATTGCGGCGACAATCGCAAAATCGCGCAGCCCAGGATTCGCCGATGACCCGATCACGACCTGCTCCACCGGGCGGCCGGCGACCTCCCGTACCGGAACAACATTGCCCGGTGAGCTGGGGAGCGCGATGAGCGGCTCGATCGCGGAGAGGTCGAGCTCCTCGGTCACGTCGTAGCCGGCACCAGGGTCGGCGATAAGTTCGGTGAAGTCGGCCTCGCGCTGCTCGGCGCGCAGGAAGGCCCGGACCTGATCGTCAGCCGGGAAAACCGTGGTCGTCGCACCGAGTTCGGCGCCCATGTTGGCGATCACGTGCCGGTCCATCGCGGTCAGTGTTGTGAGGCCGGGGCCGTGGTACTCGATGATCCGGTTCAGGCCACCATGGACGCCGTGCCGACGCAGCATTTCGAGAATGACATCCTTGGCGCTGATCCACGGCGGCAACTTGCCGGTGAGCCGCACGCCCCAGATCTCCGGCATCTTGAAGTAGAGCGGTTCACCCGCTATTGCCAGGGCCACCTCGGTGCCCCCGACGCCGATGGCCAGCATCCCGAGCGAACCCGCGGCCGGGGTGTGGCTGTCGGAGCCGACCATGGTCTTACCCGGAATGCCGAACCGCTGCATGTGGGTTGGGTGAGATACCCCGTTGCCGGCCTTCGAGAACCACAGACCGAACCGCCGGCAGGCGGAGCGGAGAAAATCATGGTCCTCCGCGTTCTTGCTGTCGGCCTGCAAAAGGTTGTGGTCGACGTACTGCACGGACACTTCGGTGCGTGCGCGGTCGAGTCCCAGCGCCTCCAGCTCAAGCATGACAAGGGTTCCGGTCGCGTCCTGGGTGAGGGTCTGGTCAATATGCAGACCAATCTCAGACCCCGGAATCATCTCCCCCGTAACGAGATGGGATGCGATGAGCTTCTGGGCGACGTTGTAGGCCATGGTGAGCGTCCTTACTCGATAGGGCTGCCCGCAGACCTGCCGGGTAAGGAACCGGCCTCCGGAGGTATTCCGCTTATCCCAAACGTAACCCCCTCATGGCGCCGGGACCAGCGGTTGGCACCTCACCTTGCAACCCCGGCCGGCCGGGCCGACGCTCAAAGCTGTCTTGGTTCTGATTTGTCCGTAGTTCCGCCGCACGTGAATCCTAGTCCGTACGGTTCTGGCCGCCGGTTTCATCGCGGTGCGCCTGCCGTGCGGTGTCCCCGTCCAGCGACTCATGCGACGCCGGTCCGCCTATGCCGTAGAAGTCGCTTTCGGGCGGCGCGTAGGCCTTTGAGTGGTCGTGCTTTGGGGTGCCGGATGTCGCCCCGTCCTTGGGCGGTGTGGTGTCGTGCCGGGGTGTGCCGGTAATTTCTTCCTTCGCTTTCGTCCCCGCCTGGCTTGCCTGTTCCTGAACTTCAGGTGTTTTGTTCCTGGGGGTCCCGTCGGTGTCGGAGACTTTTTCCCGGTGGGTCGGGCCCTCCCGGAAACCGCGGACTTTTACTTTGAGTTTCACGTAGATGCCCCTGCCTGCCCGGCTCCCAAGGACATAGCCGACCGCCATACCTGATACGAATACGAGCTTATTTTTCATTTCGGTGCTCCTGCTTCTCTTCGGTGACAGTGCGTGCGCTGAATCGAACCAGCATCATTGTGCGACCCGATGCGGCAAGGTTTGGCTGTGGTTCCGTGGGTGCGGTTGCGGATCGATGCCCAGTTTCGTCAGTGCCGTGCGCACGAGGGCCGGGACCGTTCCCGGGGGGAATGGCCAGTGTCTGGCTGATGCACTCATCGTCCCGTCCGTGTGCGAGCGGGGCGGGAGACGCTCCGCAGGGGCCAGGTTGACGGGGGACGACGTGGCAGGCCGGGGCTGCCTGTCCACGGTCCCGGCAGTAGCTGCGGAACCGGCCGTGTGCGCCGGCCTGAACCCTTCACTGTCCAGAAGTATCCGGAGCCCCTCTCGGACCGAATGCAGGCAGGCCACAATCACGACGCCCGGTCCGGGTGTCGTTGAAGGGCTGGCTTCGTTCCTGATTCTGTTCCTCCTCGTCCTGAATCGTCGCAGTGCGTATTTAAGTTTCGTACTTTCGTTTGCCCCGTAGGTGTCGATGGTCCTGCCCCGGCACCGCGCGCGGCCCGTCAGGAGAGGGGCGGGGCGCCTGCCGGGAGAATAGCTGGGGTGTTCCGGGGGGTGCGGATGACCTGGCCGGCGAAGGCGAAACCGCCGCCGAATCCGAAGAGCAGGGCGGGGCTGTCCGGGGGTACTTCCCCGTTGCGGACGAGTTTGGCCAGCGCGATCGGGATGCTGGCTGATGAGGTGTTCCCGGAGTGGATCACGTCGCGGGCGGTGATTGCCCGGGGGATGCCGAGCTGGTCGGCAAGGGGTTCGATGATCCGAAGATTCGCCTGGTGCGGAATGAATGCGGCGAGGTCCTCGGGGCGGATTCCCGCCAGTTCGCAGGTCCGGCGTGCCAGTTGCGCTGCCTGTGTGATGGCCCAGCGGTAGACGGTGAGGCCCTCCTGCTCCAGGTGCAGGGAGGGTTTTTCTATTCTGACTGCCTGTGCGAGGGCCGGTACTGAGCCCCAGTGGACCGGCCCGACCCCGGGTTCGTCGGTGGCAGTCAGGATTGCGGCGCCGGCACCGTCTCCGACCAGGACGCAGGTGCTCCGGTCGGCCCAGTCGGTGAAGTCGCTGAGTTTTTCCGCTCCGATGACCAGGGCTGTGGTCGCGGACCCTGCCCTGATCGCCTGATCGGCGATGGCCATCGCATGGGTGAAACCGGAACAGGCGGCGTTGACGTCGAAAACGGCTGGCGACGCGGCGCCGATGCTGGCCGAGACCCGGCCTGCGGTGCTGGGGGAGCGGTCCTTGGCCGTGACCGTGGCAACGATGATCAGGTCCAGGTCCCCGGCGTCCATCCCGGCGTTCTGAAGGGCGTCCTGTCCGGCCCGGATGGCCATGTCGGCTACGGATTCGGTGTCGGCGATGCGGCGCGATTCGATGCCGACTCTGCTGCGGATCCATTCGTCGCTGGTGTCAACCAGCAGGCTCAGCTCACTGTTCGTGAGGATCCTGGCCGGTTGGTAGGATCCGACGTCGACGACACGGGATCCGCGGACAGGCGGGTCCGGCATGCTGCGAGGGGGGGACGGGTTCATGGGTGGCTCCTGGTCTGGGTGCGGTATGGCATGACGGGTCCGTCAGCGCGGGTGAGTGGGAAGGTGGTCGGTGCCAGCATGCCCCGGGGAGGGGGCATTGAACTGGTCGATGCGGGCTGTGAGTTCTTCGATGCGGGCGGTGAGCCGGGTGAGTTCGTCGTGGATGGGTGCCTCGGCGGCGCCGAGTTCGGCCGCGGTTTCAGCGGCAACATGCTGGACGAGCCAGGATGCCACGGCGGCGGTGACGATCCCCAGGACCGCGATGCCGCCGATCATGAGTCCGGCGGCGACGAACCGGCCAAGCTCCGTGACCGGGTAGAAGTCGCCGTAGCCGACAGTGGTGATGGTGGCCACGGCCCACCAGAGGGCGTCGCCGAAAGTGGTGATGTTCGCTCCGGTGGTGTTTTGTTCCACGTCCAGGGCGGCCAGGGCGCCGGCGTAGGTGAGCAGGGCCGCCGCGGACAGGACATAGGCGATGATGCGGCCCCGCAGGGCGCTCCCGGCGGCACGGTGCATCAGCTGCAGGAGCGTGATCAGACGGAGCAGGCGTAGGGGCCGCAAGACGGGCAGGACGACGATGAGCAGTTCGTGGAGGTTCCGGAGAAACCATCTGCCCCGGTGGGGGGCCAGCAGAAGGTTCATGGCATAGTCCACGCCGAACGCGGCCCAGGTGATCCAGATCACCGCCTCGAGTGTTCCTGACCGGGCTTCGGGCAGGTTGGCGATGACCTGGACCGAGTAGGCGGCCAGGAACAGGACGGCGGCGGCGAGCAACGGCCATTCCGACGCCTGGCGCCAGGCCTGTTGGTTCAGGGCCGGGGGGCCCGGGCGGCGCGCACGGGCGGCGCCCCGATCGCGGGGACCGGGGCGGGCGTCGCTGCCGGTCCCCGCGACGGGACGGGGCTTACGGGTCGTGTACCGCATCGCGGTTTCCCTGGGATGGGGCGATCCTGGGCCTGCGGAGCGTGTCGAAGAGTTCAGGCAAGTCCATGTTGGCGGCCGCGGCGACCTCTTCCGGCGGGATTTGTGCCGCCATGGCCGTGCACAGGGCCTGGACGAGGGCCTCATGGGCCTGGTCGGTCTGCACCTGGATCATTTCCAGTTCGGCGGACGCGGACCAGATGCTGGTCAGGTACCGGTCCATGATGGTCCTGCTTTCGGTGAGGGGAGGACGGTAAGGAGCGCGGCGAGGTCAGTCATTGGAATCCGGGGAGCGGACATCGCGTTCTCCGATCTCGGCGGCTCCGAGGGCAGCGGCTGCCGGGCTGTGGGTGGTGTCATGGGTCCGGGTGGCCAGTTCGGGGTGGTGGAGGTCCAGTGCGGGGCGTTCGGAGCGGATCCGGGGCAGGGAGGTGAAGTTGTGGCGCGGCGGCGGGCACGAAGTGGCCCATTCCAGCGAGGCACCGAAACCCCAGGGATCATCCACTTCGACCTTGGGCGCGTTGCGGGCTGTGATGAAGATGTTCCAGAAGAACGGTATCAGGGAGGCGCCGAGGAGGAAGGAAGAGATGGTGGAGAACTGGTTCATCCAGGCGAAGTTGTCCTCGGGCAGGTAGTCGGCGTAGCGGCGGGGCATGCCTTCGACGCCGAGCCAGTGCTGGATGAGGAAGGTGCCGTGGAAGCCCACGAACAGGAGCCAGAAGTGGATCTTGCCCAGGCGTTCGTTGAGCATCTTGCCGGTCCATTTCGGCCACCAGAAGTAGAAGCCTGCGAACATCGCGAACACCACGGTGCCGAAGACGGTGTAGTGGAAGTGGGCGACCACGAAGTAGGTGTCGGAGACGTGGAAGTTCAGCGGCGGGGAGGAGAGGATGATCCCGGTCAGGCCGCCGAAGAGGAACGTGACGATGAAACCCAGGCTCCAGAGCATGGGGGTTTCGAAGGTCAGGGACCCGCCCCACATGGTGCCGATCCAGTTGAAGAATTTCACGCCGGTAGGCACGGCGATGAGCATCGTCATGAACGCGAAGAACGGCAGCAGCACGGAGCCGGTGACGTACATGTGGTGCGCCCACACGGTCACGGATAGTGCGGCGATGGAGATGGTTGCGTAGACGATGCCCTTGTAGCCGAAGATGGGTTTGCGGCTGAAGACGGGGAAGATCTCCGAGACGATGCCGAAGAACGGCAGGGCGATGATGTATACCTCGGGGTGGCCGAAGAACCAGAACAGGTGCTGCCACAGGACCGGGCCGCCGTTTTCGGGGTCGAAGATGTGGGCGCCGAATTTCCGGTCCGCGCCGAGGGCGAACAGCGCGGCTGCAAGCGGGGGGAAGGCCATCAGGATCAGGATGGCGGTGACCAGGGTGTTCCACGTGAAGATCGGCATCCGCCACATGGTCAGGCCCGGGGCGCGCATGCAGATGATGGTGGTGATGAAGTTCACCGCGCCCAGGATGGTGCCGAAACCGGACAGGGCGAGGCCGAAGACCCACAGGTCACCGCCGACTCCCGGGGTGAATGTGGTGTTGGACAGGGGGGCGTAGGCGAACCAGCCGAACGACGCGGCGCCCTGAGGGGTGATGAACCCGGAGACAGCGATGAGGGAGCCGAAGAGGAAGAACCAGAACGCCAGGGCGTTCAGTCTCGGGAAGGCGACGTCCGGGGCGCCGATCTGCAGGGGCATCATGACGTTCGCGAACCCGGCGAACAGGGGCGTGGCGAACATCAGCAGCATGATGGTTCCGTGCATGGTGAACAGCTGGTTGTACTGTTCTTTGGTTTGCAGGATCTGCATGCCTGGCTCGAAGAGTTCGGCCCGGATGAGCAGCGCCATGACCCCGCCGAGGCAGAAGAACGTGAAGGATGCGATCAGGTACATGTACCCGATGGTTTTGTGGTCGGTGGTGGTGATCCAGCTGACCACGATGCGTCCCTTGGACCGGGGGACCACGGCGGGGGTTGCGGGGAAGGTGGTGTTCGTGGTCATGAAGGGACCTCACGATTGGTGTGCCTGGTGGACAAGGGGGTGTTGAAGGACGGTACGTCCGGAGCCTGGGCAGGTTTGCGGGCCAGGACGACGCAGTCCAGCGCGGGGCGCCGGTACCCGGGGACGGGCCGTGAGAGGGTTTCGGCTGATTGGACTTCCAGGCCGGCCGCCCTGGCCCACGTGGCGACTTCGGTACTGTCGTGCAGCGTTGACCGGTCCCGCGGGCCTGTGGTGCCTTCGCGCGGGTCTTCCGGATCATGGCCGATGAACAGGAAGATTCCCCCGGGGGCGAGAGCCGGGGCGGCGCGGGCGATGACGCGTTCGAGGTCCGGTCCGGGCAGGTCCAGGAAGGCGGCCAGGACCAGGTCCAGGCTCGCCGGGTCAGGGATGGGCGCTGTGAGATCGCCGAATGTCCAGGTAATCAGCCCGGTCACACGCTCGGCGAAGGCGCGCTCCCGCCCGATGGCCCGGGCTTCTGCGGAAAAGTCCAGGGCCTGGACGTGCCAGCCGCGCCCGGCCAGCCAGACCGCGTGCCGGCCGTCCCCGGACCCGAGGTCCAGCGCCCGCCCGGGCGTAAGCCCGTTCAGTGCTGAGCGGACCGTCGAGCTGGCCGGGGACCAGCCGTAATCGGCGTCGGCGTACCAGCGGTCCCAGGCTTGCGCGTCTGCGGGGTAGCCGGTCCCGCCGGGTCTGGAGTGCTTCCACGCCGGAAGCGGCATGCCGTCCACGCTCACCGCCGGGCCCTGCCCGGGTACGGCGCGCCAGCTCCCGCAGGACCGCCGGATGAGGCATTGCGGCGTCGGAACGCGGCGATCCCGGCGGGGATGCCGACGGTCGGGCCGGTCAGTACCACCGCGGCCAGCCAGGCCGGGTTCGTGGGGCCCGCGAAAAGTGCCGGGAGGTCGAACAGCAGAAGGGCCGCGAGTCCGAAACCCAGGAGGTAGTGCGGCACGTGATCCCGTTGCGGCCTGGATTCCGCGGAGGCTGTCGGTGGCAAAGGATGCTCCTGAACATTCATCGGACCGTGGTGTTTCCGGGAGTAGCTCCCGCAGCCCGGCCACGGACGGGGTCCTGCCCGGCATCGGGTGCCTTGTCCTGTGGGGGATGTTCGGCGGCACGGGCGGCCCTGGCGCGGGCGACGTGGCTGCGGGCGTGTTCCACGGCCGGGGGCAGATCTTCGAACAGGTGATTGTGGTGGCGCAGGGACTCCAGCACACCTACCCGGGTGACCAGGGCCAGGTGGCGTTCCTGGATGCCTTTGATCAGCACGGTAATCCCGCGGCGTTCCAGGGCGTTGACGATGTCGGTGATGACCCTTGCCCCGGTCGCGTCCAGGACCTGGAGCTGGGACATACGGATAATGACGACATCGACGTTGCGGATCGCGCTGACCCGGTCCAGGACGCGTTCGGCCGCGGCGAAGAACAGGGCCCCGTCGAGCCGGAACACGGCGATGTGTTCGTCGCCTTCCTGAATAGGGCCGGGGATCTCTTCGCGGTGCACGCCGCTGGAGTTGACCAGGGTGCGCAGGGCGAAGAAGGACGCGACGGCGATGCCGATCGCAACGGCCTGGATCAGGTCGAAGGACACGGTGATCAGCGCTGTGACGAAGAAAACGACCGTGTCGGCCCTGGTGGAGCCGATCACGCTGCGCAGCGTGGCGAGGGACACCATGCGCGTAGCGGTGACCATCAGGACACCGGCGAGGGCCGCGAGCGGGATCCGGGAGACCGGGCCGGTGGCAAGGTAGACCACGGCCAGCAGGACCAAGGCGTGGATGATCGCGGCAAGCCTGGTCCGGCCGCCGGAGCGGATGTTTACCGCGGTGCGCGCGATGGCACCGGTGGCAGGCATGCCGCCGAAGAACCCGGAGCAGACCGAAGCCAGTCCCTGGCCGAGGAGTTCGCGGTCCGCGTCATAGGGGCCGGTGTCAGAGATCGAGGCGGCGACCCGTGCTGAGAGCAGCGACTCGATCGCGGCCAGCGCCGCGATCGTGGCCGCCGGGGCGGCCAGCGCAGCCACTGCGCCCCAGTCCAGGGCGGGGATCACCGGGGCGGGCAGGGTGTCCGGCAGGGCACCTATCCGGGCCACCGGAAGGTCCAGGACCTGGGCGGCGATGCTGGCGACGATGATGGCAATGAGCGACCCGGGGATCTGCGGGTGGATCCGGGGCGCGGCGATCATGATCACCGCGACCAGGGCCACCAGGGCCACGGGGGCCAGGAGAGCGGCGGGGGTCGCTGTGGTGAGTCCCTGGACGGCGGAGACGGCGGCGTTGCTGCTCGGTCCGGCTTTGACGCCGAAGGCAGCGGGAACCTGCTGGAGGAAGATGATCATGGCAATTCCCAAGGTGAATCCTTCGATCACCGGCCAGGGCAGGAGGGTAACGACCCGGCCGAGTTTGAGTACCCCGGCAACGATGACGATCACGCCGGCCAGGACCGAGACCGCGGCCAGCGCACCGATGCCCTGGGTGGCGATGACCGGGCCCAGGACGACGACCATGGCGCCGGTCGGCCCGGAAACCTGGATGTTCGAGCCGCCGAAAACAGCCGCGACCACCCCCGCGATGACGGCGGTGATCAGTCCGCTGGCCGCACCGGCGCCGGAGCTGACACCGAAGGCCAGTGCCAGCGGCAGCGCGACGATACCGACCGTGATGCCCGCGATCAGGTCCCCTTTCCAGCTGCGGGGCAATTCACCATAGTCCCGCCAGGACGGCAACAGCGCACGGGCCGTGTCCAGAGCACTCATCGGGCGCTGCTCGCCGGGGCAGCCGCGGGAGAGCTTGCCGCTGAATATTCGAGCTGGTCACGGGTGTTGCGCAGCATGTCGTTCAGCAGCAGCCTGGCCACCGCGAGGAGGTCCGCGACCTGGGGGTAAGCCAGGGAATAGAACATCTGCAGGGCCCTGCGTTCGGCCGTCACCAGGTGGTAACGGCGCAGCACGGACAGGTGCTGGGACAGATGCGAGGCCTCCAGCCCGGTCGCGGCGAGCATGTCAGTCACCGACACTTCCGGTGCCTCGGACAACAGCTCCAGCACTCTGATCCGCACCGGATGCGCCAGACCTTTGAACAGGTTGGCCTTTACCTCATATAAGGGCGCCCGGAAATCCGAAAACTCGTCCATGCCTGCCTCCCGGCTTCACAGCAAAACCTTGCTTGACTATTTTATCCTTCTATCATCCAATATAACAGGGGGTAAAGCAGTTGCTCCTGCCGGGCCCGCTGCGCGGGCCCGGACACAGCCCCTATCGGTGGGCACCGTCACGGACGTTGGCCGGCCGGAAAGAGGTCCCTCACCATGCCCATGGCAGTAAAGCCCCAGCCGGCCCCCACGGCCCGCCGCGCGTCAGAGCCCCCTCGCCGGGGAGCCGGCCTCCATAGGACGGGCTGGGCGCGGCGCGCCGCAAGCCTTCCGAACCGCTGCCCGGACACAGCCCCTCCGGTCCGCGCAGCGGCCGGGGCGGGGGCGGCATGAGGGACCCGCTGACGACGTCGGGGGTCGAGCGGCCAGCGCCCGTTCCTGCCCCCACGCCTCCGGCTCCGATCATCACCGGGGTCTCGGTGGACACCTCCGGACCGGACGTGCGCGTGGAATTTGAACTGAACAGGCCCCCAGCCGGGGGAAGCTACCTGGTAGGGCTCCGTGCCGGCGACGCGGACCGGACCACGATCAGGCACCTCACAGTCAGCCTCCGGGACGGCCGCGTCACGGGCCAGTCCACCTACGATTTCGGGACCGTCACCCGCACGGTGCACCCTCGAGGCGGCGCGTCCTGCGCGGGCGCGTCCGTCACGGCGCTCTTCCCGCGGGCATCCCTGACCGGGCTGGGGGAAGATCGCCGTATCACCGCGTACAGCTCCCTCAACGGACATGAACTCCAAACAGGGATTCCCCTCACCCGGATGGCGACCGGAGGCCTCAGGCTATGAGCGGACAGCCCGCGGATTTTTCCCGGCACAGCCCAGGTACCGGCACCGCCCGGGACTACGCAATCTTCTTCACCCGGGAACTGGCCGGTGACGTCGCTGCCGTCGAAAAACAACTCGATGCCCATCTGGGGCAATGCAGCAGCCTCCGTCAATGGGCAGCGGCCCGCGGCGCAACGCTCGCTGACGCCGGGCAGGGGATCGAAGTACTCGAAGGACTCCTCGCCGGGCCGGAGAGGAACGCGCTGGCGCCGTGGCGCCTGAGGGTAGAAGCCGGACTCTTCATCGGAACCGTCCTGGTCCGGAACCTCCCCGCGGCCCGGTGGCTCCTGCTGCCCAACGGCCACCCCGTCGTCCACCTTGCCGAAAACACCGACCTGGACGTCATCGCCCTCGCCCGGGCGCGCCTGGAAATCGGGGCCCCGGACCTGAGGACCGTCCTGCCCTACGCCGAAAGCCTGACGCCGGGACCGTAGCACCTGCCGGCGCCCCGCCCAATCCCTGCCGTTGCCGGCCGAAGGGCCGCCTCACGGGGGGCGCCGGAGCCTCACGATCTCAGGGGGCAGGGCAGCGCAGGTCCGCAACTAGCTGTTATATTAGATGATGTATCCATCAAACAGTAAACCTGCGGCCAGTTTTCTTTACCGCTATGCCGGCGGGCACTGCCTGACCCGGGCCGCTTGGCCGCGGCTTCACGAACCATTCCCATGAGCTTTCTAGGACCGCCCCGCCCGCCGTGAGTGCGGGGGAAGGAAGAGAACCGTGCACAACACCACATACTCCAGCCTCCTGGACACCGCCCCCGTTGCCTCCACCCGTCTTCTGGGCTGGGTCGGCGATGTAGCCGCCCTGACCGGACCGGACCGGATCCACTGGGTCGACGGATCAGAGGCCGAATATCGTGCGCTCACCGACGGGCTCGTCGCCGCCGGTACGCTGACGCGCCTGGCTGAGGACAAGTTCCCCAACTCCTTTGCCGCCTTCTCCGACCCCAAGGACGTCGCCCGGGTCGAAGAGCGGACCTTCATCTGCTCCGAAGACGAACGGGACGCAGGTTTCACCAATAACTGGATGGAACCGGCGCAGATGAAGGAAAAATTGCAGGGGCTCTTCGCTGGCGCCATGCGCGGGCGCACCATGTACGTGATTCCGTTCGTGATGGGCCACCTCGACGCGGAGGACCCCAAGTTCGGGGTTGAGATCACTGACAGCGCCTACGTCGTGGCGTCGATGCGGATCATGGCGCACACCGGTGCGGACGTGCTGGCCAGAATGGTCGAGCTGGACGCGGATTTCGTCCCGGCGCTGCACTCGGTCGGCGCACCGCTGGAACCGGGCCAGCAGGATGTCAGCTGGCCCTGTAACGAGGAGAAATGGATCGTTCACTTCCCCGAGGAGAAGTCCATCTGGTCCTACGGCTCCGGCTACGGGGGCAACGCGCTGTTGGGCAAGAAGTGTTACTCACTGCGTATCGCCTCCGCGATGTCCCGGCAGGAGGGCTGGCTCGCGGAACACATGCTCATCCTCAAACTCACCAGCCCGGAACAGAAGGTCTACTACATCTCCGCCGCGTTCCCCTCGGCCTGCGGTAAAACCAACCTCGCCCTGCTGAACCCCACCGTGGAGGGCTGGACGGTGGAAACCCTCGGGGATGACATCGCCTGGATACGTCCGGGCAAGGACGGGGAACTGCGGGCCACGAACCCGGAGTCGGGTCTCTTCGGCGTGGCACCGGGCACCGGCTGGCACACCAACCCCAACGCGATGGACGCCATCGCCAAGGGCAACACCATCTTCACCAACGTCGCCCTCACCGATGACGGCGGCGTGTGGTGGGAAGGCATGACCCGGGACATCCCGGAGCACCTGACCGACTGGATCGGACAGGACTGGACCGCGGCCTCCGGCCGGCCCGCAGCGCACCCCAACTCACGGTTCTGCACGCCCATCAGCCAGGTCGGCATCCTGGCCGAGGAATACTATCAGCCCGAGGGCGTTCCGCTCTCGGCCATTTTCTTCGGTGGCCGCCGGAAGACGACCATCCCGCTGGTCACCGAGTCCAGGGATTGGGCGGGCGGTGTCTTCATGGGGTCGACGCTGTCTTCCGAGACGACAGCGGCAGCCGCCGGTCAGGTCGGGGTCGTCCGCCGCGATCCGATGGCCATGCTGCCCTTCATCGGCTATAACGCTGGGGACTACCTCAATCACTGGCTGGAGATCGGCCGGATGGCCAATCCCGCAAAACTGCCCCGGATGTTTCTGGTCAACTGGTTCCGCCGCGGCAGCGACGGAAGTTTCCTCTGGCCCGGATTCGGAGACAACTCCCGCGTCCTGAAATGGGCCATCGAACGGCTCGAAGGGACAGCGGCTGCCATCGAAACCCCCATCGGCTTCGTCCCCGCACCGGAGTCCCTCGACATCGAAGGCCTTGACGTCACCCCCGGACACCTCAGTGCCGCATTGGCGGTCGATTCAAAGGAATGGGCCCAGGAAATCGACAGCATCGATCAGTGGTACGCCAGGTTCGGTGACTCGCTGCCTGCCGAGCTGCCGGCCGAGCTGCAACATCTCAAGAACCGCTTTGCTGCCCGCCGGGGGACGCCGCGCGTCAGCTCCCGATAGGTGCCAGGGGTGGTGCCCGGAACCGTCCGTGCGCCGGGCGCCGCTTCCGGGTTCGGCTGCCAGCGCGCCGGACCGGCAGCGCGCACCCGGAAAGAACCGGGTGATCCGGCGTCATCCCAGCCTGTCGCGCCGGCCCGCGACGTCAGGCCCACCGCCGGGGCTTCAGATGTCAGAGACCACCATCGGTGTGGGTCATTGTGCCCATGAATCAAGGAGACGGTATGAACGAAAAGATCAAGGTTGTTGGCTCCATTGTGGAGCTTGACGGCGACGAGATGACCCGCATCATCTGGCAGTTCATCAAGGACCGCCTGATCGTCCCGTATCTGGATGTGGACCTGAAATACTTCGATTTGTCCATCCAGAACCGTGACGCGACCGATGACCAGGTCACGATCGACGCTGCGAACGCCATCAAGGAATACAACGTCGGCGTCAAATGCGCCACGATAACCCCTGACGAGGCCCGGGTCGAGGAATTCGGCCTGAAGAAGATGTGGCCGTCCCCGAACGGAACCGTCCGGAACATCCTGGGCGGCGTCGTTTTCCGTGAGCCCATCATCATTTCCAACATCCCGCGCCTGGTTCCGGGTTGGAACAAGCCGATCATCATCGGCCGTCATGCCTTCGGCGACCAGTACATGGCGACCAACTTCAAGGTCCCGGGTCCTGGCACGCTGACCATGACCTTCACCCCCTCCGGCGGAGGCGAAGAGATCAGGCAGACGGTGGTCACCTACCCCGACGGGGGAGGGGTGGCGATGGGCATGTATAACTTCAACGACTCCATCCGGGACTTCGCCCGCGCCTCCTTCGCCTATGGACTGCAGCGGAACTACCCCGTATACCTCTCCACCAAGAACACCATCCTGAAGGCCTACGACGGACAGTTCAAGGATCTCTTCCAGGAAGTATTCGAAGCCGAGTTCAAAGATCTGTTTCAAGCAGCAGGCCTCAGCTACGAGCACCGGCTGATCGATGACATGGTGGCATCGGCGATGAAGTGGGAAGGCGGCTACGTCTGGGCCTGCAAGAACTACGACGGCGACGTCCAGTCCGACACCATTGCCCAGGGCTACGGCTCGCTCGGACTCATGACCTCCGTGCTGATGACACCGGACGGCAAGACCGTCGAGGCCGAAGCCGCACACGGCACCGTGACACGCCACTACCGCCAGCACCAGCAGGGCAAGCCCACGTCCACCAACCCGATAGCCTCGATCTTCGCGTGGACCAGGGGCATCATGCACCGCGGCAAACTGGACAACACCCCTGCCGTCATTGACTTTGCCGTCACTCTCGAAGACGTCGTCATCAAGACGGTCGAAGCCGGTCAGATGACCAAGGACCTGGCCCTCCTGGTGGGACCGGACCAGGAATGGCTCACCACCGAGGAGTTCCTCGCAGCACTGGACGATAACCTCAAGGCACGCCTGGGCTAGTCCCCCGAGCGACCGTTCCCGGAGATCGACTCGCCCGCTCGGGGGAACGCCGAACGGGCGGTACGCGTCTCGAGCTTGGTCCGACCGGCTTCCGTGTCCTCCGGGGCCGAGTCCGGGTCGGGTCGTGGAGGGCCAAGGGGTCCAAACCCGGCGCTATGCTGGGCGGTATATCATCGGCGCAAGAACGTCGGATGAGGCAGTTGACAAGGCCAACGGCATGTCCGGGGCCGTGGAAGGACGATCATGCTCTCTGATGCGCAGTATCCCGCGGCGAACCTGGCCCCGGATGAATGCTGGGACCTGCTGACCGGTACGAGAGGGCCGGCTGGCCGTGAGTGTGCATAACAAGCCTGATATCTTTCCCGTGGAATTCCACGCCCAGGACGGAAAAATACTTGTGCGAACGCCGCAGGGCGAAATGCTTGTGGAACTGACCATCAACCCTTCGGTGGCCTTTGAAGCCAACGGTCGGTCGGAAGCGTCCGCCTGGATCGTTGTCGTTCAAGGGACGGCCCGCGAACTGCAGAACTGGTCGGAAATCGACGCCGCTCAGCAGAAGGCCCAGCGCCCCTGGACGCCGACCGCGAAAGGGTCCTACGTGGAGATTGTCCCCACCGGGCTCACCGGCCGGCGGCGGCCCACCGACACCCAGGAGGACGCACAGGAGTAAGAGAGGAGGGCCGGGTCACATCCGGCCGTCCCCTGCACTTGGCTGGTTGCGGAAGGAATTCCCAGTTCAGGCATGCCCGCTGAGCCTTCGTATTCATCCGCCTGGCGAGGTTGCGGGCCATCACGGCGCGCGAGGTCGTCACCTCCGGAAACACCTCCGATGCCAGCATCCGCATCGCACTGGCCAAACTCATCCGCAGCGGCCAACTCCCACCCGGCAGCCCGGTACTGCTGTTCGGATTCGGTGAAGGATTCTCCCACGCCGGCCAAGTCGTCTGCACCCCGCCACAGGCACCGCGCCCCGGGCCTGACGCAACACCAAGACCTCACACCCAGGCAAAGACAAGGGAATCAACACATGCCACTGCTCAAAGAACTCCAAGACAAGGTCCATGCCACTCACCTGCTGGTCCGCCCCGCCGATGAATGGAACAAACTCTCCGAAAAGGTCCATCAGGCCTGGGCCAGCGGCGACGAACACCAACTCGACACCGCCCGGAAATTCCACCTCATCGCCTGGGCATCCGTTGCCCGGAACATTCTCACCGACCCCTTCGAAGGAGTCGGCATCACCACCACCCCGGCCACCACCGACTGGGGCATCGCAACCCTGAGCACCGGCAAACGCAGCTGCCAACCGCAACTGACCCAAACGGACATCGCCGAGACCACTGGTGCCCGGCCTCGGCTGCGGAACTTCGAAGAAGTCATAGCCGACTACAACGCCTGCCTCGACTACCTGGCTGGCGCCACCAGCGAGCCGTCCCCGACCCGGTACGACAGCTGACAACAGCCATAAACACACCAAGCCGAAAACCGCAGTAAACCGCAGGGCCCCTCTTGATGCGGCGAACACCGTTTGGATTCTTCCTGGCACCCACAACCCCGCCCGTCCGTCGTCCGCTGTCGACCTGTTCACGAAAGTCCGCTTGTGTTGAAGCCCCGCTACGTCAAAGACTGGGCCCCAATGCAGTGGAACAGAGCGGGACTGATTCTGCACCTTACCCTCAGCTATGCGGGCGAATCCAGGGACTTTGCAGCTGCTGGTGCCTGGGATGAGGCCGAGGTCCTGAAGGGGATGCTGGACTCTTGAGTCCCCGGCCGTTCAGGCGGGTGTACCCGGCGCGGCGCCCGGCACGGGCCGCGCCGATGCCAGGAAGCCGGCACCGGAATCGGAACCTGAACTGCTGACGGGCGCTCATTGCGGCTGCTGCGGTCGAGAGATTCATCCTTCTGGAGGACATGGAGTGATTGAGCTGGCGGAGCGCGAGGCGTTTGAGCAGCACTGCGGTGTCGATGGTCTCATCTGATGGACGAAGAATCCATGGGCATTCGATGCCGACTTGATGAAAAGTTCTCTTCGACATGGGCTCGACCCTGACCCGTCTCAGCTTTGAGGGCGTCGGCGAACGGCTTGGGATCGTTATGTTGATCTTGGCCGGTTGAGCTGGGCCATCAGGGAACGGTTGACGGTATGTGCAGCCTCCAAGTCTGATGACACAGCTGCAAGCTGCTGCTGCAACTGATGGACTTGTTGGGTTGCTTCGCTGGTCTGCCGGGAGAGGGCGGCGTTTTGGTCTGTCAGTTCCTGAACGCGGACGCTTTGGGCGTGGGCGTCGGTGCCGTCGATCTGATCCCCTAGCAGTTCCGAGATGTGCTGTCGGTATCGACGTGTCTCGTCGCGGAGCCGCTTGTTTTCGTGGCGCAGGAGCTCACGCTCAACCTGGAACGATCCAGTGTTTGAGTCCTTGGCCTCGCGGGGCACTCCCGTGGACAGCCGCTTCTGGGCGTTCCTGACGTCGTTCAGGAGCGGTTCCTGCCGGACAAGCCAGGGGCTGACGCCAGCGCGGCGGGCTACCTCCGCGACCGTGATCGGGCTGCGGGTGCTTTCCATGGCCTCAATGGTGGCTAGGACTGCACCTCGCTTGTTCTTGCTGTCCTTCTTCCGTTGCCGGACCATGGCAGCGGTGTTCGGTGGATGCTCGTTCACTCGAAGTCCTTGCCGTTGCCGGCCCTGATTTTGAGGCTTCCGACAGGGATGAAGGGTTTTTCGATGGCGGTTGGGATATCCGCGCGGAGCCGGCGCAGCACGACGGAGGCTTCCTGCAGGGAGTCCCTTTCGGTGGCGGGAAGGTCAGCGAGCCGCGATTCCTGTGCGTGGATGAGGGCCGTGAACGCTTCGACTTCATTCCGTGTATCGGTGATTAGTGACGGCCGCAGGTTTTGGGCGATCTGCCAGGCGAGGTCTTCTTTCATCCGTTCCAGATGTGCCTTCAGGTCGGGAAGGTGGGAGGGATCGGATCTGAAGAACGTGCAGCCCCCACATTGGAATCGTGCGGGGCATGCCTTGCCTGCTGCTTTGATGTTGGTCGGTTCGGTGCAGTTTCCGAACGGGACGGCCACGGCGGCCATCGAGTAGAGCTCTTCAGCGACGGGTGCGTGGGTGCCGTGGGTGTCGAAGGAGAGTCTTTTGACGGATTCAATGGCTTTGCGTTTTCGGGCGTTGGTCACTGTGTAGTACCTGGCTGTGGTGTCCGCGGATCGGTGGTCCATGAGGCGGCGGAGGGTTTCCTGGGCGACACCCGCGTCGGCCAGCCGTTGGCAGTAGGAATGGCGGAAGGCGTAGGCGAACACGGCGGATTTACCGAACGGGATCCCCGCTCCGGGACCGTTGGCCGGGCTTGGCAGGTCCGGGAGTTTGTTGTCGGTCCAGTCCCGTAGCCGGCGGGTGAACCAGGCTGTTTTGAGGTGTTTGTCCCTGACCCGGGAGCGGAACGTGGGAAAGAGCCATTCATGCTGGCCCGGCCGGCATTGCCGCGATGTGTGCGTCCCGGATGGTGAACCACGATTCCAGGGCTTGTGCGGTTTCTGCCCAGATGGGGAGCCGCCGGCCCCGGCGTCTGCCTTTGTCGTTGTTCCACAGCAGGGTGGCCTGGCCGGTGCTGTCGTAGCTGAGGCAGTCACGTCCGAGGCCGGTGGTCTCGCTGGGCCGCCGTCCGGCATCGCGCAGCAGCGTCAGGTAGCAGGTAAATGCTGCCTTGTAGACGGCAGTGGGGACCGCGGCCGAGACCGGACTGGAGACATGCGCCTCGGGTAACTGCGCGAAGAGGTACTCGATGACGGGTTCGGGGATTGCCCGTCCGGTCTCGTCGTCGGCGTCTGTCCCTGGGCCGGCCTCGAGGGGGATCCGGAGGTCGTAGTCGAGGGAGAAGGAGAGGGTCGTGTTTTCGAACAGGTCCGAGCTCTTCCGGGCGTAGTCGATCATGCCTGCCACGGTCGATCCGAGAAAGCGTTTGTTGGCGTTGGTCAGAGGTTTCCCGTCGAGCCGTGTCATGCCGGCCAGTGCCTGTGCCAGCATCTTGCCGTGTTCGCGGGTCAGTCCGGATGCGTTGGTCGGTGAAGGAAGTCGTCGCGCCGCACATTGGACGGCAAAGTCGGTGCACAGTCGTGCGACGTGGGTGATGAGGGTCGTCGAGGAGGTTTCCGTGGTGGATCGCTCCAGGATCCAGAGCTTGGTCATCTTCCGTGCCCAGTCCAGACGGATCGGCCGGAAGTCCAGGGCTGCCATGGAGCGGGTGGATCCTGATCTGTTAGAGGAGGTCATCAGCAGACAGAAGGGGATGAGGTCCGATTGGAGCAGATCGCCGTTGGTGGACCACGGGACGTAGCGTTCCAACAACCTCGCGCGGACCACACGGAACATGGACCAGGCGTTTACGGAACGGAGCATCCTGCCCTCGGCAAGCGCGTGGGTGTCTGCGTTCAGGAAGGATTGCATTTCTTGCGGGAAGTCCAGTGCCGACTTGATGAGGGCCTTGGTCGTGGAGATGTTGACCGGGAAACCAATGCGGTCCTGGTGCTGAAGGGACCACAGCAGTTCCGTGGCCAGTCCAGGGTGCCGCTGGCGCAGTGGGGCAAGGCTGAGCTGGTACCCGCCGGGTCTCGCGGCCGGGGCGTGAATTTCCCGGTAGCCGTCAGGTTCGAGAGAGACGACGGCTTCCACTTCAAGGTGCAGAGCCAGCCCACTCTGGTCTTTGATCAGCTTGGCGTGCCGTCTGCAGATGCCCACCTGGTTGTTGGCATGGTGACGTTTGAAACCACACCAAGGAACTGCGCAATAGTCCGGCGCCGCAACCGGTGTGGCGGCTTGGGAAGCGATCCATGCATCAATGTCCTCGACTGTGTGGCGGGGCTGGTGGCCCAGGCACAGGGGAGGGAGCCGGTCTTTTTGCTGGTGCCATCGTTTGGGGTTTCCACCCGTCGTGGCCATCAAGGGCACACCGAGGCCCCTGCTGCGGTTGGTGCAGTTCGTGACCGAGCATAGGATCGGGACGATGCGGGAGGCCCAGTTCGTGCCCTGCAGCTCGACCGCCCGGTTGATCCAGGCCTCGACGCTCATGTCGCCCATTCGTTTGGTGTGCCGGCTGTAGCGGCCGGTGCAGACGTTGCACAGCCCGCTGCGGCGGGTGAACGAGGGGCCATGGCAGCCGGGGAACCTGCACCGGTTGACGAGCGTGCCCAGGTGGCCCGGGACTCCGGTGAAGACCCACGCCTCGCTGTCCCATTCGTCTGGCCGCCAATCGTCCCGGATTTCCTGGGCAAGCATGTGTTGGAAACCGGCAAGGTCCGCGGCCGGGTCGACTGGTTCCGCCGGCGCCAGTGCCGGGGCAACCTCGGAGGCGACCGATTGTCCGCGACTCATGAGGGCCTCGGCGAACCGTAGCGGACGCCTTCGATGGCGTCGCGAAGGTCCTGGTCGGTGGAGTGCTCATACACCAGCTGGGATGCGGGGCTGCGGTGCCCGAGGAGTGCCTGAACGTCCCGTGCCGGCACTCCTGCGCGTTTCCAGCGGGTCGCCGCGGTGTGCCTTGTCATGTGCGGGTTCGCCCGGGCCCCTGCCCTGCCTGAGGAGCGGTAGAACATTTTGACGGCGTTGGAGTACTTCAGCGCTTCTCCGGCAGGGGACCGGGAATACAGATTGACGAAGACCATTGGGCTGGAATCCTGGGCCAGGCGGTCGATGCGGTCCTCGAGGTAGAGGTGGTACAGGGTGCAGACCGCTGCGGTGACCGGGACTGTGCGTGGGTTCGAGGATTTGGACAGTGCAGCGTTGGGATTCTGCCGCCGCCGAACGTGGATATGCGGCCCAACGGTCTGGCAACCGACGGCGCGCGAGTCATGGAATAGATGCAGATCCTCTGTCCGGAGCCCCAAGGCCTCGCCGATCCGGACCCCGGTTTCGATCATGAGTGCGACCAGCGGTCACGCCGGTTGGTGATGGCTCCCAGCAACGACTCCTCTCCGGATTCATCGAGCAGCTTTGGGGCTTCTTCGACTTCCTTGACCCGAACGGCCCGGGACTTGGAAACCTGGCCCGGCAGGAGCCTGTCACCGGAAAAGCCGTAGGCGATTCTGGTCTCGTAGAAACCGGCCGCCGTCTTCTCGCTGATCAGATCACTGCGTGCTGCCCACATGTAGAACTGGGTGATTGCCGCGGCGTACTGGTTCATCGTTTTCCCGCTCCGGTAGCGCGGCTCACGATATTCCGCGTTTCCTGCCGGGGCGGTCAACGCGGTGACGGTGAGTTCCCGGATGAACCGGGAAACGACAGGTACGCCGCCTGTCCAGTCCAGCCGGGCCGGACCGGACCAGGTGAAGTACGCGGCCAGGCGCTGCGCGTATGCCCGAATGGTGTTGGTGGACCGGGCAGAACCCAGCAGGTAGTGAAGGTAGGCGCTGGCCTCAGGATGCAGCTCGTAGGTGGAGGCGTCCACCACTGCCCAAGACGGGCCTCCAGCTTTGTGGATGACGCTGAACGCGATCCAGCGCCGTGAAATCGGGACGTTCGGGTGGTTGGTCGAGGGAAACGGAATCAGGGACTGCGCCATACGAACGTACCTCGTCAGGGGTAGATAATCCGTGCGTTCCGAGACGACCCTAGTGCAGAACACACATGGCTGTGAACCCCACGCGAGGGCAGATAAGGCGGACCTGCACGCGCCAATGTTCGACGTCCACGACATTCCCCATGCCCACCGGTGCGGATCGCCGGGTGTCCCACCAGGAGTCCCTGGTGAACCAGTGCAATGGATCAGCCGCCACGGCCCAGATGCGGCCGTCGTGGCGGATGGCCAGGGGAGCGCCTGCGGCGGTAAATCGGACGTCCACGGGAACGTCCAGGGTTTTTTCACTTGCTGTTGCCGTCACGGCTGGTCCGCTCTCCCAAATTTCTGTTCATCATTTCTTCCCGGCGGGTCACCGCCGAGCTCCACACCCAGGTCCGGTACGTCACCGGCCCGTCCTTCCATGTCACTTCGACAGCTTTCGCGGTCCAGGCAAACACCTCACCGTCCACCAGCTCGGCGCAGTTCGGGAACCGGATCCACGCCTTCACGGGGATCCCGGGAAGCCGTTCTTAGCCGGAAACTGCTCAAAATTGAGCTCTTCCACCGTTAGCCCGATGGGGCCTGCGCGCCGCGCATACTGCGCCTGCAGCCTGCTCGCTTGCTCCGGTCCCATAACACAACCTTAGAACATATGTTCGAATAGACGCGCCAAAGAAAAGCGGCCGTCTGGGCCGCAGTTGTTAACTATGGGGGAGGGGACCGACATTAACGGGTTGCACGCCAATGGGGACAGCTTTGAGCTGTGCGGAGGGCTCCACCTGCCCCCAGGGGGCACAACCCGTTCGGCCCGGCGTCCGCGCGGTCGTCCCCGCGGAGCGCATGCCTTCCGGTCGGCTGCTGGGTATCGGTGGACGCGAATTCACGAAGCGTGGCCGCGACGGCGCGAACGGCTGCCGGGTCCTCGGTCCATGGGCGGCCGCCCCTCGTGCATGCGTGGAAGTTGGTCACGGCGGAGTATTTGGCTGCTTCAGTCAGTTCGGCCCACGCGGCCTGCAGTTCCTTCTGCAGTTCCGGTGACAAGGGCTCGTCCTGGACAGCGCCGGCGGGAGCAGCGACGGCAGGGGCCGTGGTTGCTGCTTTTCGCTGAAAGAGACTACGTAGGCCCATTCTGTGTCCCTTCTGACGGTGAGAGCGGGGACCAGAGTATCAATGCCCTGGTTTCCGCTGCGCTTCAACCAGTGGTCGGGCGTCCGCTGGCGCCGCCGGCTGTTGGGTCCAGTGCTGTCCGTCGCAGAGCTCCGGCCCGCCCTGGCCCTGTTGTGTCTACGACGATGCTCCTATAGGCGTCAAATCGGAAAAGCCCTAATCCTGAAACTGTTCAGCACGCGGGGTTGAACGGTCGGCAATTCCTCGGGGCAGCGGGGTCATGAAGTTCGGGAGGGCTGCCGTCTTAAGGGAGCGGATCTCCTACCGCCTAACGTCCGCGCGTCGACAGTGTCTGTGCAGCGAGGGTGGTCGGGGCTGGATCAGGCAGGTGTGAACCGATCACTTGCCTGGCCGGCGAGGACGCCGGTGGGCAGCTTGCGGTCCATGAGGACCATCAGGAGGTGGTGGGCGGCACCGCGGAGCGGCTCGCCAGCTCCGAAGGCCCAGTCGACATCGTCGGCCTCAAGGCGGATGCCGATCAGGTCAAGCCGGAAATGTTTCTGGCTGAGCGGGCTGGTTGCCTGGTCGAGGACCGTGAGCAAGCTGGCCTCACTAACTGAGTGTCTGATGCCCAGCGGGATTGTGATGTCCAGGCCGTGAACGATGTCATGGGTGAGGGCCCCTTTGAGGCCGCCACCCGGGGGCTTCCACCGGGTGTCCTCATTCGTCCGCCACCGGTGGAGCAGTGTGCTGATGGGTTCCTGGGCGTCGTGGCGGGCGACTCGATCGGCCATGTGGGCGAAGTTGCCGCGGGAACGGAGCATCTCGCCTATGAACCGCGGGGTCGAAAAGCGCAGGGGCATGGTCATGTGCGCGACAACTTCGCGTATCCGCCAGCCCGTGCATAGCGAGGGGGTGTTCCAGTCCTGTTGGGGCAGGGCTTCCAGGATATTGCTGAAGGCCCGCCGCTCGGCGGCGATGGTCGCCATCAGGTCGTTGCCCGCGCTCATCGATCGGCTCGGGTCAGCTGAGCGAGGTAGGCGTCGAACCGGTCCAGGGACGTGAGGAATCCGGCCTGGGCATCGGCATTCATCATCGGTGACGGCACCTTGGTCTGTTCTATGTCGACTTGGGTTCGGTGGTTCCCGAGTTCGGTGAAGGTGATGGTCACGGTCATCCCCGATCGGTCCTCGATCCACGACAACCGCTCTGGTGGGCTCACCTCAAGGTATCTTGCACTGGTTGGGTAGGTGCTGCCGTCGGCGCCGTTGACCATGATGGTCGTGAAGACCCCGCCGACGCGGGCGTCTACGGTAATTGTTTCCGAGGGTGTGGTGACTCCAATGGGACCCCAGAAGTGAGTCAGATGTTCGGGGTCGATCATGCAGTCGAAAACCAGCTGCCGTGGCGCCTCGAAGGTGCGGGTGAAACGCAGGGTGTTCTCATTCATGGGGATCTCCAATCGGTGGTTCTTGCAGGGTGCGGAGGTGTTGGTCGAGCTTGTCGAAGCGCTCCGACCAAAGACGCCGACTCTCTTCGATCCAACCGGCAGCGGCATCGAGGGCATGCAACTCCAAGTGGCAGGGGCGGAACTGAGCGTGTCGGCCCCGGCTGATCAGCCCCGACCGCTCAAGCACCTTCAGGTGCTTGGATATGCCCGGCAGGCTCAGCTTGAACGGTTCCGCCAGTTCATTGACTGTTGCGTCGCCGACGGCGAGCCGGGCTACGATCGCCCGCCGCGTTGGATCGGAGAGCGCGCTGAACATCGCGTCGAGCTGCTGACTCCGTGCCGCTGTCATGACATCATCCGGAATCTCTTCACCGTTGTATTTTACCGCTCAGTTAATTAGCCGTCAAGTAAAGTAACAGTTCTGGGGCCCGACTCCAAGGAGTCGCACTGGGGGCGCTTGAGTTTGCCTCAGAAGATTGGCTCTCCACTGGTGACTAAAAAGAGCAACCAATCGTTGCACATACCTCAGCGGTGCTCTATAGTTTGTGCAACAAAAGGTTGCTAATAGTTAGGAGCGCAGGATGGAGTACGGCAGCATCGAGCGGGAGATCCACATTGAAGCCACGCCTGAGGTGGTGTACGAGGTCATCACCACGCCTGAGCACCTGCGGGAGTGGTGGCCGGATGAGGCCGAGCTCGAACCGGTGCCCGGGGCGACGGGGGTCATCTCGTTTGGCGATAGGTCTGCGCCGGAGGCAAAGATCGTTACTCTCCTGGTGGTGGAAGCCAGCCCGTCTCGCCGCTTCTCCTTCCGGTGGGTGTACGACGACGGTGAGACCGCGACGCCTTCCAACTCGCTCCTGGTGAGCTTTGACCTGATCCCGTCGGGTAGGGGCACGCGGCTGCGTTTTACCGAGACGGGGTTCAGGGAGAAGGGTTGGGAGTTGGCCGTGCTCGAGGAGCATTACCGGGATCACGTCCGCGGCTGGGACTACTTCCTGCCCCGACTCGTTTCCTACGTCGGCCGGCTGGTGTCGGCGCCATGAGCGTGACCGTCGACGACGATCTCTGGTCGGCGGTGGGGGATTCGACTCGGCGACGGATGCTTGACCTGCTGTTGAACGACGGCGGCGGCACAGCAACCACGCTAAGTAGGCAGCTGCCGGTCACGCGGCAGGCGGTCGCCAAACACCTTGCCGTGCTCCACCGCGTCGGAATGGTCCACGTCACGAGTTTGGGAAGGGAGCGAATCTACGAGGTGAGCCAAGCCCAGCTCGCCCGAGCTGTCGCGCAACTGTCATCGGTCGGGGCCACTTGGGACGCCAGGCTGCAGCGCATCAAGGGAATCGCCGAAGCAATCCAGCATAGTCGCGAAGGCTGACGCCTCACGGCTGAACGTCGCCACATCCGTGGCGGTCGTGCCCAACCATGCCCAAATGTGGGCGCGCACTCGAGAATGAGGTAACGAGATGTTGGACTTCACCACGACTTTCGCCGTGGAGCGGACTCCGCAGGAAGCATTTGAGGCCATCACAAACGTCCGCGGTTGGTGGTCGCAAGAGGTCGAGGGCGTCACCGACCAGGTCGGTGGTGAATTCACTTACCACTACCAGGACGTGCACCGCTGCTGCATCCGGGTCACGGAACTCGTGCCCGGTGGGAGAGTTGCATGGCTCGTCCTGGACAATTACTTCAACTTCGTCGAAGACCAGGCCGAGTGGAAGGACACCCGGGTCGTCTTCGAGATCTCTGAAATGGAGGGCGGGACCGAGGTCCACTTCACCCACGTCGGCCTGGTTCCGCAGTATGAGTGCTACGAGGTGTGCTCCAACGCGTGGGGCGGCTACCTGGGCGGCAGCCTGCGCAATCTGATCAACACCGGGGAAGGGCAGCCCAACCTGAAGGGAAACGGCCACGCCCCAACCCACCAACACACCGCCGCCGAGCTGCGCGGCGGGCGCCAACGTCAGGCATCGGCCGGGCCGACCCCGGGGAGGGGAAAGACTGAGATGGATCTTGGAGCAGGCCGGCCTTAGCAGTCTTGTTGGCGCATCCTTGCAGCTGTCTGCTCGGTCAGCCATTGGCGGTAGTCCGCGGCGAGGGTGTCGTTGCGGAGCAGGCCCCGTTCCAGGAGGGAAATCTTGGAGGGCCACTGGGCAAGTTCGCTGGCTGCGACCGTGATGGTGAGACCGAGTGTGGTGCGCTTTTGTCGCAGGTCGGTGTTGTCTGGGGCTGCTTGGGGGTTGGTGATCTGGCGGTAGATTTCCCGGGCAGCGTAGCGTTTGCGGCAGCGCATGATTTCCCGTTTGCTCTTGCCCTCCGCAGTGCGTTTGGCCACGTAGTCCTTGGTCCGTTGACACGACGCCATGCGGACCAGGACGACCTGATACAGGGCATGGTTGGCGTTGCGGTCACCTCCTCTGCTGAGCCGGTGACGGGTGGTTTTGCCCGAGGATGCTGGTATCGGCGCGACCCCGACCAGGGCGGCGAACTGGGCCTCATTTCCTATGCGGTCGGGGTTGTCTCCGACGGTGACCGGGAGTTGGCTTGCTACTTCCGTTCCGACACCTGGCAGGTCGCAGAGCATCGGCGCGTAGGTATCGAGGATTTCCTGGAGCGCCGCGTCCGCGGCGGCTATCTCTGCCGCGAGCGACTGGCAGCGGGTGGCCAGAGACTTCAAAGTCAGCAGGCACAGGGCCCGTCCGCAGCCGTTCCCACGCGGTCAGCCTCGAGCCGTCCTCGACGCGAAGCAGGCCCTCCAACTCCTGGATCAGGGAGGGCCCGGCCGCGTCAACCAGCGCGGCATAAAGTCGGTCATTCGCGCCGGCACGGACCTCTGAAACCAGGCGCGTCAACGTGGAGACGCCCCTGCTGGCCGCCGCGTTGGCGATTTTGATGGTGCCGTCCACGGTGACTGCCAGAAGCGCATCCGGGCTCGCGTCAAGAAGCGCGCCGAAATTCGACGCGCCCAAATCCTTGCCCTGCCGGGCCCTGCTTCCGATCCTCGGCGGAGTAAACGGTCTAAGAGTTACGCATTCCCGTCAGGCCGGCCCCGGAAACCTGACCCGCAAGCCGCCCGGCCGCGGCAACGACTGTGACAGCGGCAGCGGCATTGGTGCCCAGCCCGCGGACCACCCAGCCCTCCGCCTGCCAGGCAGCAGCGTCCAGCACGTTCCTGGCGTCCAGGATCACCCGCCGCCGCGCCAAAGCGCCCGCAGCGGCAGGGCTCAGGCGCCGGTATTCGTCCCACTCAGTGAGGAGGAGCACCAGCTCCGCACCCTCTAAAGCCCGCGACGTGGCGGCCTCGAACCGCAGTTGCGGATACCGCAGCCACGCGTGGTTCACGGCTTTCGGATCAGTCACGGTCACGTGGGCGCCGGCGGCTGCCAGCCGGGCCGCGACGTCCAGGGCGGGGGAGTCTCGGATGTCATCGGTCTCGGGCTTGAAGGAGGCTCCGAGGATGGTGATCGCACGTCCGGAGAGCCCGCCGCCGCACAGTTCCGCGGCCAGGGTCACTGTCCGGGTCCGCTGGCGGACGTTGATGGCATCCACCACGCCCATCCAGTCGTTGACCGGGTCCACGCCCAGCGCGGCTGCCTGGCTGCGGAGGCTGCGGATGTCCTTGGGCAGGCACCCGCCGCCGAAGCCCAGCCCGGCATGCATGTAGCGGTTGCCGATCCTCGGGTCCATGCCCATGGCCTCGCTGAGTTCGGCCACGTCCGCGCCGGACGCGTCGCACAGTTCGGAGATGGCGTTGATGAAGCTGACCTTGGTGGCCAGGAACGCGTTCGCGGCCGACTTGATCAGCTCCGCCGTGGCAAAGTTGCACACCAGACGCGGAATGCCGGCGTTCAGCAGCGGCTCATAAACGGCATCCAGCGCAGCCGTCACGGCACGCGGCGCCCCGGACTTGGGGTTGAAGGCCGCGGCGCGACCGCCCGCCACACCGTACACCAGCCGGTCCGGCACCAGCGAGTCCTTCACCGCGGTGCCCTGGCGCAGGAACTCCGGGTTCCATCCCAGCTGCACGTCCGGCCGCCCTTGGAGGACGCCCTGGAGCATATCCACCGTGCCCACGGGCACCGTTGATTTACCGACGACGACGGCGCCCCTCGCCAGGTGCGGGAGCAGCGCCCCGGTGGCGGCGACGAGGAAGGTGAGGTCGGCGCCGTCGGACGTCTTGGACTGCGGCGTCCCGACACACAGGAAATGGACCTGGGCACCGGCGGCAGCGGCGACGTCGGTGGAGAACTTGAGCCGGCCGGTGCTGCGTCCGTCGCGGAGCAGTTCGTCCAGGCCGGGTTCGAAGAAGGGGGCCAGTCCGCGGCCCAGCTGGTCCACCTTCGCGGCGTCCACATCGATGCCCACCACAGTGTGGCCCATGGACGCGAGCGTGGCGGCGTGCACCGCGCCGAGATAGCCGCAGCCGATCACCGAAATTTTCACAGGGACGCTCCTTGTTTGGTTTCGACAGGTTCAACCACCGGGCGGCGGCGTTTGGTTTCGCTCCCCACCCGCGCCCTAACCTCGCAAGCTCGGCCAGGGAACCCGGCGGGCGTGGGCCCAGGTTCAAGCACCGGTTCGCCGGTGATTACTGACCGGTAGTGACGCACCAGTTCGGCGCTGAGCACAGGCCACGTCCGGTCCTGGACCGAGGCGTGCGCTGCCGTGGCGAACGCGTGGCGCTTGGCGTCGTCGCCCATCAGGTCCATCACCCGGGCCCGGAAACCGGCCAGGTCGCCGGGCTGGTACAGCCAGCCCGTGCGGGAGTTTTCCACCAGGTCCAGGGGCCCGCCGCGGCCCGTGGCCACCACCGGAACGCCCGATGCCATGGCCTCCTGGATGGTCTGGCAGAACGTCTCGAACTCACCGGGATGGACAAAAAGGTCGAAGGAAGCCACCGCCTTCGCCAGCTCCTCACCGCCGAGGAACCCGGTGAAAACGGCGTCCGGCAGGGCTTCCTGCAGGGCGGACTTTTGGGGGCCGTCGCCCACGATCACTAGCCTGGTGTTCGGGACGTTGGCGAGGGCAGCCAGGTCCTCCACCTGCTTTTCGATGGCCAGCCGGCCCACATAGCCGATGATCCGCTCACCGCCGGGGGCAACGGTTGCCCGCCACCCGGCGTCGCGTTTTTCCGGTGAAAACCGCGCGGTATCCACACCGCGCCGCCACATGCCCACCCGCGGAATCCCGCGGCCGCGCAACTGGTTCAGCGCGAAGGTGGACGGTACCAGGGTCCGGGTGGCCAGCAGGTGGATGTTCTCCACCCGGTTCCACGCCCAGTTCTCCAGGAACGGCACGCCATAGCGGGCGGCGTAGCTGGGAACCTCGGTCTGGTAGATGGCTATGGTGGGGATCCGCAACTGATGCGCGGCCTGCGCGGCCCGCCAGCCCAGGACAAACGGCGACGCCAGGTGGACAACGTCGGGTGCGTAATCGGCAAGGATTCGCTTGACCCGGTACACACCGCCCATCGCCACTCGCACGTTGGTGTAGCCGGCCAGCGGAACGGCAGGAAGCCGGTGCACCGTCGCGCCGTGAACCACCTCGGCGGGTCCCGCGAACTCGGCGACCGCATGGGTGGACGGGGCGATGACCAGGACGTCGTGGCCCTGGTCCTCCAGGTGTTCAAGCACCCTCAGGATGGAGTGGGTCACCCCGTTCATCAGCGGCAGGAATGACTCGGCAACAATTGCGATCCTCACCCCTCCACGGTGGGCGCGGCGCCTGTCGGGGCGGGGCCGCCCGGGTTGAGCAGAGGGAAAGGTTGGGTGAACAGATCAGGGCCCGGGGGTCACCCGTCTTCGCCGTGCCGCAGCACGTCCGGGAGTTCGTCCACATAGACCGTTTGCGGCGGCTCGAAATAGATGACCAGCACTTCGTCACCGACTGCGAAGACGCTCGTCTTATCGAAGGGGTGGGCGTGGAACGCGTTGGTGCCGCCCAGGTACGGCAGCATGACCTCGCCGAGGGTTCCTGGCCCAATGCGCCCGGTCACGCGGCCGATCTTGCCGGTAAGGCTCCGGTCAACGTTCTTATGCATCGGGGGCTTTCGCGGGGCGCTTACCTTCCCGGCTGTTCTTCAGAGCCGAGGACAAAGCAGGAAGGTAGTCGCCCACCTGAGCCAGGATGCCGCCCAGCATCTTGTTGACGCCCTCGGCGCCGTTGAGCACGGTCATCTGGCCCACGTGGGAGAAAGGCTCGGCCGCAGCGGCGATGATGGCCGGCATGTTTTCGGCCAGCTGCTGCGAAATGACGGCGTCCTGGTTGGTCCCGAGTGCTTCGGCCCGCGCCTTGATGCCGTCTGCCTCGGCCAGCGCCTTGGCCTTGATGGCGGAGGCCGCGGCGTCACCGCGGGCCCTGGTGGCAGCGGCTTCGGCTTCGCCGGTGACCTTCGTGGCTCCGGCCGCGGCCGCCGCGGCAGTGGCGTTGGCCTGGGCCTGCAGTTCCGTCCGGCGGGCGTTGGCCTGGGCCTCAAGTTCCGTGCGGCGGGCCAGCGCTTCGGCGGCGCTGATGTCCGCCGCCTTCTGGCCCTCCGCGTCGGTGCGCTTGGCGTACGCCTTGGCGTCGGCGGGCTTCCGGACCGTGGTCTGGAGCTTCTGCTCCTCCCGGTCCGCCTCAAGCTTGGCCACTTCCGTTTCCTGGACGACGACATGCTGCCGCGCCGTCGCATCCGCCAGCGGTCCCGCCTGGGCGGCCTCGGCTTTGGCCCGCTCGGCGTTCGCCTGCGCCACCGACTGCCGGATGGCCGAAACGCTCTGCGCGTCCGCGATCATTGCAGCCGCCTCGGCCTCCTTCTCGGCCGCCTCACGGTTCCGCGTGGCCTCCGCGATCCGGGCCTCCATTTTGACCTGGGCGATGTGGGGCTTGGCGATGTTCTGGATATACCCCGTGGGGTCCTGCAGGTCCTTGATCTGCAGCGAATCCACCACCAGCCCCAGCTTCTCCATTTCCACTCCGCTGGCGCTGCGGACCTGGGACCCCAGCTTGTCCCGTTCGCGGATGATCTCTTCCATGGTCATGCTTCCGATGATGGACCGCAGGTGGCCCTCAAAGACGTTGTAGACCTGGCTTTCCATTTTGGGCTGCTGGCCCAGGAAACGCCTCGCCGCATTTGCGATAAACGGCGGGGCGTCACCGATTTTGTAAATTACCACGCCTTCCACAATCACCTGGATGCCCTGCGAGGTCACGCAGGAAACTTTAAGCTCCGTTTCATTCAGCGTCAGGGAAAGGGTGCGGACGGTCTGCAGGCCCGGAAATACCAGGGCGCCCTTTCCGGTGACAATCTTGAAGTCCATTCCGGCCCGGGTTTCCAAAGTTCCGCGGGTCAGGCCGGAGATGATCAGGGCCTCATTGGGCTCCGCCACTTTCCACATCAGTTTGATGGCCCCCCAAACAAAGCCGACCACCAGTATTGTCCCGATAATCGCGGCAAGAAGCGGGAAGAATGCTGATAGATCCGGCATGACGAGGTCCTTTCGCGCGTGCGGAACAGGCCTCCCAGGAAAGCCCCAATAATGGCAGCTGCTCAGGCCCTGCCGATATTGCGTGTCGCCAATTCCGGCCAGCTGAAGCTGTTGTAGACAGTCTGGTTGGCGCCTGCCCAAGAGTCCAGAGCGAGGGCTGTTTGATTATTTGCCGAGGATCTCGCGGGCAACCCGCTGGGCCTCGATCTCCTCAGGGGCAACGGTGGTTCCGCGGAGGAAGCCGGCGGTGGCCATGATTTGCCGCAGTTCGGCTTCCGTGCGCGGCGGGGTCACCCCGTGGTGGGCCATGGCGTGGCAGTTGGCGCAGAGCGGAACCAGGTCCGTGAGCGGATCCAGCTGGTAGCCGCCGCCGAGTTGGGCCGCCGGCACCACATGGTGGACGTCGATGAAGTCTTTGCCGAGCTCCCCGTACGCCAGCTCGAAGGAGAACCCGCAGGCCGCGCAGTTTGTGCCGCGGTGCGCAATGCAGGCCCGCCGCGCCACGGGGTCGTGCTCGTAGCGGTTGGCGGTGACACGCACGACGGCGGTATCGGGGTACGTGCCGGGCACCGGTTGGGTTGGGTCTGGTCCTTGCCCCGGCCCGTGAGCGGCCCAGAGCGCCCGGACCGCGGCTTCGTCGCGGGACTCCAGCGCCATGCCCTCGGTTTCGGCGCTGTCCCACGCGACGTCGGGTACTGCTTCGTCGAGGAACGCGGCAGGCACCTGATCGCCCAGGGGGAGGAGGGTGTCAAACGCCACCTGCACGATGAATCCCGCGTGGTCCGAAGTAGCTGCGGGTTCCGGCTGCGCTGGTTCTTCGGGCTGCTCCGCCTGTTCCGAAAGAACCACGCCATGGCCGATCAGGCCGGGACCCTGCGCTCCCAGCACGACCAGCCAGACGTCCGTGCCGGCGGCAACGCTCCGGCCCAGGTTCCAGGGCTCCAGTCGCAGGCCGGTCACAGCGACCTGTTCAACAACAGCCGCGTAGTTCCAGCGGTTCCAGCGGGCCGGGTCCCAGCCGAGGATGATGGCGCTCATGGGCCCATTGTTGCAGGCTCCATGGCCCCTGCCGCCTTTGGCGCGAACGGACACTTGAGGCCCGGATTTCCAAGCGCGAACTGGCAGCTAATACCCTCAAAACCGAGTTTTGAGGGTATTAGCTGCCAGTTCAGGCCAGAGGGTGGGCCATCATTACCGTACGTCCGCGCCCGCAAGCCGCGCACCGTCAGAGCCCCGCGCCGCCGGCGGGCGCAAAAAAGCCGGTGCAGCTGCTCGCGGAACGCGGCAACTGCACCGGCCAGTAGGACGAATATTCAGAACTTATGGATCATTTCTCATTCGCGGCTCCTGTTTCCCGGCTTGTCACTTCCGGGTTATTTCCTGTCGCTGGCCATTTTGCGGGACAACAGCCAGCCACCAGCGATCATCACTATGCCCAGCACCAGGTGGGTCCAGTTGTCAGCCATGTTGAACGACAGGAAATTGGCCGCCGAATCAACTCCGACACTGAGCCCGAAAATGCTGAGGACGATGTACAGCGCACCGGCGCCCAAAAGGAAATTGCGCGCGCCGTTGTCGGTCCGGGACATTGCCCAGCCAGTGGCGCCGATGGCCAACTGCACAATATTGAGCAGCATGGACACCTGGAACAGGCCAAGGAACATCGCATGGGAATCAGGTCCCAGGAACATCAATTCGCTGTACTGAGTGGTGACGCCGGGGATAAAGCCCAGGACGCCCACCAACAACAAGACAATACCTGCTCCCATGCCGGCATTCTGGACGTCTGCACGTCCGAAATGAACGCCGTGTGCATGTGGGGATGCGGTAGTCATTTTTTCTGCCTCCAACCACTGATTGCGGACATTCCAAGTTTACGGCGGACGTGTGAAAAAAGCGCCGGATCCAGCCCGGATGGGGACTTCTGCCCAACGACAGAATGAGGGCTTTCTGCTGGACTGGGACCACTATGCGATCCTTGCCACTCCTCGCGCGGCTGCCCTTGTGCTTCTCGCCACCGCCTGCAGCGTCACGGTCCCGGAGGGCCGGGCACCGGCCGTCGGCGCACTGCTGGTGAGCGACCCCCAGGAGGTGCCCGGACAGGCAGAACGCCCGACGACGGCGCCCTCACCTTCCGCGGCTGTCCCGCCGCCGTCGTCCGCTGCCTCGCCTGAACCTTCGCCGGGCACGTCGCCTACCGTGTCGCCGGGAACGCCCGCGGGCCGGCCCCTGAACCGCGCGGAGGAGCTCCTGCCCAAGGTCAACGTGAAGCCGTGGCGGGCCACACTGCCGGTGGTGGTGCAGTCGGTGAACAAGGACATGCAGTGCTCCATCGGAGCCGAAGGTGCGGCGTGCCACCTCCTCAGCGATGTGGCGCCGCGGCCCGCCGACATCAAGGGCCAGTGCGCCGGCCTGAGCCAGTACTTCGGCGGCTATGCGGTGGTGACGGTGGACGGCGGTGCGCAATACGGCCTGTGCGGGGACGGCCTCTCGCCGATGGAAGCGGAGACGGTGGCCGGCCCCACGTTCCCCGGACCTTGGATTGAGGACGGGCAGACAGTGCGGATCGGCAACATGGTGTGTTCGCGGGAGCCGGGCCGGATGGTCTGCGCGCATCTCCGCACCGGTCACGGATTTATGATCAGCGTGGCGGCCTACGAACTCTGGTGAGGCAGCTCTCGCGGGGATAATAAGCCTGTCGAAGCCCGGTCCGAAGGCCCGGCCGTGACACCATGGGACACGATGAAACTGCGCGCTGATCAGACCGGAGACCGTGGCCTTCCCATGCCCTTGTGGCTGCAGGGAGGCCTCGAAACGGCGCAGGCTGCCATCATCTCCGCGCTCCTGGTGGTGGTTCCCATCGTGGCCGTGTGGGCCACCGCGGGTTTCCAGAACACCGCCTTTGATGTCCTGGCACGCCTCGCCGGCCAGGGCTGGCTGCTGATTCACGGCGTGCCGCTGCAGCTCGCCGTCGTGTCCGGTGAGGCTGGTGCGGCCGCCAGTTCAGGCTCCGGCCTGCTGACTCTGGTGCCCCTCGGCCTGACCCTGATTCCGTTCCTGCTCGCCTGGCGCGCGGGGCGGCGCCTGGCCCGGGCCTCCTATACGGACCAGCTGTGGCAGGCGCTGCTCGGATCCTGGGTGGTCTACTCGGCGTTCGGCGCGGCCACCGGCTTTGTGTGCCGCACCGCCGACGTCGTCATTAATATCTGGTTCGCGATGCTGATCCCGCTGATCCCGTTCGCCCTCGGCATGGTGATCGGCGCCCGCCGCGAGGCAGGTTCGTGGAGCCGGCTGATCGGCGTCGACGCGGTCCACTGGATCTCTCGCACCAGCCAGCATTCGCGCTGGGCCGGCTCGTATTTGGGCTCTGCGGCGAAGGCGGGCTGCGTGGCACTGTTGGCGGCGCTTGCGCTCGCAGGTGTGCTCCTGGCGGTGGACCTCTTTATCCACTGGAACCTGGTGATTGCTGTCTATGAAGCGCTCGACGCCGGCGCGGTAGGGGGTGCGGCGCTCACCATTGCGCAGCTTGGGTATCTGCCCAACCTCCAGGTTTTTGCGCTGGCGTGGGTCTCGGGGTCAGGCTTCGCCATGGGGGTGGGCTCGCAGGTGGGTCCGCTGGGCACCGCCACCGGGCCGCTGCCGTCCATTCCGGTCTTCGCCGCGATCCCGTCAGGGCCGCTGGACTACGGGTTCGTGGCCCTGGCGGTGCCGGTCGTGGCGGGGATCCTGGCCGGCTGGTGGTTCCTGCGCGAAGGCGAAAACCACTTCGATGAGTGGCTCTCCATCAAGATGGACGTGCGCTGGTTCACGGCCACGGTGTCCACACTTGCCCTCGGCGCGCTGGTCGGGGTTGTAGCCGGGCTGCTGGCCGCCGGACTGGGCTGGCTGGCCCGCGGCTCCGCCGGCCTCGGACGCCTGACGTCCATAGGACCCGACCCCTTGTGGCTGGGACTGTGGATTGCCGCGGAGGTGGGCATCGGCGTCGTGATCGGTTACGCTGCCGGACCGTGGCTGGAACGCCAGCAGCACGTGGAGCAGGAAGCGGAACTGACCCGCTAGTTTTTCGTGGCTGTTGCTGCTGCCGGTGGGGCTGTTCCTGTTGGGGTTGCTACGGAGGGGTTGCTACGGGAGCCCCGGGAGCGAGTTTTCCAGGTGGACCCGGCAGTTGGAGATCGCCTGGTCCGTGATGGCTTGCCGCGAGCAGGTCTGGAAGTCCTGGACCTGGCGGAAAAAGAGGGCCGTCGCCAGGATGACCAGCAGCAGGATCAGCGAGACAACGAGTCCCGAGATGGTGCCGAACAGGACCAGCTTTGACTCTTTGAGCCTGGCCGACCGGACCAGCAGGAGGATGCCCAGCACAAAGCTCGCGGCCGTCAGGATGCCGGTGAGCCAGAGGTAGCTGACGTCGAGCTGGTAGACGAAGAAGGCGCCCAGCACGGTGAGAATGAAGATCCGGAACAGGTTGCGGGTTTTGGTGAGCGAGCCTTTGGCGGCCTCGCTGAGCGGCTCTTTGGTCCGCTGTTGGCCAGCCGGGTCCGGGATGTTGTTCATGTTTTCCAGCCTACGCGAGCGTGCCCATAAGCTAGACCCATGCGCATCGTAGTCCTCGTTTCCGGTACCGGGTCCAATCTCCAGGCAGTCATCGACGCCGTTACGTCAGGGGAGCTGGACGTCGAAATCGTCGCGGTGGGTGCCGACCGGGAGGGGACCTACGGCGTCGAACGCTCCTCAGAAGCCGGGCTGGAGACGTTTGTGGTCAACTTCAACTCCTTCCCCACACGTGATGAATGGGATGCCGCGCTGACGGCCCGCGTCGCTTCCTATGCCCCGGACGTGGTGGTCTCCTCAGGTTTTATGCGCATCGTCAGCGCCGACTTCATTGCTGCTTTCAACGGCAAATACCTCAACACCCACCCGGCCCTGCTGCCTGCTTTCCCCGGCGCGCACGGTGTCCGCGATGCCATGGCCTACGGTGTGAAGGTCACCGGCTGCACGGTGCACTGGGCCGACGCCGGGGTGGACACCGGGCCCATCATCGCCCAGGAAGCCGTGGCGATTGAACCGGGCGATACCGAGGAAAGCCTGCACGAACGCATCAAGGTGGTGGAGCGCCGCCTCCTGGTCAACACCCTGGCAGAACTGGCCCTCGCCGCGACCTCAAAGCCCGTCTAATTTTCTCGATGCTCTATCACTTACGGTCGTTCTGAGGGCTCAGAACGACCGTAAGTGATAGAGCATTCGGAGGAGGAAAGGGCGACGGCGGGGGCTACTCGAGGCGGCGCAGCTTGGTCTCGGGGGAGAAGAACGCCATCCACAGGACAGCCACCAGCACCAGCCCGCCGGCCAGGGCGAAGGACGTGGCCAGGCCCAGCTCGGGCCAGAAGTAGTTCGCAAATATGAGCGGCCCAAAACCAGCCCCCAACCGCGAGAACGTTGACGCCCAGCCGAAGCCGGTGCCGCGGAGCTCGGTCGGGTACAGCTCAGACACATACGCGTAGAGCACGGGAATCGCTATCTGCACCACAAAGCCGAACACCAGCAGCCAGAACACCGCGGCGGTGGGGATGTCCACCACCATCGCCACGATCACCAGGGTCAGCGCGGACAGCGGGCCCGTGATGGCAAGGATCCATTTGCGGCCCACCCGCTCCACCAGCAGCGCTGCCACAACGACACCCAAGAGCCCAACAGCCGCCATGGACGCCGTGGTGACAAACGCCTTGTACTCGGCGAAGCCCGCGCCGATCAGGATCCGCGGCATCCACGTCAGGGACAGGTAGTAAACCAGCAGGATACTGAAGAAGAGGGCCCAGGCCGTGGCCGTGATCTTCCAGTTGAACTGCCACACCAGCCGCAGCTGATGCCAGGCACTGCCGGCGGAGAGCCGCGGGACCTCCTGCGCATCGGGCAGGCTGTAGGCGCGTCGTTCGGCGCCGGTTGCAGCCACGAGGGCGTCGATGACCTTGGCCGCTTCCTCGCGGCGGCCCTTGCGGATGAGGAACAGCGGAGACTCCGGAACGCTGCGCCGGACCCAGAACACGAGGAGGGCAGGCAGCACCATCACCAGCATGGTCAGCCGCCAGTCGCCGAATACTGCCACGAGGCCGGCTGACACAAAACCGGCAAGGGCTGCACCCACCGGCCACCAACCGTCCATTGCGGTGAGGACTTTCCCGCGCTGCTTACGTGGTGTGAACTCACCCACCAGCGCGTAGTCCACCGGAATGCAGCCGCCCAGGCCGAAACCGGCCATAAAGCGGAACACACAGAACCAGATGAAGTCGGGGGAGAAGGCGCCCAGGACGGTGAAGAGGGAGAAGATCAGCAGCGTGGCCGTGAACGCCTTCTTCCGCCCGATCGTGTCCGCGATGGTGCCCCATACAAACGCACCCAGGGCCATGCCCATCAGGTTGGCCGTACCTACCCAGGCCACTTCGCCCGGAGCCAGCGCCCAATGCGTCGAGAGCAGCGGGATGAGGATGCCGTTAAGCGTCACGTCCCAGGCATCGAACATAAAGCCGAGGCCGCCGATCACGAAGATCCTGCCCTGGACTTTCCAACGCCAGGGCAGTTCCTGGACCACCTGTTCGCCGCTGGGCACAGTGGTGTAAGTATTCATCGCAGCCTCCTGGGAAAACTCTAACCGTGCCCACTGACGTTCACACTGCTGCCGGCAAGCGGGGCAACGCGCACAACACGATAAACTGGGCCTATCCCCACCAACCGCGGCACTGTTCCGCGAGATCAGACGGAGACTTTTTGTGAGCGTCACGCAGCCTGACCGTGTATCCATCGACCGTGTTCCCATCCGCCGGGCGCTGATCTCGGTTTACGACAAGACCGGTCTGGAGGAGCTCGCCAAGGGCCTGCACGCAGCCGGCGTGAAGATCGTCTCCACCGGTTCCACGGCCAAGAAGATCGCCGCGGCCGGCATCCCGGTCCAGGAAGTCGAAGAAGTCACCGGTTCCCCGGAAATGCTGGACGGCCGCGTCAAGACGCTGCATCCGCGCGTGCACGGCGGCATCCTGGCGGACCGCCGCGTCCCCGCGCACATGGAAACCCTCGCCGGCATGGAGATCGAAACCTTCGACCTGGTGGTGGTGAACCTCTACCCGTTCGTTGAGACCGTGAAGTCCGGCGCCGCGCAGGACGACGTCGTTGAACAGATCGACATCGGCGGCCCCGCCATGGTGCGCTCGGCAGCGAAGAACCATGCCGCCGTCGCCATTGTTGTGGACCCCACGTTCTACGGCTCCGTGGTCACCGCCGCCGCTGAGGGCGGCTTTGACCTGAAGACCCGACGCCGGCTGGCCGCCAAGGCGTTCGCGCACACCGCGTCCTACGACAACGCCGTGGCCACCTGGACTGCCAGCCAGTTCCTGGATGAAGACGGCGACGGCATCATCGACTGGCCTGCCTACGCCGGCCTGTCGCTGGAGCGCTCCGAGGTCCTCCGCTACGGCGAAAACCCGCACCAGCAGGCCGCGCTCTACGTGGACAAGGCAGCCCCGGCCGGCATCGCGCAGGCGGACCAGCTGCACGGCAAGGCCATGAGCTACAACAACTTCGTCGACGCCGACGCCGCCCTCCGCGCCGCGTTCGACTTCGCTGAGCCCGCCGTCGCCATCATCAAGCACGCCAACCCGTGCGGTGTGGCCGTCGGTGCAGCGGACGCTGCGGACCCGATCGCCGATGCCCACGCCATGGCCCACGCGTGCGACCCCGTCTCGGCCTTCGGCGGCGTCATCGCTGCCAACCGGACGGTCACCGCGGCCATGGCCCAGACCGTTGCCGGCATCTTCACCGAGGTGGTCATCGCCCCGGACTTCGAGCCGGCAGCCGTGGAGATCCTCTCCAAGAAGAAGAACATCCGCCTGCTGGCCCTGCCCGAGGGCTACGACCGCTACCCGGCCGAAATGCGCCAGGTTTCCGGCGGTGTCCTGGTGCAGATGAGCGACAAGGTGGACGCCGACGGCGACAACCCCGCCAACTGGACCCTCGCCGCCGGCGAAGCCGCTGACGAAAAGACCCTCGCGGACCTCGCCTTCGCCTGGACCGCCTGCCGCGCGGCAAAGTCCAACGCCATCCTGCTCGCCAACCACGGTGCCGCAGTGGGCATCGGCATGGGCCAGGTCAACCGACTCGACTCCTGCAAGCTTGCGGTCGAGCGCGCCAACACGCTGGGCGTTTCGGTGGAGTCCGACGTCGAAGGTGCCGGCGGTGCAGCTGGTCCGTCGACAACGGAGGCGAGCGTTGCCCCTGAGCGTGCACGCGGCGCCGTGGCGGCCTCCGATGCGTTCTTCCCGTTCGCTGACGGCCTGCAGATCCTGATCGACGCCGGCGTCCGCGCCGTGGTTCAGCCCGGCGGTTCAGTCCGGGACGAAGAAGTCATCGCCGCCGCCAACGCGGCCGGCATCACGATGTACTTCACGGGTGCGCGCCACTTCTTCCACTAGGCGACCCTTCCATCGGTTGCTCCCCACCGGCACCCTCACCTCGCAAGCTCGGCCAGGGAACCCTGCCGGCGTGGGCCCAGAGCCCTTTTGACCTCTGAAAACGGCGCTGTTGGAGCAGTCGATGGTGTTGGAAACGTCGACGGCGCCTGTCTCCGCTGAGGGGACAGGCGCCGTCGGGCCTTAAGGGGCACCTAGGAAGGACGTGGTGCCGGGTCCGCGCCCCGCTGCATGAGGCGCGGACCCCCTTCCGGAAGCCGAAGCTCCCGGGGCTTGGCATCCGCCATCCGCTGCTTCGTCCAGTACTCGAGGATCTCCTCGTGGGTCTGGTCCGATTCGCTGTGGCTGACGGATCCGTTCGCGGATTCCTCGTCAGGCGAGGAGTTCCTAGGCGACCGCTGCATAGTTGTACGCATCCTGGATGACCGTGCCCCAGTACGGCCCGTACATTACGGCCGACCTGTTGTAGCCGTAGCTGTTGATCGAGTTCTGGACGCCGTCCGAGCCGCTGCCGATGAACCACGGGCCGCCGGAGGAACCGCCGGTCATGTCGCAGGGGATGCCCTGGGTATTGAACTGCGGGTTGTTGGTGTCATTGGTGGCCGTGCCGGTGCAGCTCCAGAGGGAGGTGCCGTTGAACGGAGATGCCTGGGGGTATCCGTAGGACTTGTAGGTCAGGCCCCGCGGCTGGTTGAAGGCCACACCCGAGGCGCCGACGACATCCTCCAATTTCACCCCATCTTGGCGCGGGTTCACGACGGCGAAGCCGGTGTCGTAGGTCATGTCACCGTTGGCGGTCCACTGGGTGGGGGCAAAGAGCTTCGTGGCGGTCCACGTGCCGTATGGAGCGTTGCCGTTGTCGTACGCCGGGATGAACGCGAAGTTGGTGACGAACGCGCCGGGCCCTTCGTTGACGCAGTGTCCAGCGGTGGCCACCGTGCTCTTGTTGGCAGAGGAGACGGCGTTGCCGGAGCAGACGTAGTTAGTGGTCCCGATGCTGAAGAAGACCTTGCCGATGTGGTCCACCGCCGTCTCAAGCTTGGCAATGGTGGGTTTGCCCTTGGTGGCCGTCACCTTGGTGGAGGATCCCTTTTCCACTGAACTGGCGCTGGAGGTGTTGCCTCGTTCCACTGCCTTGTCGGCCAGGACGTCGCCCGGAATCGCGGCGAGCATGCGGTCAGCGGTCCAGTAGTCGGCCGTGCCGGTGCTGTCCAGCGTTGCGCTGGTAATGGATGGTGCCGACTTGTCGCCCGACGCCGATGGGGCAGCTGTTGCACCAGCGGCGCCAACCAGCGCCAATACGGCTGCTGCGGAAAGGCTCATGAGGCTGGCAGCCAGAGACCTGGTACGCGTCATTTTTGTCCTGTCTGAACGAGGTGGAGGCGGGGCTCCAGTATGCCGCCGCGTGACCCATGTAACCTATCGAGACATGACAAATTTGTAAATAGTAGTGACGCCTCGAGTATGGTCCGCAACACGAAGGGGATCGGCTGGAATCGGTGTGCCGCTATGGTCAAAACCGTTGCCGAAGGGTATTTTTCTCTATACAGTGACTTGTCCGATCTGGGCTCCGGACTCTCAGCGAATTGGGGTCCCCTCGTGATTGCTTTCTGGAAGTCCGCCAAAAGGTCCGCCGTCAACGGCAGGCATGTTACAGCCGACGGTGGCGGCCAAAGTGCTTCCCCGGACATCGAGGCCTACGCCGCAGCCCTGCAACTACGTGACGTCGACCCTGTCCATTCGTTCACAGCCACCGAAGAGCTGCGCCGTCAGGACCCCAAATACGTCCAGCTCTGGCCCAGTGACATACCCCACAAGCGGCGCTGACCGGATCCTCACCTGCGCCGTTGGCTCCCGGAGGTAAAGCGCGACGGCGGCTGGCCGCCCGGGGCGCGCACCGCCGTCGGGCGTTCTCCCATGCCCCAATCCGCTGTAATGCAGGGCCGCCCGGCCGCCCCGGTACGGTCCAAAGCCTTGTCCTCAGGTAAGTTAGGGGGTGGTGAAATAGAACAAAATTTCCAAAAAATCAGCCGACCTCCAGGGAGACGCCCGCGCATGTCCAAGATTATCTATACCCACACCGACGAAGCGCCGATGCTGGCTACTTATTCGTTCTTGCCGATCATCGAGGCGTTTGCTTCGACCGCAGGTGTGGAGGTGGAGACCCGTGACATTTCGCTCGCAGGCCGCATCATCTCCGTGTTCGGTGACTACCTCACCCCGGAGCAGCAGATCGGTGACGCCCTTGCTGAACTCGGTGAACTGGCAAAGGCCCCGGATGCCAACATCATCAAACTGCCCAACATCAGCGCTTCCATCCCGCAGCTGAAGGCCGCAGTCGCCGAGCTCCAGGGCCAGGGCTACAACCTGCCCGATTACCCGGACAACCCCTCCTCGGACGAGGAAACGGCCGTCCGCTCCCGCTACGACAAGATCAAGGGTTCGGCCGTGAATCCGGTCCTGCGCGAGGGAAACTCGGACCGCCGTGCGCCGCTGTCCGTCAAGAATTACGCCCGCCAGAACCCGCACTCCATGGGTGCCTGGTCCGCGGATTCCAAAACCAACGTGGCCTACATGACGGCTGACGACTTCCGCGCGAACGAGAAGTCCGTGGTGATCGGGTCCGACGGCACCATCGCCATCCAGCTGGTCCGCGAAGACGGTTCGGTCAAGGTCCTGAAGAAGGCCTTCCCCGTGCTGGCCGGTGAAGTCATCGACGGCACTGTTATGCGCGCCGCTGCGCTGGACGAGTTCCTGGCAGCCCAGGTAGTCCGCGCCAAGGAAGAGGGCGTCCTGTTCTCCGCCCACCTGAAGGCCACCATGATGAAGGTCTCGGACCCCATCATCTTCGGCCACGTGGTGAAGGCCTACTTCTCCGAACTGTTCGAGACCTACGGCAAGCAGCTCACCGCCGCCGGCCTGAGCCCCAACAACGGCCTGGCCGCCATCCTGAGCGGCCTCGAGGAGCTGCCGGAGGACGTCCGTGAAGGCGTGAAGGCGCTCATCCAGAAGGGCCTCGACGACGGCCCCGCCCTGGCAATGGTGGACTCGGACAAGGGCATCACCAGCCTCAACGTCCCCTCCGATATCATCGTGGACGCCTCGATGCCCGCCATGATCCGCTCCTCAGGACACATGTGGGGCCCGGACGGCAAGGAAGCCGACACCCTGGCGGTCCTCCCGGACAGCTCCTACGCCGGGATCTACCAGGTTGTTTTGGACGACTGCCGCGCCCACGGCGCCTTCGACCCCACCACCATGGGCACCGTCCCGAACGTAGGCCTGATGGCCCAGGCCGCCGAGGAATACGGCAGCCACGACAAGACGTTCGAGATCCAGGAAGCTGGCGCGGTGCAGATTGTAGACGGTTCCGGCGCCGTACTGATTGAACACGAAGTTGCTGCCGGTGACATCTGGCGCGCCTGCCAGGCCAAGGACGCCCCCATCCGCGACTGGGTCAAGCTGGCCGTCACCCGCGCCCGCGCCTCCAATACGCCCGCAGTGTTCTGGCTGGACGAGACCCGCGCGCACGACCGCAACCTCATCGCCAAGGTCAACGAATACCTTAAGGACCACGACACCGAGGGCCTGCAGATCGAAATCATGTCCCCGGTGAAGGCCACGGCCTTCACCCTGGAGCGCATCCGCAAGGGCGAGGACACCATCTCCGTCTCCGGCAACGTGCTCCGCGACTACCTCACGGACCTGTTCCCCATCCTGGAACTTGGCACCAGCGCCAAGATGCTTTCGGTTGTTCCGCTGATGAACGGTGGCGGACTCTTCGAGACCGGCGCCGGCGGATCTGCCCCCAAGCACGTCCAGCAGCTGCTCAAGGAAAACCACCTGCGCTGGGACAGCCTGGGCGAGTTCCTGGCTCTCGCGGTCAGCTTCGAGCACCTGGCCACCACCACGGACAACGCCCGCGCGCAGGTCCTGGCAGACACCCTGGACAAGGCCACGGGGACGTTCCTGCTGGAAAACAAGTCCCCGAGCCGCCGCACCGGCGAGCTGGACAACCGTGGCAGCCACTACTTCCTCGCCCGCTACTGGGCTGAGGAACTGGCCAAGCAGACAGAGGACGCGGAGCTGGCGGCCTCGTTCGCGGCTGTGGCCAAGGAATTGTCCTCCAACGAGGACACCATCGTCGGCGAACTGGCCGCGGTGCAGGGCTCAGCGGTGGACGTCGGCGGTTACTACCGGCCGGACGAGGCCAAGGCCTCGGCCGTGATGCGTCCGTCCGCCACACTGAACAAGGTCATTGCGACCCTGAACTAAGCGGCTCAGAACGCAAAGAGGCGGCGCCCCGGGAAACCGGGACGCCGCCTCTTTCATCCAGTCGACCCATGGGATAAAGCGCGGGTGGGTTAAAACCTGGCCTTGCCGTGCGGCTGCCCGTCAGCCGTCGTCGTTGCCTTTGCCTTTATTTCCTTTGCCTTGATCAGACGACGGAGATGCCGGTGCGGGCGCCACCTTCGCGGCCTGAGCTGCAGCGGCGTCCGCCTCTGCCTGCTTTTGTGCCGCGGCCGCGTCCTCTGCGGCCTTCGCTGCTGCGGCGTCGGCTACGGCCCTGGCCGCCGTCAGGTCTGCGCGGACAGCAGTGGCGGCCGCCGTGATGCTGCGCCGGCGTTCCTCCGAAACCTGTCCGTTCCCCACGGCGGACGCAAGATCGGCCTCGAGGCCATCCAGGGCTGCCAGTCCGCCGGTCAGGTCAATGACGGCCGCAGCCTGGCTGACGCCGAGGACCCTTTCCTGGAGTTGGCTGGCGGTATCACGTTGCAGGCCGGTCCCGGCGGGACCACACCCGGCCACGGAACCGGCGAGCAGAAGTGCTGCTGCAGCCGTCAGGCCTTTGGCAGCTGCGGCACGCCAGCGGTCATTTTGTGGACGACTCATGGTTCCACGCTCTCCTGGAGTTCCTTGAGATGGTCACCCAAGGTGCCGGTGACGGCAGGGTAAGGAACGACGTCGGGCGTTGGCTGAGGTGCCAGGCTGAAGGTCAGCGCCGTTGCGGCTGCTCCAGCGGCCAGCAAGCCCAACACGGTGACCGTCCAGAACCGCTTTCCGGCGTGGCGGAGACGGGACAAGTCGGGGACCCCGCCGCGTGCGTCGGAACCGCGGGTGACGTCCGGTTGGCTCGTGCCGGCCCGGTCCACAGGCAAATCTGATTCAGCGGTGATGGCGATGGACGGCGGCCTGAACGGCATGGCCGGTAGCACTCGGGTGGTCTCCGGCGCGAACTCACCCGGCGCGGACACCGGTGACACCAGGGCCTGACGCAGGACGGATTCAACGTCGGCCGCGGCAGGACGTTCCAGCGGTTCGACGGCAGTCATGGAGCGGATCAAGTCAGCCCACTCCGCAGGCAGGTCAGCCGGGATCTCCGGTGGGCGGTGCAACCTCGCCACTGCGGATTCAACCGCGCTGCCCGGGAACTCAACGGTCTGCTTGACGCATTCCAAGAGTACCAGACCCAGCGAGTAGATATCAGTGGCGGGCGACAAGGGGGAACCCATGGCCTGCTCCGGACTGAGATACGCGGCCGTGCCCACCATGGTTCCCGTGGCGGTCAGCCGGGCTGAATCCGCGATCCTGGCGATGCCAAAATCCGTGAGTTTGGGCCGCAAAGGTTCGCCCGGACGGATCTGCACCAGCAGGATGTTCCCGGGCTTGATATCACGGTGGATGATGCCCAGGCTGTGCACGTAGGCCAGTGCGTCAGCAACGCCTGCCCCGATGACTGCAAGCTCGTCCAAGGGAACTGCACTATGCCTGATCCGGCTGCGGAGGTCCTGCCCCTCCACAAGTTCCATAGTCAGGAACGGGCGAGGTTCGTCCAGGACGCGCGTATCGATCCCTGCGTCGAACAGCGTGACCAGGCTGGGATGGTTGAGCGTTGCCAGCAGCTGGACTTCGGCTTCCTGGCGCTTGAGCTCATTGGCATCCGGCTCCTGTGGAGCAAAGAGTTTCAGGGCGACGTCCCTGCCCAGGTTTTCGTCCCGTGCGCGGTAGACGGATGACATGCCGCCGCGGCCGATCACCTCTGCTAGCCGATAGCGCCCGCCGAGCACGTCATTCCTGATAGAGCTAGGCGAATCCGCCACCATGACCAGTTCCTCCCGGTGCGCTGCGGCACTATTCTTCCTCAATAATACCGGCCAATAAAGGATCCATGAAGCAGTCTGCCGGCATGCCGACGGCCCGGCAGAGAAGTCATGGGGACCTTCTCAGCCGGACCTTCGGTCACAAGGACAAGTGCTGGTAGTTGAGCTCTCCGGTGGCCACCTCCTCTGGGAAAGGCTGGCTAGGCCGCGAACGGCGGAGCCGGTGCGTTGTCGGTTCTAGGCGTGGCGGTCTGCTGTGTGCGGGGTCCGCTTATGCCTTCCGGCGCCGCTTGAGCATCAGCAGCCCGGCAAGCAGCAGGACGAGTGCCACGGGGATCAGTGAAGCATCCATGCCCGTCTTGGCCAGAGTGGTGGTGCCGCCCTGGCCTGTAGTGCTGCCCATGGTGTTTACGGCCGCAGATACCGAACCGGTGGTGGTGCCGGCGGGAACAACGGTGATACCGGTCGTGTCTGATCCCGTGGTGCCGGTAGCCCCGGTAGCCCCGGTAGCCCCGGTAGCCCCGGTACCCGGGTCCGTGGTGTCCGTACCGCCTGTCGTGCCTGTTCCCGGGTCCGTGGTGTCCGTGCCCGGCGTTTCTGTACCCGGGGTTCCACAGCCATCGGTGCCGCCGCCGACGACGACGCATGCATCAACATCAACATTCACGTCATCAAGGATGCCGGAAGTGTCCAGGCCCAAGTCGACGTCAACCGCGGCATCGAGGCCGCCGTCGGTGCCGCCGAGGACGCCATCACCCAGGCCGAGACCCAGGTCAATGTCGGCTACGACGTCGGCGGTGGTGCCGTTGCCGTTCGTGCCGCCGAGGTTGATGTCGACCACTGCGGCGACGTCAGCGGTGGTGCTGTCCGTGCCGGTACCACTTGTGCTGCCGAGGAGGTTGTCCCCGAGGTTGACGTCGACCACTGCGGCGACGTCGGCAGTGGTGCTGTCCGTGCCGGTACCACTTGTGCTGCTGAGGAGGTTGTCCCCGAGGTTGACGTCGACCACTGCGGCGACGTCNCCGAGGTTGACGTCGACCACTGCGGCGACGTCAGCGGTGGTGCCAGCCCCGCTGCCGTTGGTGCTGCCGAGGAGGCCGTTGCCGAGACCAAGGCTGACGTCGACTACAGCAGCGACATCCGAAGTGTCCGACTGCGTTGGGCCACCCAGCAGGCCCAACGACGTCGTGTCAACGGATGCCGCGGCTGAGACCAGGGCGGATGCGGAAAGGTCCGGTCCGTTCGTTGTGTCCGCGGCGCTGGCTGCGGTGGCGCCGAAGGCCAGTAGCCCGCCGGCAAAGAGGGTGCTGAGCAGCCCCCTGCGAAGGTTGCAATTCATGATGATGTCTCCTGAGAAGTTGATGTGGGGCGCTGGTCAGCGCCTTGAGGCCGTGTTCTGCCCATGAAGAAGGGCAGGAGGGCTCAACTAGTCAGGAGAGGAACCGGGGTCGAATGACACCGGTGAAGGGGCGTGCTCAGATGATCCGCTGATCGGGAAGGATCCCGTGTGCGGCAGGTTGAAATCGAACTCTTCCAGCCACGCAGCCGAGCCTGATGGGCCGGAGGGCGAAGCGCCGCTCCCTGCTCCCGAGGCAGGTCCTGCCGGGGCCGGAGCCGGAGGCGTGGAAGGATCGGCTGTCAAGGGGCCTTCTGCCGCAGCTGCGTGCATTTCCGTGCCGGCCGGGACCGGCAGCGGCGACATTCCATTGACATTAAGCAAGTTCTCGGAAGCGCAGGGGGAGTCTGCGGTGGCATCAGCCGTGATGTGGCCTGCAGCAGCGGTTGCTGCACCTGGCGCGCCCGTGACGGTCGAGAGATCGCCGGCAACGGCAATCTCTTCAAGCGGCAGCAGCCCGGGCAGCGTGACCGGTGAGGACGGAACAGTCGTATCTACAAGATCCAGTACGGGCCGCAACACAGGCGCAAGAACGGGTGCGGCATCGGTGAGTGGAGGGGCAATGGTCTCAACCAGCTCATCTGCGGCCGTATCCACCGCTGCGGCAACCGGGACAGCCAAGGCCGTGACGGTGCCTGTCACACTGCCCACTATGGGCTGCAGGAGCCCGGTAGGTGAAGTAGCCGGCCACGCCGCATCAAGAATGGGAGAGACGGCACCGGTCGACGGTGCTGTCTGGGATGAAGCGGATGACGTGAGGCCGCCCAGCAGGGATCCGGAATCTCTTGAAGAGTCTGCCGTTGCGGCGGAAGCGGAAAGCGTCAGCCAGGTAGCGGTCACCGCACCTGCGAGGAGAAGCGGCCGGAGCGCACGCCACGGCGAACGAACTGTAGCCATGCGTACCACCCCCAAGTACCGTTGAGACCTACGGTTTCATCAGCGTAAGACTCCCGCGTGTAGCAAGTCTAGGGAAATGGAAAATAAATCCAGCAAAATTACTAATTTGTCACCCGATCATCGATAACGATGATAAAACTGTCAAACGTGTTTACAAAAAAGTCACAGCCGTGAGGGAGGGGATCCGGTCATTCAGTGGGCATCGTTCGGGTAGCTGACGCCCAGCTGTCCGCGCACTCCGTCAAAGAGCCGCATGGTCTTGATGGAATCCTCCAGCGGCATAACGGGACTCTCGGTGAGACCCTGCTGGATGCAGCGGGTCACCTCGCGCAGTTCGTACGTGTAGCCAATGCCGACGACGTCGAACGTCTCCGTGCGGAGCCCTTCCCGTCCGATGCGGATCACGAGCTCCCGCGGGTTGTTGATGGACCCCACACTCTGGAGATAGCCCAGGCCGCCCGCCACCGTTGCGGTCCTTGGACCGTATGCCAGGAGCGAGGACGTCAGCTGGGCCTGGGCGCCATGGTTGTAGCCGAGCGTCAGGGCGTTCTGGGCGTCCACGCCGTCGTCATTGATAAAGCCTGTGGCACTGACAGTCTGCGGGAACCCCAGCGTACCCACCGCCCACAGCAGCGGGTAGACCGAGATGTCCAGGAGTGCGCCGCCGCCGTCCTGCCTGTCCCACAGCCTGGACGTCGGGGAATACGGCGCGGGAAAACCCAGGTCAGCGGTCACCCAGTGCACATCCCCGAGCTCCCCGGACGCGGCAATCTCGAACGCCCGCTGCATGCCCGGGAGGAAGCGGCTCCACACTGCCTCCATGAGGAAGAGCTTCCGTTCCCGGGCAAGCGCGACGAGTTCGTTCGCTTCCCTGGCATTGATGGTGAACGCCTTTTCGCACAGGACGTGCTTGCCCGCATTGAGCGCAGCGAGCACAATCCGGTGGTGCTGTGCGTGCGGCGTGGCGACGTAGACAACGTCCACCGACTCATCGGCGAGCAGCCGCTGGTAGCCTGGCACGCCGTCGTCGTCCCCGTCCCCGTACGCCTTGGCGAAACCGTAGTCCGTCGCGAAACTCTCCGCGGTGCCCTGTGAGCGGGAACTGACGGCATGGAGCTCGGCGTCGGGAAGCAGCGCCAGGTCCTGCGACACCGATCGCGCGATCCCGCCGGTGGCTATGACGCCCCACCGCAGACGTTTTCCGGTGGCAGACCGGGGATCCTGGTCGGACTGATTGGACAGCCACGGGGTGGCGATGGGCGCGCTCATGGTGCCCATCCTCTCACTCAGACCGGTGCGGGCGTCAGACCAAGGCCCGCGCCGGTTCTTCCGTCAGTCTGCCGTGCTGGAGTCTGAAGCGGCGGTCCGTCTTGTTGGCCAGCGCCTTGTCGTGCGTGACCACGAGGATGGTGGTGTTGTGGTCACGGCTGAGCGAGCTGAGCAGTTCGATGATGTGATCGCCCGTCTGTTCATCAAGGTTGCCGGCGGGCTCGTCCGCGAGGATCAGCTTGGGTTCGTTGGCCAGCGCCCGGGCAATCGCCACACGCTGCTGCTCGCCGCCGGACAGCCGGTTGATGCGCCGCACCTGTTTCTCCGGATCCAGCTGCACCTGCTCCAGAAGGTCCATCGCCCGCTGCCTGCGCTCCGCCCTGCGCACCCCTGCGAACTCCATGGGCAGCATGACGTTGTCCAACGCGGAAAGGTTAGGTATCAGGTTGAACTGCTGGAAAACGAACCCGATATCCCGCCGCCGGTACTCGGTCAGCTTGCCGTCCGGCATCCCCGCCAAGCTCACGCCGTTGACGACGACGTCTCCGCTGGTGGGCTTGTCCAGCGCACCGAGGAGGGACAACAGTGTGCTCTTGCCGCTGCCGCTTTTGCCGACGATGGATGCCAGGGTGCCCTGCTCGAGAACAAAACTGACGTCGTTGACCGGCTTGATGGTGCGGTCACCGGAGTTGAAAGTGCGGACCAGGTTCTTGACTTCAATCATGGCTATTCTCCTCGCAGGACTTCGATGGGACGGATGCGCGCCGTGAGCAGCGCAGGGACCAGCGCGCCGATAATGGCCACGCCGAACACCGCTGCGATGCCGGCGGCGATGACACCGGGGGAGGCGCTGGCGGTGACTGATGTCAGCAGCTGGGAAGCGCCGCCGAGGGGGTTCCCGGAGGGAAGGCCAGCGCCGCCGGGGAAGCCTGCGCCGCCTGGGAATCCAGCACCTCCGGCTATGGCGGCCCCGCGCCCGGTGGTGGTTGCCGCCGTCGTACTCGTGTTGGTGCTGATCAGCGCGGAAGCGATGCCGCCGCTGGCAAAGGACGCGACGGCGGCGCCCACCGCGCTGCCCATGGCCACCAGCACGAGCGCCTCCAGGACGAACTGCAGGCCGATGGTGCGGTTGGGGGTTCCGATCGCCTTCAGGACACCGATTTCCCGGCGGCGCTCGCGGACCAGCATGACCATGATCAGCAGGATGATCAGCCCGGCCGTAGCCAAGGCTGCCACGAAGGCGATGAACGAGATGTTCTTGACGCTGCCGAGCGAGCTGACGGCCGACTCCAGGTTCTGGCCCTGGGTGACGTCGGCCTTGTCCGTGCCGAGTGCGGACTCAAGCGCTGTCTTGGCCGCCTCGAGGTTTTCCATGGAGTTCACGGTGACGATCATCGATGACAGCTCGCCCGGCAGTGCCGCGACGGTCTGCGCCGTGGGCAGGGTCAGGTACAGGGCGTTGTTGCCGAACGTGGTGCCTGAATCGAAGAGGCCTGAGACTGTGAACGTCTGGTCATTGATGGTGAAGGTGGAACCGATGGCCAGGTTGTTCTTCTCGGCCAGAGTGGTTCCCAGGAGGGCGTTGGCGGACTCAGCCGTGTAGTCGCCCAGCCCGGCGCCTTCAGTGATGGTCAGGGCTTTGCCGGTGCTGTCCACTTCGCCGCCGATTCCTGTCGCGGTGATCGGGAGGGAGCGCACCGGCTGCGCGGTGGTGGTTCCCGTGGTGCCGTTCGCGGCCTGGTTCCGGCCACCGAGTGTGCCGGCATCGATGGATGCGGTGAGGCTGGTGGTCAGGGTGGTGGTGTTCTGTCCGCCGGGGGCGCCCTGAGCGCCTTGGCCGCCGCCGGGGCCAGCCTGTGTGCCGACCGCCGTCTGCGCTGCCGTTTCGGCGGCGTTCCGCAGCCGGAGGGAACTGGTTCCGACGACGGAGCTTACGTTGGGGACGGCAGTTGCGGTTGCGGCCTGCTCGGCGGTCAGCGGTTCGCCGCCGCCTTCGAAGCCCTGGCCGCCAGCAGGGTTGACCGTCAGGACGGTTCCGACGGACGCGTTCAGCTCCTGGACTTTGGCTCCGACGGCCTGGTTGGCCACCAGCATGGCCAGTGCAAGTCCGATCGCGACGGCCAGGACTGCCACCACCGCAGCCGTTCGGACCTTGTTTCTGAAGGCATTGCCAACACTCCGGGCAAGGACGCTCACTGTACTCCTAGGATCTGGGGCCGGCGGAAGGCCGGCATCTGCTCCTAGCCTCGCGTCCGGGCCTGTGCAGGACGACGGCCGAAGCTGTGTTTGGGCTGTGAAACCGGGCAGGAAGCGAGAGAGCGTTGGTGAAAGAGTGCAGAATGTGAGAGAGCGTGTGAGACGCGGAATGCCCCGGCTCCCTGTGGGGAGCCGGGGCATTCCGGGTGAACCGGTGGCGACCGGTGGACCGCGCTACTTGGACCGCGCTACTTGGACCGCGTTACTTGGTCAGCGGGCCCAGTACCGGATCGTCCACGTAGGCCGTCTTCACGTTGGCGGCGGTCACGATGACCGGCGGCAGCAGGAAGGCGGGTACGGTCTTCACCGTGTTGTTGTAGGACTTGTCGTCGTTGACCTCAGGTGTCTTGCCTGCCTGGAGATCCTTGACCATGACGATCGCGTGCTCAACGAGCTTGCGGGTGTCCTTGTTGATGGTGGAGTACTGCTCGCCGGCAAGGATGGACTTGACCGATTCCTCCTCGGAGTCCTGGCCGGTGATGACCGGAAGCGGCTTGCCGGCCGCCTTGACGGAGGTGATGACTGCCCGGGCAAGCGTGTCGTTCGGTGACAGGACACCGTCCAGCGACGCCGTGCCGTAGGAACCGGTCAGGAGGGTATCCATCCGGCGCTGGGCGTTCTCTGCCTTCCAGTCCTGCGTGACGGCCTTTTCAAACGTCGTCTGGCCGGAGAGTACCTTCAGCGTGCCGTCGTCGATCTTCGGTTTGAGGACCTTCATGGCGCCGTCGAAGAATACCTTCGCGTTGGCATCATCCGGTGAACCTGCCAGCAGTTCGATGTTGTACGGGCCGGAAGGCTTCTTGGCCTTCATGCCATCCAAGAGGGCCTGGCCCTGGAGCTCGCCCACCTTGAAGTTGTCGTAGGCCACGTAGTAGTCCACGTTTGCGGTGTTCAGCAGGAGGCGGTCGTAGGCGATGATGGTGGCGCCTGCGTCCTTGGCCTGCTGGAGCTGGGTCCCCAGCTGGGAGCCGTCGAGGGCACCCACGATGATCACCTTGGCGCCCTTGGCGATCATGGCGCTGATCTGGTTCTGCTGCTCAGCCACGCCGTTGTTGGCGAACTGGACAGTCGGCTTGAAGCCGGCGCTGGAGAGTCCGTCGTTGAACAGCTTCTCTGCCAGTACCCAGTTTTCGCTGGTCTTCTTGGGAAGCGCGACGCCGATGGCGGAGTCCTGTGCGAAGCCTCCGGTTCCACCGGTGGTGCCGCTGGAGGTGCCGGGTTCGGCCCGTCCGCAGGCCGTCAGCGCCAGTGCCGCGATCGCAGCTATCGCTGCTGCCTTTCCTGCTTTACCAAACATTCGCATTTTTTAGTCCACTTTCTTTTTGGGGTTTAATTCCGGCACCTGAATCGCTCAGGCTTCCCTGGAAATGGTTTCTCTGGTGGATGTGATCTCATCCGCCTGCTGCGGTGTGCCCGGGCCGCTGGACGGACGGTTGAAGTTCTTCATCATCAGCCCGATGATCGAGGCCCTGCCCTGCGACTTGTTGTAGACGTCGATGGCCACGGCCACCAGCAGCACCAGGCCCTTGATCATGGACTGCCAGTCGGCACCGACGCTGAGGAGCTGCAGGCCGTTGTTCAGGACAGCCATAACCAGGCCTCCGACGATGGATCCGATGACGGTGCCCACGCCGCCCGTCACGGCCGCGCCGCCGATGAACACAGCGGCGATGGCGTCCAGTTCCCAGCCCGTACCGTCCGATGGTCCGGCAGAGGTTGAGCGGGCCACGAAAATCATTCCAGCGAGTCCGGCGATGATGGACATGTTCATCATGACCAGGAAGTTGATCTTTTTTGACTTCACACCGGACAGCTCGGCGGCGTGGCGGTTGCCGCCCACGGCGTAGACGTGGCGCCCGACCACCGTCTTGGAAGAGACGAAGCCGTAGATCAGAACCATCACGGCGAGGATCAGGCCGGGGACCGGGAAGGACGTGCCAGGGCGGCCGGTGGCAAAGAGGTAGGTGGCGTAGAGAATGGCCGCGCAGATCAGGACAAGCCTAAGGACACTGACCCACGTTTCCGAGACCTCAGCGCCGAGCGCCCTGGCGGTGCGCCGCCGTCGGACTTCGCTGTAGATCACGAACGCAACGCCGGCAAGACCCAGGAGCAACGTGAGGTTGTTGTACCCGGTGGCAGGCCCGACTTCGGGGAGGTACCCGGCACCGATGTACTGGAACTCCCGCGGAACAGGAATCGAGTTGGACTGGCCAACAAACTGCTGGGCCCCGCGGAAGATCAGCATGCCGGCGAGGGTCACGATGAACGCCGGAATGCCGACGTATGCCGTCCACATTCCTTGCCAGGCCCCGATCAGGGCACCCAGGCCCAGCCCAAGCAGGATCGCAACGAACCAGGGGAGGTGCCAGTCCCGCATGCAGATGGCCACCACCATGCCCACGAAGGCCGCCACGGAACCCACCGACAGGTCAATGTGTCCGGCGATGATGACCAGCACCATGCCGATGGCGAGGATGAGGATGTAGGAGTTGCCGTTGAAGAGGTTGATGACATTGCCCGGGGTGAGCGTGATGCCGCCTGTGAGCCACTGGAAGAGAACTATCAGAGCCACCAAGGCAAAGATCATGCCGAACTGGCGGGTGTCGCCACCGAAGAGTTTCTTGAGCGCGTTCATTGTTTTTCAGTCCTTGTATCTGGAAGGTTCTGGAAGACTCCAGTGGATTAGGCGGCTTTTCGGGCAGAGGTCATGAGCTTCATCAGGCTTTCCTGACTGGCTTCCTCTTTGTCGAGGACGCCAGTGATAGCGCCTTCGAAGATGGTGTAGATGCGGTCCGAGAGTCCCAGCAGTTCAGGCAGCTCGGAGGAAATCACAATGACTCCCTTTCCTTGGTTGGCGAGTTGCTGGATGATGCCGTAGATCTCGTACTTGGCGCCGACGTCGATACCGCGGGTGGGTTCGTCAAGGATCAGCAGTTCCGGGTCAGTGAACATCCATTTGGCCAGGACCACCTTCTGCTGGTTGCCGCCGGAGAGCTTGGCAACCCCCTCCTCAACCGACGGGGCCTTGGTCCGCAGGGACTTCCGGTACTGCTCCGCGACCTCGAACTCCTTGTTGGTGTCCACCACGCTGCGCTTGCTGATCTTCTCGAGGTTGGCCGAGACCGTGGTGGTCTTGATGTCGTCGAGGAGGTTCAGTCCCAACGACTTCCGGTCCTCCGTCACGTAGCCAAGACCGGCGTCGATGGCCTGGTGGACACTCTTGAGTGTCACTTCCTTGCCGTCCACGTAGACCTGGCCTGAGACGAAATGGCCGTAGGACCGGCCGAAGATGGAACGGGCCAGTTCGGTGCGGCCGGCACCCATCAGTCCGGCGAATCCCACAATCTCCCCGCGGCGCACAAAGAAGTTCGAGTTCTTGCAGACCATCCGGTCCTGGATCTGCGGGTGGGCCACGTTCCAGTTCTTGACCTCGAAGAACACGTCGCCGATCTTGGGGGTGTGGTCGGGGAAGCGGGACTCCAGTGCACGGCCCACCATGCCCTTGATGATGCGGTCCTCGTCAACGCCGTCGGCCTTGACATCGAGAGTTTCGATCGACTTGCCATCCCGGATGATGGTGATGGAATCGGCGATCTGCTCGATCTCGTTGAGCTTGTGGGAAATGATGATGGAGGTGATGCCTTTGCCCTTGAGGCCGAGCATCAGGTCCAGGAGGTGCTGGGAATCGGATTCGTTCAACGCTGCGGTTGGCTCGTCCAGAATCAGGATCTTAACCGACTTGTTCAGCGCCTTGGCGATCTCCACGAGCTGCTGCTTGCCGACGCCGATCTCCTTGATGGGGGTGTCCGGGTTTTCGTTGAGTCCCACCCGGGCCAGCAGTTCGGTGGACCGGAGGCGCGCCTCGGCCCAATTGATCACGCCGCGCTTGGTGGGTTCGTTGCCCAGGAAGATGTTCTCCATGATGGAGAGCTCCGGGATCAGGGCCAGCTCCTGGTGGATGATCACGATGCCGGCCGCCTCACTGGCCCGGATGTCCCTGAACTGCTGGACTTCGTTCTGGTACACGATGTCGCCGTCGTAGCTGCCATACGGGTAAACGCCCGAGAGCACCTTCATCAGCGTGGACTTGCCGGCGCCGTTCTCGCCGCAGATGGCGTGGATCTCGCCGGCCTTGACCCGGAGGCTTACTTCCGACAATGCCTTGACGCCGGGAAATTCCTTGGTGATGGAGCGCATCTCCAGGATGACCGGGTCAGTGTGCGTGGTGTGGGACGTCATTTGCCCTTACGCCTCCAATGCATGACTTAGTTGTCCGCCCAGCAAAGCGCAGGGTCGTCTGATGAAAAAGTAAACTGGATCACACCGGTTGTCGTCAAGTCTTTAACGCAATTTCCGGATAACAAAACGGCTACGTACGCCGGATTCCGGCGTGTTGGAACACCAACGCGGCCGCCCCCAGAGCCTCGGCGCGGTCTCCGAGGGACGACATCGTCAGCGTGGTGGTCTCGCCGATCACCGGCACTGCATGCCGGATAAGCCCCCGCCGAATGGGATCGAGCAGCAGGTCACCCAGGCCCGCGAGGGGACCGCCCACCACGATCACTTCAGGGTTGATCAGATTGGCCACATTGCCCAGGGCGCGTCCGACCGCCAGGCCGGCATCGTCCACCACCCTTAGCGTTGCGGAGTCGCGTGCGTGGGCTTTCCGCACGATGTCCGCAGGTGTCAGGGGCGGGTCTTCCCCGCGGCCGAGCAGTTCGATCATGGTGGTGGTGGAGGCAATGGTTTCCAGGCAGCCACGGTTGCCGCAGCGGCAGACGAGCCCGTGCTCATGGATGGTGGCGTGGCCGATTTCGCCGGTAATGCCCACGTTGCCGTAGTAAGGGGCGCCGTTGAGGATCAGGCCCGCGCCGATGCCTGAGCCGATCTTGAGGAACATCAGGTTACTCACGCCCGTATGCGGCCCCCACGTGACCTCGGACCAAGCGCCCAGATTGGCGTCGTTGTCAACAAAGATGGGGATTCTGAGGGTGTCCTCCAGGTGCTGGAGGATGTTGATGCCCACCCATTCCGGGAGGATGGCGCCCTGCGCTACGGTGCCGGTCCGGCGGTCGATGGGGCCCGGAATTCCGACGCCGGCACCCACCACGAGGCTCCGGTCCACCCCACTTTCCTGCAGCAGTTTGTCCAGCAGTGCAACCGCCGCCTGGATGCCTTCCTCGGCTTGGTGGCCGAGTGGCAGCAGGACGGATTCCTCGGCGATCACGTGGTAGCTCAGGGATGCCAGGACCACGCGGAGATGCCGCCGGCCGAAGTCGATTCCCACCGCCACCGCGCCGTTGCTGTTGAGTCTCACGTTGAGCGCCCGGCGGCCGGAACTGGTGATCGGTTCGGTCGACGCCAGGCCCGCGTCCTGCATGATCTTGACGATGTTGGACACCGTAGCGGTGGAGAGCCCGGTCTGGCGCGCAAGCTCGGCCTGCGTGGACGGGCCGCTCATCAGGTTCTCGATGATCCGTTGCTGATTCAGCTGCCGGAGGGCGGACTGGGACCCTGGATTCTTGGGCTTGCTCCTCGTCGAGCGCGGTGTGGCGGACATGAAAAGAAGATTGCCCTACTTTGACGGTTGTAGTCAAGAAGTTAACGCAAGGAGTCTGCCGGGTGGATCAAAATGACGGGACGATCCGTCCGTCTTAAGGCTTTGGCCGGTGCAATTGGCCCGGGACGCCACTGAGGGCCGGTGGCTAGGCTGGAAAAGCGGACACATTCTTCCTGTGGCCGTCCCGATCATGTGAGGTGGTAACGGTGCTGCTGGCCCTGATGCAGGCAAACGCCCGCGTACTCGACGTGGATGCAAACTGCACCGCCCTGGATGCGGCTGCCCGGGCGGCCGCCGGGGAGGGCGCAGCAGTCCTGGTGACCCCTGAACTGTTTCCCGTGGGCTACGCGCCGCTGCGGCTCCGCGCGGAGCTGGACCCTGCCGGGCTTCCCGCCATCCGGGAGGCGCTGTCGGGCATCGCGCGCCGCCACGGGATCGCCCTGGTCTACAGCCTGCCGTCAGTCGCGGACGGGGACAGTTGGCACATCACGTCCACGCTGGTGGACGCCACCGGGGCCGAGCTTCTCAACTACGCCAAGGTGCACCTCTTTGGTGATGACGAACGCGCGGCGTTCAGCCCCGCAGAGGCGGGTCCCGCCGTCGTCGACTTCAACGGCTTCCGGACGTCCATGGTGATCTGCTACGACGTGGAATTTCCGGAAACGGTCAGGGCGGCCGCGCTGGCTGGGGCAGAGCTGCTCCTGGTGCCCACCGCGCTGGCGCACGGCTTCGAAACCGTCCCCCAGGTGCTGCTCCGGGCCCGCGCGCTGGAGAGCCAGCTGACCATCGCCTATGCCAACCACTCCGGAACCGAGGACGGCTGCGAATTCCTCGGCGGCAGCGTCATCGCCGGACCGGATGGTTCGCTGCTGGCCGCGGCGGGACCGGTAGCCGAAATCCTGTACGCCGAGGTGGATTCGGACGCCGCCGGAACAGCCCGTGATGTGGTGCCCTATCTCCGCGAACGCCGCCCGGATCTCTACCGGTCCTGGGGCATCTGAGGCACCCCGTCCTCCGGGCCGTCCACGTACTGCAGTGCAATCCACAGTTCAGCCCGCACCTGGGCGGAACCAAGGTCCATGGCCAGTAGCTCGGCCAGGGCGTTGATCTGGCGCCGCACGCTGTTCCGGTGCATCCCCAGCACTTTTGCCGTGGCATCCCAGTTGCCGTTTTCGCCCAGCCATGACTTCAGGACACTGAGCTGGGAGGTGCGGCGGTCAGGGTCCTGCGCCAGGACCGGTTCCAGCAGCCGGGCGGCTAGCATGGTGCCGGCGCTGCGGCCCAACAGCCCCGCGACTGACCATGTGACGTCATCCACGCGCATGCTTTCGCCGCCCGCCAGGACGCGGGATCGCAGCGACGCCGCGCGCTGGTACGCGGCAGGAAGCCCGGCCATTTCCGTGGGATCGCCCACCACCAGGCGCCAGCCCAGTTCCTCCACCTCATGCAGCAGTGCGTCGTCCACCTTGAATCGGGTGACGGCCGCAAACCCGTAGTCCGTCAGTTCCACCATCTTCGTATCAAACAGCCTGCGCCACTGCAGCAGCTCCCTGACCGGGCCATCGGCCGATGCGGGCGCCGACGCGTCCGCCCGGACGCCCTGAACCACCCGGAGGGGGCCGGAGCGGGTACCTGAAACGCTCTGCGCCAGGAGGTCCCTGAGGACGTTCAGCTGCCGGGTTGAGCCGACGGCCAGGGTGTCCGGGTGGAGCAGGAGGGCCGTTGCCAGCTGGCTGGGGGCGAGCGAGCCGCTGGTGCGCTGGCGCACCAGCAGTTCCAGCAGCCCCACTACCGCGGACACCACGCTGTTCTGCGCCGGGGTAAGGGGCTTGTCCGTGCCCAGGATGAGGGCTCCGAGGGTGGCGTCCTTGGTGCTCCGGAGGGGATGGCCGAACACCAGCGCCGAACCGTCCGTCGGAAATGAATCCGTCTCGATCCGCGGGCCATTGCCGGCCAGCAGCCGCTTCAGCATGGGTTGCAGGGCAGAAAGCTCGACGGCGGCGGCAGGTGTGGTGCCCCCGGTCCCGGCTGCTGCCGCGCGGGCTCGCACCCGGCCGTCGGCCCCGAAAAGCTGGGCCCATGCCGGGACCCGCTGTGCCAGCGCGGACAGGAGTTCGTGCTCGGGCCTGGCCGACAGTACGGCGCGCATCAGTTGCCGGTTGGTGTCCGCTAGTTGACGGAAGACCCGGGCGTTGCCGGATTCCAAGAGCTGGGAGAACTCCAGGCCAATGGCGGCGAAAGGCACGCTGCTGGGGATCTGCACCAGGGTGAGCTGATGCGTTCGGCACGCCGACAGTACGTGGTCCGGGACAGCATCGAAGTAGGGCTCCAGGCCAAATCCCAAGGCCGCGACGCCGGCGCCGACCAGCCGCCGGACGTAACCTTCCGCCCGCTCCTTCGTTCCGCCGTCGTCCAGGAACGGCAGTCCCGCCGTGAGGACGAACTCCCCGTCCAGCAGGTAGGGCGTGGGATCCTCCAGTTCGCTGGGCTCCACCCAGCGCAGTGGTGCGCCGGCGTTGCCGGCGTCGTGCAGGACGGTGAGGTCCAGGGGGAGTGCTGCCAGAAACCGGCCCAGGGTTACGGCGTCGAGGTGCTCCGCGGTGTCAGGTTGCACGGAGGGACCCCCGGCCGGGGTGTTCAGCACTGCCGTGCTTGGTGCATTACGTCTCATGATTGAAAACTATAGGTCACTTTGCACATCCCTGAGATGCGGCTCACACGCCTACGCTGGGTGGGGGAAACCGACAACTACTCACGAACGGACGTCAACGATGACTGTGCCAACACTCTCCGGACCTGCCACGGACCGGACTGCCGGCCGTCCCGGGCTGGGCGCGCAACTACTGCGCCGGAAGCCGATCGGACAGATGGTCAGCGAAGCGGAAAGCGGCCACGGCGGACCGAAAATGGTCCGCAGCTTCGGGGTAATGCAGCTGACCATGATCAGCGTCGGCGCCACCCTGGGAACAGGCATCCTGGTGATCCTCGGCGAATCCGTTCCGCTGGCCGGGCCCGCCATCTGGATCTCCTTCGCCATCGCCGGGTTCGCCGCGCTCCTGTCCGCAGTGTCCTATGCGGAAATGGCCGGCATGGTCCCCGTCGCCGGTTCCAGTTATTCCTACACCTACGCCACCATGGGCGAAGGCATGGCCTGGATCTGCGGCTGGTGCCTGGTCCTTGAGTACGCCGTCTCGGTCGCGGCCGTTGCCGTCGGGGCGGGCCAGTACGTGAACGAGGCCCTGGCCGTGTTCGGGCAGGTCCTGCCCGATTCGGTCTCCCAGCCCCCGGGCGACGGCGGACTGGTCAACATCCCGGCCATGCTCATCGTGGTGCTGGCAACCATCCTGCTGGTCCGCGGCGCCAAGGAAAGCGCCTGGATCAACACGTCCATCGTCGTGATCAAGGTGGGTATCCTGCTCTTCTTCTGCGCCGTGGCCTTCACCGCCTTCAACGCAGGCAACTTTGAACCGCTCCTGCCCATGGGCGCCGCCGGGGTTTCCGCTGCCGCGTCCCGGGTGTTCTTCTCCTACATTGGCTTCGACGCCGCCTCCACCGCCGGCGAGGAGGCCCGCAACCCCAAGCGCGACCTGCCCCGCGCCATCATGCTCTCCATGGTCATCGTCACCACCATCTACGTCCTGGTTGCCGTCGCTGCCATCGGCGCCCGCCCGTGGGGGTGGTTCGACGGTACCGAAGCCGCCCTGGTGAAGATCCTTGAGGAAACCACCGGCCAGCCGTGGATCGCCCTCGTCTTCGCCATCGGCGCAGTCCTGGCCATCGCCAGCATTGTGCTGACTGTCCTCTACGGTCAGACCCGCATCCTGCTCTCCATGTCCCGCGACGGCCTCATCCCGAAGATCTTCGGCCGCGTCTCCCGCCGGACCGGCACCCCCGCGGCCGGCACCCTCCTGGTGGGCACCGCCGTCGCCCTCACCGCCGGGCTGGTCCCGCTCGGTGCCCTGGCCGACGCCACCAGCATCGGAACCCTGTTCGCCTTCGCGCTGGTCAACGTGGCCGTGATCTACCTGCGCCGCACCCGGCCCGAACTGGAGCGCACGTTCCGTGTTCCGTTCTTCCCCCTGACCCCGATCCTCGGCGCCCTGATGTGCGCCTACCTCATGGCCAACCTCGGTGCCGACACTTGGGTGACCTTCGGAATCTGGATGCTGGTGGGCGTGGCCGCCTACTTCGGCTACGGGCGCCGGAACTCCAGGGTAGCGGCGCTGAGCCATGAGGAATACCGTGAACTGAGCAGGCCGGAATCTTCAACGCTGTCCACCCCCGAACCAACGAAGGCAGAGCTTTCATGACCGTCGCCACCGAACTCCCGGCTTCTGACCCATCCAGCACCCAGGCTGGCCCCATCACCATGCTGAACCCCGATTTTCCGTTCAGCTACGACCACTACCTCGCCCACCCGGCAGGGCTCGGTGCAGTTCCGCCGGAGCTCTACGGCACCGAGGTGGCAGTTGTAGGGGCGGGCCTTTCGGGCCTTGTCACGGCCTACGAACTGATGAAGCTGGGCCTGCGCCCCGTCATCTATGAAGCAGACCAGATCGGCGGCCGCCTGCGCACCGCCAGCTTCCCGTCCGCTCCCGGCGTTGTGGCCGACCTGGGCGGCATGCGGTTCCCCGTGTCCGGCAGGGCTTTCTACCACTACGTGGACCTGCTGGGGCTGGACACCCAGGAATTCCCCAACCCGTTGGCACCCGTCACCTCGAGCACCGTGATCGAACTGGCCGGCCAGAAGCACTACGCCGAGACCGCCCAGGACCTGCCGCCGTTCTTCCGCGAGGTGGCGGACGCCTGGAAGGCCGCCGTGAACGACGGCGCGAAGTTCGTCGAAATGCAGGAGGCCATCCGGGCCCGGGACACCGGCCGGATCAAGGACCTCTGGAACGAGTTGCTGCCGCTCATGGACGAGCAGACCTTCTATGGGTTCATTGCCGGGAGCGAGTCATTCAAGGAAGCCGGCTTTGCGCACCGCGAGGCCTTTGGCCAGGTGGGCTTCGGCACCGGCGGCTGGGACACCGACTTCCCCAACTCCATCCTGGAAATCCTCCGTGTGGTCTACACCGACGCCGATGACCAGCACCGGCTCATCAGCGGGGGAGCGCAGCGGCTGCCCGAGGCACTGTGGCAGCACGCGCCGTCGGGCATGGCGCACTGGCCAGACGGAACGTCCCTGGCGTCGCTCCACTCCGGCTCGCCCCGCGGGGCTGTGGGCAAGATCAGCCGCGATCCCGACGGCGACCTCCGGATCCGGGAGCGCTGGGGCCGCGAGGCCAGCTACCCTGCCGTGGTTACCACGTGCCAGTCGTGGCTGCTGTCCACGCGAATCCACACTGAGGAAGCACTGTTCCCGGCAGAACTGTGGACTGCGATCGAGCGCTCACACTATATGCAGTCGTCCAAGACGTTTGTGATGGTGGACCGGCCGTTCTGGAAGGACATCGATCCGGACACCGGCCGTGAGGTCCTGTCTATGACCCTGACGGACCGGCTGAACAGGGCCACGTACCTCCTGGATGACGGCCCGGACAAACCCGCCGTGATCCTGCTGTCCTACACGTGGAACGATGACGCGCTCAAATGGCTGTCGCTGGACGCCGACGAACGCGTTGAGCTGATGCTGCACTCGCTCGAGCAGATTTACCCGAGCGTGGACATCGCCAGCCACATCGTGGGCCAGCCCATCACGGTGTCCTGGGAAGCGGACCCCAACTTCATGGGGGCCTTCAAGGCGAACCTGCCGGGGCATTACCGCTACCAGCAGCGGCTCTTTACGCACTTCAAGCAGGACAAGCTGCCCGAATCCCAGCGCGGGATCTTCCTCGCCGGTGACGACGTGTCCTTCACAGCGGGCTGGGCCGAAGGCGCCGTGACCACGGGCCTGAACGCCGTGTGGGGCGTGGTGAACCACCTGGGCGGGAAGTCGGCGCCGGACAACCCCGGTCCGGGCGAACTCCTGGACGCCATCGGGCCTATCCCACTGGACTAGCCGTGCAGCTCCCGGTGCGCCCGGGCCAGTTCGACGTAGCGGGCGGCGTTCTGCTTGACGCCGTCGAACTCCTCGTCGGTGAGTTCCCGCCGTACCTTGGCGGGGACCCCGGCCACGAGTGACCGGGGCGGCACTACCATGCCTTCCAGGACCACGGCACCGGCGGCCACGAGCGAGCCGGTACCTATCACGGCGCCGTTCAGCACGGTGGCCCCCATGCCGATCAGGCAGTCGTCCTCCACGGTGCAGCCATGGACGACGGCGGCGTGCCCCACGCTGACTCCTGCCCCGACAGTGCAGGGGAAGCCCGGATCGGCGTGCAGGACCACGTTGTCCTGCAGGTTGCTGCCGGCGCCGACGCTGATGGCCGCCGTGTCTGCCCGGACCGAAACACCATAAAAGGCGCTCGAATCCTCCGCGAGCGTAGCCTTGCCGATGATTGACGCCGTGGGGGCGACGAAGGCGGATTCGTGGACAGCCGGAGTGTTGCCGGCGAAAGTGTGAAGAGGAGCCATGGGCCAAGCCTAGGACATCCGCCCGCCCAACTGAGTAGCGCTAACTGGCGTTATGAGCCTTCAGAACGACAGTTAGCGCTACTTACTTGGGGGAGGCGGGGGTGCGGAGGATCAGGAACTGGTAGTGCTGCATCCAGTTCCCGGCGCCCGGCCCGGATTCCTCGCCGGTGCCTTCCGGCCAAGTGACAAAGTCCTCGATGGCACCGCGCCGGCCAAAGACCTGCCGCACCGTCGCGTCGCTTCGCCGGCTGAAGAACCGGCGGGGCTCGACGTCGTCCTCGGGGTTCAGGACCTCGACATCCTCACCGGACCAGAGGCCGACGGCGATGGGCGCGTTGGGTGCCGTGACGCGCACCAGTTCGCGCAGGACGCCGTCGATATCAGTGGCGGGGACGTGCAGCAGCGTGCTCATGGTCCAGACGGCCGGAAAGGTTCCGTCCGCGAAGGGCAGTTGCCGGGCGCTGGCCACGGAAACGTCGAGGCCCTTCGCCAGGGACGCGTGGACGTGCTCTTCAGAGAGGTCAACGCCTGTGTAGTGAATGCCGGCCCGGAGGAACTGCAGGCCATCGAGCCCCGTGCCCGAGCCGATCTCCAGGACGTTGTGGCGGCGCTCGGACTTAAGCAGCGAAATGAACCGCTGACACTGTTCCACTCGCCGGGGCGCCAGCGGATGGTCCCAGCCGGACGCGGCGCGGCGGTTGTAGAACTCGGCGAGACGCTGCTCGTTGCCGGGTTCCTCCACTACATCCTCAGGTGCCGCGTCCATGGTGGTCGCTTTCCGTCGCTGCTAGTCGGTTAGTTAAAGGCCAATTAGTTAAAGACCACTGTCCGGTTGCCGTCCAGCAGCACACGGTGTTCGGCATGCCATTGGACGGCCTGAGTCAAAGTGCGGCCTTCCACGTCCCGGCCCATCTGCACGAACTGTTCCGGAGTGCGGGCGTGGTCCACGCGGATGACTTCCTGCTCGATGATGGGCCCTTCGTCCAGGGCGGCGGTGACGTAGTGGGCAGTGGCGCCGATCAGCTTGACGCCGCGGGCGTGGGCCTGGTGGTAGGGCTTGGCGCCCTTGAAGGACGGGAGGAACGAGTGGTGGATGTTGATGGCCTTGCCGGTGAGCTCCGCACAAAGGTCATCCGAAATGATCTGCATGTAGCGGGCCAGGACGGTCAGCTCGATATCGTGCTCGGCCATGAGGGCGCGCAGCTTGTCCTCGGCCCGGGCCTTGGTGTCCTGGGTGACGGGGATGTGGTGGAACGGGATGCCGTAGAACTCGGCCAGGCCGGCAAGGTCACGGTGGTTGGAGACGATGGCGGGGATCTCGATGGGCAGGGTGCCTGAGCGCTGCTGGAACAGGATGTCGTTGAGGCAGTGCGCGGACGTGCTGGCCATCAGCAGAGTACGCACCTTTTGGCCCACGGGGTTGAGGCTCCACTGCATGCCGAAGGAATGCACCACCGGCTCAAGGGAGGCCTGGAGCTCTGCCCGGGAGGCCGTCGTCGTCGCTTCCACCCGCATAAAGAAGTTGCCGGTTGCGGGGCTGCCGTACTGCTGCGAGTCCAAAATATTACAGCCGGCCACCAGCAGTGCTCCGGCCACGGCGTGGACAATTCCGGGGCGGTCCGGGCAGGACAGTGTCAATACGTAAGCTCGGTTCAGCTGCTCTTCAGTCACGACTACAAGCCTACCCGCGCGGTACGCCCGCGTTTGGTAGTCTGGTGGGGTCGCAACTGGCGTTGGGTGGCTAACCACCAGGGAGCGGCAATCACGAAGACCACGGATCGTACGCCTGGGCCGAGGGTCATGTCTTACCGGAGCTGCACCCTTTTAGGATGCGGCTCACTTTCACGCCCTGTCATCAAGGGGCGGTGATGTGCTCCAGCCGGTAGCCTGACCTTAGCAGTGCCCGTATCCCTAACCAGGAGTTTTTCGTGACTACTACCGCCACCACAACAGCCGCCGTCAGCAACCAGTCGCTGGCCGAGCTTGACCCCGAAATCGCAGCAGTCCTCGACCAGGAACTTGGCCGCCAGCGCGGCACCCTGGAAATGATCGCCTCCGAAAACTTCGCCCCGCGCGCCGTGATGGAAGCCCAGGGCTCTGTCCTGACCAACAAGTACGCCGAGGGTTACCCGGGCCGCCGCTACTACGGTGGCTGCGAATACGTTGATATCGCGGAGCAGTTGGCCATCGACCGCGTCAAGGCACTGTTCGGTGCCGAATACGCCAACGTCCAGCCGCACTCCGGTGCCCAGGCCAACGCCGCAGCACTGTCCGCCATGATCACCCCTGGTGACAAGATCCTGGGCCTGTCCCTGTCCCACGGCGGCCACCTGACCCACGGCATGAAGCTCAACTTCTCCGGCAAGCTCTACAACGTGGCTGCCTACCAGGTGGAGCCGGACAACTTCCGCGTGGACATGGACAAGCTGCGCGAGCAGGCCATCGCCGAGAAGCCCCAGGTCATCATCGCCGGCTGGTCCGCCTACCCGCGCCACCTGGACTTCGCAGCCTTCCGCTCCATCGCCGATGAAGTGGGCGCGCTGCTCTGGACCGACATGGCGCACTTCGCCGGACTGGTTGCTGCGGGCCTGCACCCGAGCCCGGTGCCGTACTCCGATGTCGTCACCTCCACCGTGCACAAGACCCTCGCCGGGCCGCGCTCCGGTGTGATCCTGGCCAAGCAGGAGTGGGCCAAGAAGATCAACTCCAACGTCTTCCCGGGCCAGCAGGGCGGACCGCTCATGCACGTTATCGCGGCCAAGGCCGTGGCCTTCAAGATCGCCGGCACCGAGGAATTCAAGGAGCGCCAGGAGCGCGTCCTCGAAGGCGCCAAGATCATTGCGGACCGCCTCAACCAGGCCGACGTCGCCGAAGCCGGTGTCTCCGTCCTGACCGGCGGCACCGACGTGCACCTGGTCCTGGTGGACCTGCGCAACTCCCAGCTGGACGGCCAGCAGGCCGAGGACCTCCTGCACTCCGTGGGCATCACTGTGAACCGCAATGCTGTTCCGTTCGACCCCCGCCCGCCGATGGTCACCTCCGGCCTGCGCATCGGCACCCCGGCGCTGGCCACCCGCGGCTTCGGCGCCGAGGAGTTCACCGAGGTCGCGGAGATCATCGCTACCGCCCTGAAGGCCGGCTCCGCCACGGACGTTGACGCCCTGCAGTCCCGTGTGGACAAGCTCGCCGCCGATTTCCCGCTGTACCCGCAGCACGAGCAGTGGTAGTCCATGACCACTGAGACTGGAACTGCACAGATTCTTGACGGCAAGGCTACCGCCGCTGCCATCAAGGCCGAGCTGACCGTACGCGTGGCCGCACTCAAGGCCAAGGGCGTCATCCCCGGGCTGGGCACCGTTTTGGTGGGTTCCGACCCCGGGAGCACCTGGTATGTGGGCGGCAAGCACAAGGACTGCGCGGAGGTGGGCATCACGTCCATCCGCCGCGACCTGCCCGAGGAAACCACGCAGGACGAACTCCTCGCCGTGGTCCGTGAGCTGAACGGGAACCCGGAATGCACCGGCTACATCGTGCAGCTTCCTTTGCCCAAGCACATCAACCAGGACGTCATCCTGGAGGCCATGGATCCGGACAAGGACGCCGACGGCCTGCACCCGATGAACCTGGGCCGCCTGGTGGCCAACGTCAGCGGACCCATGACCTCGCCGCTGCCATGCACGCCCAAGGGCTGTGTGGAGCTGCTCACCCGGCACGGAATCAGCCTCAAAGGCAAGCGCGTCTTGGTGGTGGGCCGAGGGGTGACCATCGGCCGTCCCGTGGGGCTGCTGCTGACCCGCAAGGACGTCAACGCCACGGTCATTCTGGCGCACACCGGCACTGTGGACCTGGCCGCCGAACTCCGCCAGGCCGACGTCGTGATCGCCGCTGCCGGGCAGCCGCACATGATCAAGGCGGCGGACCTCAAGCCGGGCGCAATAGTGCTCGACGTCGGCGTGAGCCGCGTGGACGACGGTAACGGCAAGGCGGTGGTCACCGGAGACGTGGACCCCGCTGCTGCAGACGTCGCCGCGTGGATCTCCCCCAACCCCGGCGGTGTGGGTCCCATGACCCGGGCCATGCTGCTGGCCAACGTGGTGGAAACCGCGGAACGCAAGGCCGGCATCGTTTAGCACCAAGGCAAGACAGCAACGCCCGACGGCGGTCCGCACCTTCTCACGGAAGGCGCGGGCCGCCGTCAGGCGTTAACCGTGCCCAGCCCAACTAGGTAGCAGTAACTGTCGTTATGAGCGCTCAAAACGACAGATAGCGCTACCTACATGGGGGATTATGGTGTTCGCCGGGGGAAGAAGGTGCCTTGGTGCGCCGCGGCGTTTGAGACAATGAACCCATGCGATCTCTGGGTAACCCTCAATCTCCGTCCGGCCGGTCCAAGAGCGGCTTCTCCATGCTCCGGATCAGCGGCCCGGGAATGATGGTTTTTGTCATTGCCTTCCTCGTTGCCGTGATCTTTGCCGCCAACCAGAACGACGTCGTGGGCTGGGTTGTCGCCATCATCGCCGCGTTCTGGCTGGCGCTCGCAGCCTTTGTGGTGTTCAGCATCCAGAAGGCCGCCAAAAAAGCCGGCGCCAAGCTGACCGAGGCCCACAACGCCTTCAACAGTGCAGCCGGCCGCGCGCCGTCGTCGTCCTCGGCCGGCCATGGCGGCACCCGGGTGGTGTACGAACGCACCGAGGCGGACGAGGTCCGCGACCTCAAGCTGGACCACTCCTTCAAGATCGTCCAGGTGCAGATCCAGGTGGTGGAGAAGGAACGCGCCAAGGGTGAGGCAGCCGACCAGGACACGATCCGCCGCGCACTGGAGACCATCGAGATCACCGCCACGAACGCCCGCGACATGATCCGCGCCGGCGGCGGCACCGGGGACCCGGTCAGCGGAACCATCATCGACTAGAGTAGTGCGGGTGATCTCGGCATTGAAGAAGGACCACCTTCGCATCGCATCAGTCAACGTCAACGGCCTCCGGGCTGCCTACAAGAACGGTATGGCGGCATGGCTGGAGCCCCGCGAGGTGGACATTCTCTGCCTCCAGGAAGTCCGGGCGCCTGACGCGATTGTGCGCCAGCTGCTCGGTGATGGCTGGCACATCCTGCACGCCGAAGCCGAGGCCAAAGGCCGCGCCGGCGTCGCCATTGCCTCCCGTGACGAACCGCTGGACACCCGCAACGGCATCGGCGACGACTATTTCGCCACCGCCGGCCGCTGGGTTGAGGCTGATTTCAGGGTGACCGACGCCGCGGGGAACCCCGCGCAGCTGACCGTCGCCAGCGCCTACGTGCACTCCGGCGAAGTGGGAACCCCGAAGCAGGTGGACAAATACCGGTTCCTGGACGTCATGACCACCAGGCTGCCGGAACTCACCAAGCACAGCGACCACGCACTCGTGGTGGGCGACCTGAACGTGGGCCACGCCGAGCGGGACATCAGGAACTGGAAAGGCAACGTCAAGAAGGCCGGCTTCCTGCCTGACGAGCGTGCCTATTTTGACCGCTTCTTCGGCGAGGACATCGGTTGGAAGGATGTTCACCGGGGCCTTGCGGGCGACGTCGACGGTCCCTACACGTGGTGGTCGCAGCGTGGCCAGGCGTTCGATAACGACACCGGCTGGCGCATTGATTACCACATGGCCACCCCGGCCCTCGCCTCCGCCGCATTCTCGGCAGTGGTTGATCGGGCGCCCTCGTGGGACACCCGCTTCTCTGACCATGCCCCGCTGGTAGTGGACTACCGGCTCTAAGCCCCGAAGGTTTTTCCCCATGACTAGCCAGACTTCCCCGGTGACCAAAAAACGCATCCTCTCAGGCGCCAAGCCCACAGCGGACTCCCTGCACCTGGGCAACTACATTGGCGCTGTCCGCAACTGGGTGGACATGCAGGCCGAATATGATGCCGTCTTCTTCATCCCGGACCTGCACGCCATCACCGTGGACTTCGATCCCGCCGAACTTGCCAAGCGCACACGGGTGGTTGCCGCGCAGTACATTGCCGCGGGCATCGACCCGGACAAAAGCATCTTCTTTGTGCAGTCCCATGTCCCCGAGCACGCCCAGCTGGCCTGGGCCCTGAACTGCATCACCGGCTTCGGCGAAGCGTCCCGGATGACGCAGTTCAAGGACAAGACGCAGAAGTCCGGCGCAGACGCCGCAACACTTGGCCTGTTCGCCTACCCAACGCTCATGGCAGCTGACATCCTGCTGTACCAGACGGACCTCGTGCCGGTGGGCGAGGACCAGCGGCAGCACCTGGAGCTCACCCGGAACCTGGCCCAGCGCTTCAACACCCGCTACGGCCACACGTTCACAGTGCCGGAAGCTACCATCCTCAAGGCCAGCGCTAAGATCTACGACCTGCAGAACCCCAGCGCCAAGATGTCCAAGACCGGGGAGTCGCCCAACGGTTCCATCCAGCTGCTGGAGGACCCCAAGCTCGCTGCGAAGCGCATCAAGTCCGCTGTCACTGACACCGGATCCGAGGTCCGGTTCGATGCCGAAGCCAAGCCCGGGATCTCCAACCTCCTCACCATCTACTCCACGCTGACCGGGAAGTCCATCGCTGAGCTGGAGGCGGAGTACGAGGGCAAAATGTACGGCCACCTGAAAGTGGACCTTGCGGAGGTCATGGTGGACTTCATCACTCCGCTGCGGAACCGCACCAATGAACTGATGGCTGACCCGGCCGAGCTGGACCGGCTCCTGGCCCAGGGCGCTGAACGGGCCAGGGAGATCGCCGCAGTGACCCTTGGCCAGGTCTATGAGCGCATGGGCTTCCTGCCGTCCCTCAGCCTCGCAGGAGTCCGCTAGCTCGATGTCCGCCGCCAGCATTGTCAGTGAAGGAATGAGCGTAGGCGTCATTCTGGGATTTCCCCTTGCCATCGCCGAGGAACTTCAACGGTGGCGCGCTTCTTTCGGGGACCCCATGGCGGGGGTGGTACCCGCGCACATCACGCTGGTCACCACCACACCCACCCAGGACTGGGCAGCCACTGAGGTGCACGTCCGCGAGGTGGCGCGGCGGCAGGTCCCGTTTATGGTAACCATTGCCGGGACCGGAACCTTCCGGCCGGTATCCCCGGTGGTCTACATCAACGTGGAGGACGGGTTCGAGTCCTGCGTGGAGCTGCACGAAAAACTCCAGACGGGCCCGCTGCAACGCGAACTGCCTTTCTCGTACCACCCGCATGTCACCATCGCCCACGACGTTGCTCCCGAAAGCCTGGACGAAGCCGAAACGGTGCTTGAAAGTTACCGGGCAACCTTCCCGGTGGTTAGCATGGGACTCTACGAGCACGACGCCGATGGCATTTGGCAGCTACGGGAAGAGTTGGACTTTGGGACCGAAACAGACGACGACGGCGGGTCCTTCGCCGCGGACGCCGACACAGCCGCGGACGCCGACGCAAACGGAGCCACCGCTCCCCACTGAACAGGCGGCCCTGTTGCTCGCAGTCATCCAGAAACGGATGGAGTGGGGCAAAGCCAGAAGATCCGACGGCGGCCTGGTGGCCAGCTCGCTGGCGATGCTCCAGTGGTTGCTTGCCCGGCTTAATACCTTCCGCCCGATGCGCGCGTGGCGGCACTACATCCTCCAGCACGGCCCGTTGATGAGCGCCGGCATCGGCTTCAACATGTTCTTCTCCATCACGGGTCTGTTGGCCACGGGTTTCTCCGTTGCCGGCCTGGTGCTGCGGGGCCAGCCTGCGCTGCTGGACACCATCATCGGCAGCGTGGCCCAAAGTGCGCCCGGACTGCTGAAGGTGGGCGGGGGAGAAGGGCTGGTTGATCCGAACAACCTCCTGAATCCCGACGGCCTCGGCTGGACGGCCGTGATTGCAGCCGTGGTTACGGTCATAACGTCCCTGGGCTGGATCGCCGGACTCCGCGATGGCCTGCGCGGCGTGGTGCAGCTGCCGCCCCTGAAAATCAACCCGATTGTCCTCAAACTCCGTGACGCCGGCACCCTCCTGCTCCTGGGAGTCGCCCTGGTGATCAGCGCCGGAGCGTCCCTGGTGTTCGGCACGGCGGCCGGCTGGGTCACGGACTTCCTGCGGCTGGATCCGGTAGTGGCAGGTCCGCTGACCACCGTGATCAAGATCGGTGTGCCGCTGGCCCTCAACTGGGTCACCGCGGTCATTATGTTCCGGCTGGCCGGTGGGCTCAAGCTCTCCCGGCGGGCACTCCTGGAGGGGACCATCCTCGCCGCGGTGGGCACCACCGTCCTGCAGGTTTTCAGCACCGAACTGCTCGCCGGCGCGGGACGGAACCCCATCCTGGCACCATTTGCAATCATCATCGGCCTGCTGATCTGGTTCAACCTGGTCAGCCAGGTCTACCTGGTGTCCGCCGGCTGGTCCACCATCCGCGAAGAGGACCTCAGGAGCGCACCGGCCGGCCAGGACAAAGCCCTGTGGGGCTCCCGGCAGGTCCAGCCCGGCAAGATACCCGTGGAGGGCCACAGCGACGGAAAGCGCCCCGGCGCCGGGCACGAGGGCAGCCCGGTCGTTACTTCCCGGCGTCGAGGTATTGGTCGGCCCAGGCAGAAATAATCCTGGCGGCCCGGGCTGCCTGGCCCTTGCCGGTCAGCAGGTGGTCGCTGCCTTCGAGAGAGACGAAGTTCCGCGGATGGCGGGCCGTCTGGAAGATGGTGCTGGCGTTCTCGATGCCCACAGTGTTGTCCGTGGGGGAGTGGAGCACCATCAGCGGCTTGTGCAACTGCCGGATGCAGTCCGTAAGGTCCGCGTTCTCCAGGTCCTCCACAAAGTGTCTCCGGATCTCGACGCGTTTCCCGCCAAGGTCCACTTCCGCGCTGCCCTCGCTGAGGATCTTGTCCAGTGCGGCGTCAAAGACGTGGGCCACGTGCTTGGGTGAGAACGGGGCAGCCACCGTTGCGATGGCGTCGAGCTCCGGGATCTGGCGGGCGGCTGAAAGCACCGCCGCGCCGCCGAAGGAGTGGCCCACCAGCAGGGAGATCGCCTTGCCCTGCTCGCGCATAAATTCGGCGGCCTTGACCGTGTCCGCCACCTTGTGGCTGAAGGAGCCCTCCGACCAATAGCCGGCAGACTCGCCAAGGCCCAGGTTGTCGAAGCGGAGCATCCCGATGCCGGTGTCAGCCAGGGCCTTGCACATCCGGGACGCCGCGGGGCTGTCCTTGCCCAGGGTGAAGCCGTGGGAGAACACACCCCAGCCCCGCACCGGCCCCTCGGGTACGTCGATGATGCCGGACAGGAGCTCGCCAGTGGATCCTTCGAAGCTGACTTTTTCGGAGCGGGACATCGCGTGCTGCTTTCGTTGGTGCCGTCATGTGTTAAACAACGACGGCGCCCATCCCACCTAAGGTGGGAGACGCCGTCGTAAGCAAGAACCTGAATTAGATCTTACGGGAGAGAATTGCCTGCTTGACCTCGGCAATTGCCTGGGTCACCTGGATGCCGCGGGGGCACGCTTCGGAGCAGTTGAAGGTGGTGCGGCAACGCCACACGCCTTCCTTGTCGTTCAGGATTTCCAGGCGCATGTCGCCGGCATCATCACGGGAATCGAAGATGAAGCGGTGGGCGTTGACGATCGCCGCCGGGCCGAAGTACTGGCCATCGGTCCAGAACACCGGGCAGGAGGATGTGCACGCAGCGCAGAGGATGCACTTGGTGGTGTCGTCGAAGCGTTCACGGTCCTCGGCGGACTGCAGGCGTTCCTTGGTGGGCTCATGGCCCTTGTTGATCAGGAACGGCATGACTTCGCGGAAGGACTGGAAGAACGGCTCCATGTCCACGATCAGGTCCTTCTCCACCGGCAGGCCCTTGATCGGCTCGACCGTGATGGGCTTGGTGGTGTCCAGGTCCTTCAGGAGGGTCTTGCAGGCAAGGCGGTTGCGGCCGTTGATGCGCATGGCATCGGAACCGCAGACACCGTGGGCGCAGGAACGGCGGAACGAAACGCTGCCGTCAATTTCCCACTTGACCTTGTGCAGGGCATCCAGCACGCGGTCGGTGCCGTACATGGTCACCTTGAAGTCTTCCCACGTGGCGTCCTCGGACACCTCAGGGTTGTAACGGCGTACGCGCAGGGTGACCTCGAACGTGGGGATCTCTCCGCCGCCTCCGATGTGTGCGGGCAGTTCGATCTTGGAGGCTGGCTCAGCAAGTTCAGCGGTCATCTTAGTACTTCCTCACCATCGGCTCGTAGCGGGTAAAGACAACCGGTTTGGTGCCCAGACGGATGCCGGCTGTTGTTTCCGCGGTCCCCGCGGTGCCGTCGGCCGGGGCGTGGTCATCCTTGTACGCCATGGAGTGCTTCATGAATTTTTCGTCGTCGCGTTCCGGGAAGTCCTCGCGGAAGTGCCCGCCGCGGGATTCCTCACGGTGCAGGGCCGCCACGGTCATGACCTTGGCCAGTTCCAGCAGGAAGCCCAGCTCAACGGCCTCAAGCAGGTCCAGGTTGAAGCGTTTGCCCTTGTCCTGGACGCTGATCTTCTTGTACCGCGCCTCGAAGGACTCGATGTCCCTCAGGACCTGGTTCAGCGTGTCAGCCGTACGGAACACCTGCATGTTGGCGTCCATGGTGTCCTGGAGTTCCTTGCGGATTACCGCCACCTTCTCATCGCCGTTGCCGTTGCGGGCAATGTCCAGCAGTTCGATGGTGTACGCCTCCGGGTCCTCCGGAAGGTCCACGAAGTCAGCAGTCTTGGCGTACTCCGCGGCGGCGATGCCGGCGCGCTTGCCGAACACGTTGATGTCCAGCAGTGAGTTGGTGCCCAGGCGGTTGGAGCCGTGAACGGAAACGCAGGCAACCTCGCCGGCGGCGTAGAGGCCCGGAATGACGGTGTCGTTGTCCTGCAGGACTTCGGTGGTGATGTTGGTGGGGATGCCGCCCATGGCGTAGTGCGCCGTGGGGAACACCGGAACCGGCTCGGTGTACGGTTCCACACCCAGGTAGGTGCGGGCGAACTCGGTGATGTCCGGGAGCTTGGCATCGATGTGCGCCGGCTCCAGGTGGGTCAGGTCCAGGAGGACGTAGTCCTTGTTCGGGCCGCAGCCGCGGCCTTCACGGACTTCGTTGGCCATGGAGCGGGCCACGATGTCACGCGGTGCGAGGTCCTTGATAGTGGGGGCGTAGCGCTCCATGAAGCGCTCACCCTCCGAGTTACGCAGGATGGCGCCTTCGCCGCGGGCTGCCTCGGAAAGCAGGATGCCCAGGCCCGCGAGGCCTGTCGGGTGGAACTGGAAGAACTCCATGTCCTCCAGCGGGATGCCACGGCGGAACGCGATGCCCATGCCGTCGCCGGTCAGGGTGTGGGCGTTGGAGGTGGTCTTGAAGACCTTCCCGGCGCCGCCGGACGCGAAGATCACGGACTTGGCCTGGAACACGTGCAGCTCACCGGAGGCGAGGTCATAGGACACGACGCCGGCAACACGCTTCTGCTTGTACGGCGTGCCGTCCTCGCGGACGGCGTCTTCCTCGACCGTCAGGAGGTCAAGGACGTAGTACTCGTTGTAGAACTCCACGTTGTGCTTGACGCAGTTTTGGTAGAGCGTCTGCAGGATCATGTGGCCGGTGCGGTCTGCTGCGTAGCAGGCGCGGCGGACAGGTGCCTTGCCGTGGTCGCGGGTGTGGCCACCGAAGCGGCGCTGGTCGATCCGACCTTCGGGCGTGCGGTTGAATGGCAGGCCCATCTTCTCCAGGTCAAGCACGGCGTCGATGGCTTCCTTCGCCATGACCTCGGCGGCGTCCTGGTCAACCAGGTAGTCCCCGCCCTTGATGGTGTCAAAGGTGTGCCATTCCCAGTTGTCTTCTTCGACATTGGCAAGGGCCGCACACATGCCACCCTGCGCCGCGCCGGTGTGCGAGCGCGTGGGGTAGAGCTTGGTCAGTACTGCTGTGCGGGCGCGCTGACCGGACTCGATCGCGGCGCGCATGCCAGCGCCACCGGCACCGACGATGACGACGTCGTACTTATGGACCTGCATACTTGTGCGCTCTTTCTCTCAAAATTCGCTATAAAAACAACGGGCGGGCGTTGCCTGCACCGCAAAATACGGCCTGCGGCTCACCGCGGGCAGCGGATGAAATGGCTACGCGGGGCAGAAGCCGCCGGGCAGCGGAACGCCGTCAACCACGGGGCACGGGTTGAAAGTGAAGATCACCAGGGTGCCAAGGACGATGATCACGGTGGTGGCCGCGTAGAGGACGATCTTGAGCCAGAGACGGGTGGAATCCTTCTCGGCGTAGTCGTTGATGATGGTGCGCACGCCGTTGGTGCCGTGCAGCATGGCCAGCCACAGCATGGCGAGGTCCCAGACCTGCCAGAACGGGTCAGCCCACTTGCCGGCGACGAAGCCGAAGTCGATGGCGTGGATGCCTTCGCCCACCAGGAGGTTCACGAAGAGGTGCCCGAAGATGAGGACTACCAGCACAATGCCGGACAAGCGCATGAACAGCCATGCCAGCATTTCGAAGTTGCCCCTGCTGCTGCCGGTCCGGCGGTACTGGGGTGAGATCTTGCCGCTGCTGTTTTTCCCACTGCGTGGGTTTTCGATCGTTGCAGTCATGGCTTAGTGACCTCCGAGGGCGAGGGAAAGGTGGCGGATGGAGAAGCCGACCATAACAACTACCCACAGGGCCAGGACGGTCCACAGCATCTGGCGCTGGTATTTGGCGCCCTTCTTCCAGAAGTCGACGGCGATGATCCGCAGGCCGTTAAAGGCGTGGAATACGATCGCGGCAACCAGGCCCGTTTCACCCAGGGCCATGAGGGGGTTCTTGTAGGTTCCGATGACAGCCGTGTAGGCCTCGGGGGACACACGCACCAATGAGGTGTCCAGCACATGGACCAACAAGAAGAAAAAGATCACTACACCGGTAATCCGGTGTCCTACCCAGGACCACATGCCTTCACGGCCGCGGTACAAGGTGCCAGCTGGTTTTGTCGGCACTGATAAACCTCCCTGCAACACAGCGGCGCTGGCATGAGATCCACGCGGGGGGAACGCCTGCTGCGAGAGCAACTCGTAGCTCAGCCCTAAATCTAGGCTTCGCTCATAGCTTATTCAATTTAGGAACTCCTTGGTGACCCCGCAATGCCTGCGTTTTGCCTGCAGATGAGACGAACACCACACCACGGCGCGCCCGCGCGAGCTGGTGGAGGGTTCTGAAAGGGCAGTTCAAGGCTCGTCAGCTAAAGTAGCCGTGATGAGTACAGACAAAGCGACAAGCCCGGATTCACCCCTGAACCGCTTTATTGCGGTGATTCCGGCAGGCGGAGTAGGGACCCGCCTCTGGCCCCTGTCACGCGCAGCAGCTCCCAAATTTCTTCATGACCTCACCGGGTCCGGCAGCACTTTGTTGCGCGCCACCTACGACCGCCTCCAGCCGCTGGCCGGCCGGCGCGTGCTCGTGGTGACCGGCACTGCACACCGGGCCGCCGTCTGCCGGCAGCTGCCCGAGGTCCAGGAGTCTGACCTGGTCCTGGAGAGCGAGCCCAAGGATTCCGGCGCCGCCATCGGCCTGGCTGCCGCCATCCTCTACGAGCGCGACCCGGACACCATCATGGGTTCCTTCGCCGCTGACCAGGTCATCAGTCCCGACCACCTGTTCCAGCAGGCCGTCCGCGAGGCCATCCACACGGCCGCCGCCGGCAAGATCGTGACCATCGGCATCAAGCCGACCCACCCGTCCACCGGCTTCGGTTACATCCGCGCCGGCGAGCAACTCCACATCGACGGTGCACCCAGCGCCCAGGCCGTGGTGGAGTTCGTGGAGAAGCCGGACGAGGAAGTTGCCCAGCAGTATGTGGACAGCGGCGAGTACGTCTGGAATGCAGGAATGTTCGTGGCTCCCGTTGCCCTGATGCTGAGGCACCTTGAGGCCAACCAGCCGGAGCTGTTCAAGGGCCTGCAGGAGATCGCCCAGGCCTGGGACACTCCCGAACGTGATGCCGTCACGGCCCGCGTCTGGCCCACACTGCCCAAGATCGCCATTGACTATGCGGTAGCCGAGCCTGCCGCCGCCGCCGGCGATGTGGCCGTTGTGCCAGGCACCTTCGGATGGGACGACGTCGGGGACTTCGCTTCGGTGGGCCGGCTCAACAGCGCGCGGGAAGTCGATGACGTCACCGTTATCGGTGAAGGCGCCCGGGTTTTCACCGAAAACGCCAGCGGTGTGGTGGTTTCCGACACAAAGCGCGTTATCGCCCTGATCGGCATCAAGGACGTAGTCATCGTTGACACGGGCGATGCCCTCCTGGTGACCACCAAGGAGCATGCGCAGCGGGTCAAGGGAGCCGTTGACGCGCTCAAGGCCAGCGGCGACACCGACGTTCTGTAACCCGGTCGGGAGTGTCCAGGCGCGGCACAATCTGTAACGCGCCCGCCGTGATGACGCTATTCCGTGGACGCTCGCTAGAGTAAATGAGTGCGTAATTACACTACTGAAGCCGAGCCCACCGCATTAGTGCGGCCATGGTTGGAACCCCTCCTGCCGGAGCTGATCGACTTCCGCCGGGATTTGCACGCGCACCCCGAGCTTTCCTTCAAGGAATACCGCACCACGGACAAGCTGGTGGAGCGGCTCGAAGCCGCCGGACTGGCACCGCGGCGGCTTGAAGGCACCGGCCTCACCGTCGACATCGGCGAGGGTCCGATCGCCGCTGCGCTCCGCGGCGATATTGACGCCTTGCCCATCATCGAAGAAACCGGCTTGCCGTTTGCCTCGAAGAACCATGGCGTCACGCATGCGTGCGGACACGACGTCCACACCGCCACCATGCTCGGCGTCGCCCTGGTCCTGCAGAGCATGCACCAGGAGTCACCGCTGGGCGGGTCCGTCCGGATCATCTTCCAGCCGGCCGAGGAAACCATGCCGGGCGGCGCGCTTTCCTGCATCGAGCAGGGCGTCCTGGAAGGTGTGCCGCGCATCTTTGCGCTGCACTGCGACCCGAGGATCGACGTCGGACGCATTGGTACGCGAATCGGCGCAATTACGTCCGCTTCGGACACCATCAAGATCGAACTGAGCGGCCGCGGCGGCCACACCTCCCGGCCGCACCTCACCGAGGACCTGGTGTTCGCCTTGGCGCAGATCGCCGTCAACGTCCCTGCCGTACTGTCCCGCCGGGTGGATGTCCGCAGCGGAGTGTCCGTGGTGTGGGGACAGATCAATGCCGGATCGGCGCCCAACGCCATTCCCGGCACGGGCTACATGGCCGGCACCATGCGCTGCCTGGACCGCGATGCCTGGCATGACGCCGGCGAGCTCCTGGACGAAGTGGTGCAGCAGGTGGCCGCGCCTTATGGTGTGGACGTCCATCTCGAACACACCAGGGGAGTGCCGCCGGTGGTCAACTCGGAGCACGAGACTGCGCTCATCGAAGCCGCAGCCCGCGCCGAAATCGGTGAGGGCGCCGTTGTGCTGACGCCGCAGTCCATGGGCGGCGAGGACTTCGCCTGGTTCCTGGCCGAGCGTCCCGGCGCGATGATGCGCCTGGGAACCAAGACCCCGGGTGGCGAAGAATACGACCTGCACCGCGGTGACTACATCCTGGACGAACGCGCCCTGGGCCTGGGCATCCAGGTCCTCACGGCAGCAGCCCTCCGGACCATCCGCGACCTCTAGCCCCGCCCCGTGCCCACGCGCCCCTGACCTCGCCGGCGCCTCACAGACACTTAAGCCTCCGCCTTCCCGCGTTCGCGCATCTCTTTGGCGAGTAAGTTGTGCACAATTGAATTGTGGGCTACCGTCTTAGGTATGACTGAAGCTCCCCGCCTCGACCGCCAGGTGTGTTTTGCCCTGTACTCCGCCTCCCGCGCAGCCACAGCGGTCTACCGCCCCGTGTTGGAAGACCTCGGCCTGACGTACCCGCAGTACCTGGTGATGCTGGTCCTCTGGGAATCGGAGCCGAAGGGAGTCAAGGAGCTCGGCGAGGAGCTGGGCCTTGATTCCGGCACGCTGTCGCCGCTGCTCAAGCGCCTGGAGGCCATGGGGCTCGTGGAGCGCCGCCGGTCGGGGGAGGATGAGCGCCGTGTTGCAGTCCATCTGACGCCGGTCGGGCGCTCGCTCAGCAGCAAGGCCAGCGGGATTCCACGGCACCTTGCGGACGCCGCCGGGTTGTCAGCCGACGAGCTGGAACAGCTTCGCACCACCCTGGAACGGCTCACCGCAGCCCTTCACAGCGCGCACTGAGCGCCCAAGATTTTCCGTTATCCACATCCAACAGGACGGACCACATATGAAGACTCTCTACACTGCCGAGGCCCTGGCTTCCGGCGAAGGCCGCGATGGCAACGCGCGCACCAATGACGGCAAGCTGGATGTCAGCCTTGCCAGCCCCGTGGAGCTGGGCGGTGACGGCCAGGGCACCAACCCGGAGCAGCTTTTTGCCGCCGGTTACGCGGCCTGCTTCCACTCGGCGCTCCGCCTCGTGGGGCGCAAGGAGCGTGCAGACCTGACCGATTCAGCCGTGGCGGCCAAGATCCACTTTGGCGCGCTGAATGATGGCGTGGGCTACGGCCTCGCTGCTGAACTGGAGATCGCGGTTCCGGCCCTGGATCTCGCCACGGCCGAGTCACTGGTGGCCAAAGCGCATCAGATCTGCCCGTATTCCAACGCCACCCGCGGAAACATGACGGTGGACATCAAGATCCTGGAGTTCGCAGCATGAGCCAGACAACGGCACTTCCAACATCCACCCGGGAAATCCGCCTGGCCTCACGTCCGGTAGGGCGTCCCGTTCCCGAAAACTTCCGGCTGGCAGAGTCATCGCTGCCGGAGCTTCAGGATGGCCAGATCCTGGTCCGCAACCTCTACGTCTCCGTGGACCCCTACATGCGCGGCCGCATGAACGACGTCAAGTCGTACTCGGCGCCGTTCGCTCTGGATGCAGCGCTCGACGGCGGCGCCATCGGTGAGGTCATCGCGTCCAGGGCCGAGGGACGGAAGGCGGGGGACGCCGTCGTCCATCAACTGGGCTGGCGGGAATATGCAGTACTGGACGCAGACGCAACCTCGGTTGCCCGCACGGACCTTGCACCGGCGTCGGCGTTCCTTGGCGCGCTTGGCATGACCGGACTGACGGCCTACGCCGGCCTGCTCAAAGTGGCCGAATTCAAACCCGGCGATGCCGTATTCGTGTCCGGTGCGGCGGGTGCCGTGGGCTCGCTTGTGGGCCAGATCGCCAAGGCGATGGGCGCTTCCAGGGTCATTGGCAGCGCGGGAACCCCGGAGAAGGTTGCGCGGCTCCTGGAACTGGGCTTCGACGCCGCGTTCAACTACAACGACGGGCCGGTGCCGGAACAGCTTGCACAGGCCGCAGGACCCGCAGGTATCGACGTGTACTTCGACAACGTGGGCGGCGATCATCTGGAGGCTGCCCTGGCGGTCATGAATGTGGGCGGCCGTGTGGCCATGTGCGGTGCGATAGCCCAGTACAACTCCACCGAACCCACGCCGGCGCCGCGGAACCTCGCGCTCGCCATCGGCAAACAGCTGACGCTCCGCGGATTCCTGGTGAGCGGACAGCACCAGCACAGCGCTGAATTCTTCGCCAAGATGTCAGCCTGGCTCGCGGACGGTTCAATCCGGTATGACGAGACAGTGGTGGATGGGCTGGAGAATGCGCCCCAGGCCTTCATGGATCTGCTCGACGGCGCGAACACCGGCAAGATGCTGGTGCGCCTCTAACCAACCCCACCAGCGCGAACGGACATTTGGGGCCCCTCCCGGCTGGCCCCAAATGTCCGTTCGCGCTTAATGGGAGGGGTGCGGAACGGCCGTCTTCTACTGGTTGGTAACAAATTCTCAACAATGTTCAGGATCCGGCTCCAATGCGGTAGCGGATGTGCTGCAGGCCACTAATGTTGCTTCTATCAGAGCGCTTCGGCGCAGTGCTGCGGACCGTCAGTGAAAACAGAATTTCAGGGTTGAAACAGACACTCATTGAATCCACGTCGTAGCGCATCTCTCTTCATCCTGGAGGAATCTTGAAGACATCACTGCGTGCACACCTTAAGCGCGGTTCAGTTGCAAGCGTGGCCACCATGGGTGCTACCGCACTCCTGTTGACCAGTTGCGGTGCGCCTCCCGAAGCCGGCAGCCCCACCGCGACGGCGAGCGACTACACCGGCTGCATCGTCTCCGACTCCGGCGGATTCGATGACCAGTCATTCAACCAGTCCTCCTACGATGGACTGAAGAAGACCGAGAAGGACCTGGGTATCAAGGTCAACCAGGTTGAATCCCAGACCAACAACGATTTTGAGCCGAACCTCCGTGCCATGGTCACCGCCGGCTGCGACCTCACAATCACGGTCGGTTTCCTCCTCGGTGACGCCACCAAGGCCCAGGCGACTGCAAACCCGGACAGCCACTTTGCGATCATCGACTTCGGCTACGCGACGCCGATCAGCAACGTCAAGCCGATCATCTATGACACCGCCCAGGCTGCCTTCCTGGCAGGGTACCTCGCGGCCGGATCGACCAAGACAGGTACCGTCGCCACGTTCGGCGGCATCAAGATCCCCACCGTGACCATCTTCATGGACGGCTACGCCGACGGCGTGAAGTACTACAACGAGAAAAAGGGCAAGAACGTCAAGGTCCTCGGCTGGGACAAGGCTGCACAGGACGGAAGCTTCACCGGCGACTTCACCAAACAGGACGTGGGCAAGCAGCTCACCCAGAACTTCCTGGACCAGGGTGCGGACATCGTGATGCCCGTGGCCGGTCCGGTGGGCAAGGGTGCCGGCGCAGCGCTGAACGAAGCGAAAGCGGCCGGCAAGGACGTCAAGCTCATCTGGGTTGACTCCGATGGCTTCCTCACAGCTCCCGACTACAAGGACATCATGCTTTCGTCAGTCATGAAGCTGATGGGCGAAGCTGTTGAGACCGTGGTGAAGGAGGACAAGGACGGCAAGTTCACCAACACGCCGTACGTCGGCACGCTGGCGAACGACGGAGTCCAGTTGGCCCCGTTCCACAGCTTCGACTCCCAGGTCCCTGCCGATCTGAAGTCCGAGCTGGAACAGCTCAAGAAGGACATCATGGACGGCAAGGTTAAGGTCGAGTCTGCGGCGAGCCCCAAGGCTTAGTCATCCTCGATAAGCGCCACCCCCGGATGGTCACAGACTGGCCGGGTGGTGGCGCTTTTCGTTGGAGTCGGCTGCCCAGCGAGACCGTCCACCCGGGACTGCAGGCACTAGGCTGGTGCTGCAGCCATATATCCCGTCCGGTTCATTTACGGACGCTTCGAGATTGGTCAGAGTTTTGAAACTTGAACTCAGAGGGATCACCAAACGCTTCGGCTCCCTGCTCGCCAACGATCACATTGACGTGGTGGTTGAACCCGGACAGATCCACTGTCTGCTGGGCGAGAACGGGGCCGGCAAGTCCACCCTGATGAATGTGCTGTACGGGCTCTACGAGCCCAGCGAGGGCGTAATCCTCGTTGACGACAAACCCGTTTCCTTCCGCGGCCCCGGCGACGCCATGGCGGCCGGCATCGGCATGGTGCACCAGCACTTTATGCTTGTTCCGGTTTTTACCGTCGCCGAGAATGTGGCCCTTGGAGCTGAGTCCACCACGGCCGGCGGTTTCCTCAACCTGGAGGACACCCGCCGGAAAATCAAGGAGATTTCTGACCGCTACGCGTTCGACGTCGATCCCGACGCGCTGGTGGAGGACCTTCCGGTGGGCGTCCAGCAGCGCGTGGAAATCATCAAGGCATTGGTCCGCGACGCCAAGGTCCTCATCCTGGATGAGCCCACGGCCGTCCTGACGCCCCAGGACACGGACGAACTGCTGGACATCATGCGCCAGCTCAAGTCCAACGGCACTTCAATCGTCTTCATCTCGCACAAGCTGCGTGAAGTGAAAGCCGTCTCGGACACCATCACGGTGATCCGGCGCGGCAAGGTGGTGGGGTCCGCCAACCCCGGCGCCTCAACCACGGAACTGGCCTCCATGATGGTAGGACGTGCCGTGAACCTGACACTGGACAAGGCACCCGCGACACCGCAGGAAACCACCTTCCAGGTCAAAGACCTCACGGTCATTGCCCCGAACGGGCAGCACACCGTCGACGGCATCACCTTCGACATCGCCCGTGGCGAGATCCTCGCCGTCGCGGGAGTCCAGGGCAACGGCCAGACCGAACTCACCGAGGCCATCCTTGGCCTGCAGGACCGCGTTCACGGCTCCATCCTGCTGGACGGTGAGGAACTCGTTGGCCGCAGCGTGAAGGACGTTCTCAACGCGGGCGTCGGCTTTGTCCCGGAAGACCGGTCTGTTGACGGCCTCATCGGCACGTTCTCAATCGCCGAAAACCTGATCCTTGACCGTTACGATCAGCCACCGTTCGCCAAGGGAATCAGCATGAGCCCGGCAAAGGTGCTGGAGAACGCGAAAACGCGGATCGACGAGTTCGACGTACGGACGCCGTCGGGCCTGCTGGCCGCCGGCACCCTGTCCGGCGGCAACCAGCAGAAGGTGGTCATGGCGCGGGAACTCTCCCGGCCGCTGCGCCTCTTCATCGCCTCGCAGCCCACGCGTGGTGTGGACGTCGGATCCATCGAATTCCTGCACAAGCGGATTGTGGCCGAGCGGGATCAAGGCACACCCGTCATGATCATTTCCACTGAGCTGGACGAGGTCATGGAACTCGCGGACCGGATCGCTGTTCTCTACAAGGGCAAGCTGGTGGGCATCGTGCCGGCAGGAACCGGGCGGAACGTCCTTGGCCTGATGATGGCCGGAATCTCACCGGCCGACGCTGCGGGCGCAGACAAGTCCGCCGCAGACAAGACTGACTCCGCTGCTGCAGAAAGCCACGGGACCTCCGGCGCCGAAGGAGGCGATCATGCCTGAAGAGCATCCCCCCAAACATGATGAAACGCATGCGAAACCGCACGAGCCTAGCGTAGCGGCCGAAGAAACTGCCGCCGTGGTGGCCGTGGATACCGCTGGAGGGGCCATCAGCCCCTCGGCAGTACCCGCCGCAGCCCAAAGCGGGAAGCTCCCCGGCGGCCCGGACACGCTGGTCCGGAAGATCTTCACCGGTAGCGGCATGGTCTCGGTCCTCGCCGTACTGTTGGCTCTCTTCATCGGCGGCCTTTTGATCGCCAGCACCGACAAGCAAGTGGGAGCCACTTCCAGCTACCTGTTTGCCCGGCCCGCGGACTTCCTCTCGGCTGTCTGGAACGCGGCCACCCGTTCATACATCGCACTGTTCCAAGGAGCCGTCTTCAACCCCCGCGGTTCCGGCCTCGCCGTCCAGTTCGCGCCCCTCATGGAAACGCTGACCATCGCAACTCCGCTCATCACGGCGGGCCTCGGCGTGGCATTGGCGTTCCGGGCCGGGCTGTTCAACATCGGCGCCCAAGGCCAGATCATCATGGCCGGCATCCTGGCGGCCTGGGTTGGCTTCGCCCTGCACCTGCCCTTGGGCCTGCACCTGGTGTTGGTCCTGCTGGCCGGGATCATCGGCGGTGCCCTCTGGGGCGGGATGGTTGGCCTGCTTAAAGCCCGGACCGGTGCCCACGAGGTCATCCTGACCATCATGTTCAACTACATCGCGCTCTATTTCCTGCGCTATCTGCTGAACACCCCGGCATTCCAGCGCCCGGGAGAGACCAACCCGATCTCTCCCATCCTGGACCCCACTGCGGTTTACCCGCAGATTTTCGGCTCGCAGTACCGCCTGCACCTGGGCTTCGTCCTGGCCATCGCGGCCACGGTCCTGGTCTGGTGGCTGCTCAACCGGTCCACGGTTGGGTTCGAATTCCGCGCCGTGGGGGCCAACCCGAAGGCCGCGCTGACTGCCGGAATCAACGTCTCGCGGTCCACCATCCTGGTCATGGCGATAGCCGGCGCACTCGCCGGTATGTCCGGCGTGGCGCAGGTGGCTGGCACGGAAAAGGTCCTTACGGACGGGGTCGCGGCAACGTACGGGTTTGACGCTATTACGGTGGCGCTGCTGGGACGTTCGACGCCGTGGGGCACCTTCGCTGCCGGCCTGCTGTTCGGCGCCTTCCGCGCCGGTGCCGTGCAGATGCAGATCCAGACCGGCACGCCCATCGATATTGTCCTGGTGGTCCAGTCGCTGATCGTTCTCTTCATCGCGGCCCCGCCGCTGGTCCGGGCGGTCTTCGGGCTGAATCCCCGCCGCAAAAAGCCGGCCAAAGCCGGAAAGTCCCAGCAGGCAGCAACCACCGGAGGCGCAGCATGAGCGCAACAGCAACTTCGCCCCGTCCGGGACAGGGACGCCCGGGACCAGCGCCGGAATCCGGTGATGTCCAGGCAACGTCCGGTAAACCCGTGGTCTGGAAGACCCCCGTCCTGCTCACCTCCCTGGGCCTGGTCGCCTTCATATTCTTTGGGCTGATGGGACCCGGGCAGACCGCTAAGTTCGGCATTTCCACGGGCGGGGACTTCTTCCAGCTTCCAGCCCTTGAAGTACCCGCAATGCCGGGCGGCATTGTCCTCTCGATCCTGATGCTGGGACTGGCGGCCTATGCCGTCTATCTGAAGACCAAGGCCAGGCCCGCACCAGCGTGGCTGACCATCACCTTCACGGTATTGTTCGTGGCGGCCTTCCTCATCTGGGTGGTGGGCGGTGCCCGGACACCCAGCATTTCGCTGGCCGGGCTGATCGCCGGATCTGTTACCTTGGCCGTTCCGCTCGTGTTCGGATCATTGTCCGGCGTGCTGTGCGAGCGGGCCGGGGTGGTCAACATTGCCATCGAAGGCCAGCTTTTGGGCGGGGCCTTTACGGCAGCGATGGTGGCTAGTCTGACGCAGAATCCGTTCGTCGGCCTCCTCGCCGCAGCCGTCGCGGGTGCTGTGGTGTCCATGGTGCTGGCAGTCTTCAGCATCAAGTACCTGGTCAACCAGATCATCGTGGGCGTGGTGCTGAACGTCCTGGTCTCCGGTGTCACGGGGTTCCTGTTCAGCACAGTCATGCAGGCCGACAAGGAAAAATTCAATTCACCGCCGGGGCTGGACATCATCGAGATCCCCGTGCTTTCCAGCATCCCGATCATCGGCCCCATCCTGTTCAAGCAGTCGCTGGTGGGTTACCTGATGTACGTCGCCGTCATCGTGGTCTGGGTGGGCCTGTTCAAGACCAAGTGGGGACTCCGCGTCAGGGCCGTCGGGGAACACCCGCAGGCCGCCGACACCATGGGCATCAAGGTCAACGCCACGCGGTTCTGGAATGTCACGCTCGGTGGCGCCATCGCGGGCATCGGCGGATCGTTCTTCACCCTCGTGGCGATCGACAGCTTCACCAAGGAGATCTCCGGCGGCCGAGGCTTCATTGCACTGGCCGCACTGATCTTCGGCCGGTGGAACCCCATCGGCGCGTTTTTCGCGGCGCTGCTGTTCGGTTTCGCGGACAACCTGCAGAGCATCGTGACCATTATCGGCACCCCGGTGCCCAGCCAGTTCATGGCCATGTTGCCGTACCTGGTCACCGTGCTGGCCGTGGCCGGGATCGTGGGCCGGTCCAGGCCGCCGGCAGCCAGCGGCATCCCGTACGTCAAGGGATGACGGCCATGGAACAGGAACGGGGTTCGCTCCCCGTCGATTGGCGGGCCCTCGAAGCTGCGGCAGTCGACGCCATGAAAAAGGCCTACGTCCCGTATTCGAAGTTCCCGGTGGGGGCCGCGGCCTTCACCGAGGACGGGCGTCTGGTCAGCGGCTGCAACGTGGAAAACGCCAGTTACGGGCTCACCCTGTGCGCTGAATGCTCGCTGGTGGGAAACCTGCACATGACCGGCGGTGGGTTGCTGCGCGCCTTTTACTGTGTGGACTCCGCCGGCAACGTGCTGATGCCGTGCGGCCGCTGCCGGCAGCTTCTCTATGAATTCCGCGCGCCTGACATGGAGCTCATGACCACCCAAGGCATCAAGACAATGGACCAGGTGCTGCCCGACGCATTCGGTCCCCAAAACCTGGAGGATCCAAGGTGACACAGGCAACTGAGGCTTTCGACGCCGTCGACATCATCCGCACCAAGCGGGACCGGGGCGTCCTGAGTCCGGAGCAGATCGACTGGACCATTGACGCCTACACCCGCGGGGTCATCGCGGACGAACAGATGGCCGCGTTGAACATGGCCATCCTGCTCAACGGCATGGACCGGGCCGAAATTTCGCGCTGGACGGCCGCTATGATCGCCTCGGGTGAACGGATGGACTTCAGCGGTCTCCGGCGGCCCGACGGCGGCGTGAAGGCTACCAGCGACAAGCATTCCACCGGGGGAGTGGGAGACAAGATCACGCTGTCGCTGGCACCCCTGGTGGCAGTGTTCGGTGTGGCCGTGCCGCAGCTGTCCGGCCGCGGCCTTGGCCACACCGGCGGCACGCTGGACAAGCTGGAATCGATCCCCGGCTGGCGGGCGGACCTGAGCAACGACGAAATGATGGCCCAGCTCCAGGACATCGGCGCCGTGATCTGCGCTGCCGGGGCGGGGCTGGCGCCGGCGGACAAGAAGCTCTACGCACTGCGTGACGTCACCGGCACGGTGGAGGCGATCCCGCTGATCGCCTCCTCGATCATGAGCAAGAAGATCGCCGAAGGCACGGGGTCCCTTGTCCTGGACGTCAAGGTGGGCAGCGGAGCATTCATGAAGGACGAGGCCCGGGCACGCGAACTGGCCGAAACCATGGTGGCCCTGGGCAAGGACGCGGGCGTGAACACTGTGGCGCTGCTGACCAACATGAGCACCCCGCTCGGCCTCACCGCGGGCAACGCGATCGAAGTGGAGGAATCCGTGGAGGTCCTGGCCGGCGGCGGCCCGGAGGACGTCGTCGAACTCACCGTCCGCCTGGCCGAGGAGATGCTGGCCTGCGCGGGTGTCCACGACGCCGATCCACGCGCCGCGTTGAAGGACGGCCGCGCCATGGACCTCTGGAACCGGATGATCGAAGCGCAGGGCGGAAATCCGCGCGCCAAACTGCCGGTCGCCAAGGAATCCGAGGTCATTTACGCCCCGGCCGACGGTGTCCTGGTTGAACTTGATGCCCTGGCCGTCGGTGTTGCGGCGTGGCGCCTCGGGGCAGGGCGCGCCCGCAAGGAGGACGCCGTCCAGGCAGGTGCCGGGATCCGCATGCACGCAAAGCCAGGTGCCATGGTCCGTGCCGGTGAGCCGCTCATGACACTGCTCACGGACACGCCGGAGAAGTTCGCGCGCGCCAAGGACGCCCTTGAACACGCCATCACGATCGCCCCGGAAGGGGCACGCCCGGCGCAACAGCTCATCATCGACCGAATAGCATAGGGATAATGCAGGCCATCAACGAATTCATCCTCGCTGCCGCCGGGCAGCCGTGGGTGCTCCTCCTTGTGCTGGCCTGCTGCCTGATCGACGGGTTTTTCCCGCCGATCCCCAGCGAATCCGTGGTGGTGGGCCTGGCCGCGGTGGCCGCCACCGCGGACGTCCCCAATCCTTGGCTGCTGATGGCCGTCGCGGGCCTCGGCGCCTTCTCAGGCGACAACATCGCCTACCTCATCGGGCGCCGGGTGGGTACGCGTCGCTGGCACTGGATGCGCGGACCGCGTATGCAAGGGGCCTTCCGCTGGGCAGGAGACGAGCTGAGGAAACGGCCGGCGTCGCTCATCCTCGTGGCGCGGTTCATTCCAATCGGCAGGGTTGCCGTTAACCTCACCGCCGGGGTGACCCACTATCCGCACCTGCGTTTCGTTGGCCTGACGGTGCTCTCCGCCACGCTGTGGGCCTCCTATTCCGTAGGTATCGGGCTGTTCTTCGGCCAGTGGTTTGAAAACAATCACCTGCTCGGCGCGGCCATCGCCATCGTCTGCGCCGTAGGCCTTGGAATCGTGGTGGATCTGATCATTAACCGCATCCGGGGAAAGGTTCCTGTGGTGGAGCGGCTGAAGGATCCGGAAGCCTAGGGTTTGTGGCGTCCGGGCGTAGCGGGCGGGGTCCCGGGCATGGGACACTGAAGAGCGACTTACGTCACTTCCGGCTGCATCATTTTCGTCTAGGAGCAAGACCCGCGTGGAGTTTATTAATGAGGCCGTGCTCCATGCAGCGGGCCAATGGTGGATCTACCCGGTCCTTCTGGTGTTCTTCTTCGTTGACGGCTTCGCCATGGTGGTTCCCAGCGAGACGCTCATCGTGGCACTGGCTGCGTTTTCCCGGCACAGCGGTGAACCGAACCTCTGGATCCTGGGCGCGACAGCACTGATCGGGGCCATCGCCGGTGACAACATGGCCTTTATGCTCGGCCGCAGGATTGGCCTTGACCGCTGGAAGTGGATGCGCCGTCCCAAAGTGCAGAAGGCCTTCGGCTGGGCACGGTATGAACTCGAAAAACGCGGCGCCGTCCTGATTTTCACGGCGCGCTACATTCCCTGGGGCCGGGTGGCGGTCAACTATGTGGCCGGGAGTACCGGCTTTGCGCACCGCCGCTTCTTCCTGCTGGACGCCTTCGCCTGCTTCACCTGGGTGGGGTACTCCATCGGCATCGGGATTCTGGCCAGTTCCTTCCCCTGGCTCCACAACAACCCGCTGCTCAGCGCAGGCATTGCCGTGGTGTTCGCTATCGTGCTGGGCATCCTGATCGACCACCTGCTGCGCTGGTGGCACAAGCACCTGGCCCGCAACGACGCCGAAACTGTGGATGAATGGCTCGACGGCGGCCCGGGAGGTGCCCTGCCCGCGCACACCGCTGCGCACACTGCGGCTTTGCCGCTGCTGGCGTCGTCCCCGGCTGAAGCCGAGCAGCTCGGAAAGTAGCGGCTGGCATAAGCCGCCTGCCGACCCTAAGGTTGGAAGGTGACTGAGCCTATTGTTGACGCTGCCCCTGCCATCGATTTCGACCTGAAGAGCCTGCCCAAAGTTTCGCTCCACGACCACCTGGACGGTGGTCTCCGTCCAGCTACCATCATCGAACTGGCCGAGGCCGTTAGCCACACGCTGCCCTCCACCGACCCGGTGGCCCTGGGCGAGTGGTTCCGCGAGTCCGCGGACTCCGGCTCACTGGTCCGCTACCTGGAGACGTTCGACCACACAGTTGCCGTGATGCAGACCAAGGAAGGCCTGATCCGCGTCGCCAAGGAATTCGTTGAGGACCTCGCGGACGACGGCGTGGTGTACGGCGAAGTGCGCTGGGCACCGGAGCAGCACCTCCAGAAGGGCCTGTCCCTGGACGAGGTCGTTGAAGCCGTCCAGGAGGGCCTCGAAGCCGGCGTGGACGCCGTGACCGAAAGCGGCCGCGAAATCCAGGTGGGTCAGCTGATCACAGCCATGCGCCACGCAGACCGGGGCCAGGAAATCGCCGAACTCGCTGTCCGCCACCGCAACAAGGGCGCTGTGGGCTTTGACATCGCCGGAGCTGAAGACGGCTTCCTCCCGTCCCGGTTCAAGGACGCCTTCACCTACCTCGCCGAGCACAACTTCCCCGCGACGGTGCACGCCGGCGAGGCCGCCGGACTCGAAAGCATCCAGTCCGCCCTCGTTGACGGCCGGGCACTGCGTCTGGGCCACGGCGTCCGGATCGCCGAGGACATCATGGTCGAGTTCGACGACGAAGACGACGACAGCTCGGTAAGCGACGAGGACAGCATCGGCCTGGTGACCCTGGGCGACCTCTCCAGCTGGATCCGCGACCGCGGCATCGCCTTGGAGATCTGCCCGTCGTCGAACCTCCAGACCGGAGCAATCGCCGGTTTCGGCGAGGGCATCGAGAGCCACCCGCTGGACATGCTGTACCAGCTGGGCTTTAACGTCACCATCAACACCGACAACCGGCTGATGAGCGGCGTCACCCTGACGGACGAGTTCGAGCTCCTCGTGGAAACCTTCGACTACGACCTTGACGATTTGCTGGAACTCACGCTCAACGCTGCCGAAGCATCCTTCCTGCCGCTTGAAGAGAAGGAAGCGTTGGTGGAGTACATCAACGACGCCTACGACAACCTTGGCTGAGCAGGCTCCCATCGATCGGCTGGTCGCTGTAATAGCCCAGCTGCGGGAGCACTGCCCGTGGATGGGCGCCCTCACCCATGCCTCGCTGGTGGAGTACCTCCTGGAGGAGGCTTTCGAGGTTGCGGAGACCATTGAGACCGGCGCGGATGACGCCGAGCTCCGGGGCGAACTGGGCGATGTGCTGCTTCAGGTGGTGCTGCACGCCCGGCTCGCCGAGGAGCGCGGCACGTTTACGTTCGACGACGTCGCGCGCGGCCTGAGTGCCAAGATGGTCCGGCGCAATCCGCATGTTTTCCGGCCCGACGGCACGCTGCAGGACAGCTTCCCTGCCTCGGTGGCGGAGATTGTCCGGAAGTGGGACGCCGTCAAGACTGCGGAACGTCCGGAGCGTACGGGGCCCTTTGAGGGAATCCCGGACGCCCTGCCGGCCCTGGCGAAGGCGCAGAAGTTCCTTGACCGGGCCGAGCGCGCCGGATCTGTGGTTGAGCATGGGCCCACGACCGCAGGGTTCCCTGACCGAGCTTGCGAGGATAGGGAGCGGTTGGGGAGCGAAACCCCGGAAGTCGAAACCGCAACGTCGGAGGAGGAGCTCGGTGACCTGCTGCTCGCCGTCGTCGGCTCTGCACGTGCCAAGGGATTCGACGCCGAACGGGCCCTTCGGGGCGCCATCCGGCGGCAGTTCGCGTCGCCATCATGACGTCCGGGTGATGGATAGGGTTCCGTAACCTGTACCACTCTCGACTAGGCTTGGTCCTGACGAGGACGTCCCAGATTTAACGCTTTTTCCAGCTGTTCGTTCCCCAAAATCGCCCATAAGGAGCACATCCATGGCGCTTATCGATGCCATCCACGCCCGCGAAATCCTCGATTCCCGCGGAAACCCGACCGTAGAAGTTGAAGTACTGCTCTCCGATGGCCAGATCGGCCGCGCGGCAGTACCCTCCGGTGCCTCCACCGGTGAGCACGAGGCTGTTGAGCTCCGTGACGGAGACAAGGGACGTTACCTCGGCAAGGGTGTCCAGAAGGCCGTTGACGCTGTCATCGACCAGATCGCTCCGGCCCTGACCGGCTTCGACGCCACCGACCAGCGCAGCATCGACCAGGCCATGATTGACCTGGACGGCACCCCCAACAAGGCCAAGCTCGGCGCCAACGCCATCCTGGGCGTTTCGCTGGCCGTTGCCAACGCGGCTGCAGCCTCCGCAGACCTGCCGCTGTACAAGTACCTGGGCGGCCCCAACGCGCACGTCCTGCCGGTTCCGCTGATGAACATCCTCAACGGTGGCTCCCACGCCGACTCCGACGTGGACATCCAGGAATTCATGATTGTCCCGATCGGCGCCGAGACCTTCTCCGAGGGCCTCCGCTGGGGTGTCGAGGTCTACCACAACCTCAAGTCCGTCCTGCAGGCCAAGGGCCTGTCCACTGGCCTGGGCGACGAAGGTGGCTTCGCGCCGAACCTGCCCTCCAACCGTGCCGCGCTGGACCTGATCCAGGAAGCCATCACAAACGCCGGCTACACCCCGGGCAAGGACATCGCCCTGGCACTGGACGTCGCCTCCTCCGAGTTCTTCAAGGACGGCGCCTACCAGTTCGAAGGCAAGGCACTGTCCGCCACCGAGATGAGCGCCTACTACGCCGAGCTCGTGGCTGACTACCCGCTGGTTTCCATCGAGGACCCCCTGGATGAGAACGACTGGGACGGCTGGAAGACCCTCACCGACAGCATCGGTGACAAGGTCCAGCTCGTAGGTGATGACCTCTTCGTCACCAACCCGGCTATCCTCCAGCGCGGCATCGACACCAAGACCGCCAACTCGCTGCTGGTCAAGGTCAACCAGATCGGTTCACTGACCGAAACGCTGGACGCCGTCAGCCTGGCCCAGCGCGCCGGTTACACCACCATCACCTCGCACCGCTCCGGCGAGACCGAGGACACCACCATCGCCGACATCTCGGTGGCCACCAACGCCGGCCAGATCAAGACCGGTGCCCCGGCACGCTCCGAGCGCGTTGCCAAGTACAATCAGCTGCTGCGCATCGAAGAAGAACTCGACGACGCCGCACGCTACGCCGGCCGCAGCGCCTTCCCGCGTTTCAAGGGCTAGTATCCGCGTAAACCTCTGACCGGTGGCTATGGTTGAAAGACCATAGCCACCGGTTTTGTTTTAGCCGGCATTGATTGAGCCGGCATCAGGCGCAGAGTTGCGGCCAGAGGCAGGCCGCACGTTTCAGGAGTGTCATGGCTACCCGCCGTCCCAAAGTTCCCAAGGCCGCTTCCCGGCAACAAGCCACCACGGACCCAGCCAAGGAAGCCGCCGGCGTCATCCGCGCCGATTTTGGCGGCACGGCCGGCAACGCAAAAGGCGGGACCAAGGGCAACAACGGGCCGGCGTTCACCGCCGGAACGCTCACCTCGGATACCAGGCTCCAGGCCGCCGAAGGGCAGGGGAGCGGCCACAGCGGTGACGCTGCGGGCAAGACGCCGAAGCCGGACACCACGCACGATGAAACCCAGCCGGTGCCCGCCAAGGCCTTCTCCGGCCGCATGCTGGCACTGGCCGTCGTCATGATTGCGATCACGATCATGCTGGCACCCACCGTGAAAATTTTCTTCGACAAACGCGCCGAACTCGCTGCCCTCAGCGCCGATATTGCCGCCCGCCAGGCCGAGCAGGACGGCCTGCGGCAGCAGATCTCGCGGTGGCAGGATCCGAACTACGTGAAGCAGCAGGCCCGCGACCGCATTAACATGGTTATGCCGGGTGAATCCGGCTACTGGGTCTTCGGCAGCGAACTGCCGGCCGGAACAAGCAGTAGCCTGACCGCCACAGCAGCACAAGACCCCGCCGATCTGCCGTGGGTGGATTCCCTGTGGGAGTCCATCAGGCGTGCGGCCACAGACTGAACAGCTAGAGGAAGGATGGCCCGCGCCAGTGGAAAAAAACACGGCGACTGCGCCGGAGAAGTCCCGCCAGCCATCAGCACACGATCTTGAAGTACTCAGCAGGCAGCTGGGACGGCCGGTGCGCGATGTGGTGGAAATCCCGGCGCGCTGCGTCTGCGGCAACCCCCTCGTCGCCGCCACGGCGCCTCGGCTGAGCAACGGGACACCGTTTCCCACCACGTTCTACCTGACGCACCCCGTCATCACTTCGGCGGTTTCCCGGCTGGAAGCCGCCGGGCTGATGAACGACATGAATGAACGCCTGAGCGCCGATGAGCCGCTCGCGGCCGCTTACCGTGCAGCGCACGAGGACTATCTCGGGGCCCGCGCGGCCATCGGCGAGCGTTCCGGCATCGGCGCCGTCCCGGAGATCGACGGCATCTCCGCCGGCGGCATGCCCACACGGGTAAAGTGCCTCCACGTCCTGGTGGGCCACTCCCTCGCGGCAGGGCCCGGCGTGAATCCGCTGGGGGATGAGGCCATCGCCGGCATCAGCGAATGGTGGACCGCGGACCGCTGCTATTGCGACGGCGCCTGGGACACCGCGGGGGAAGCCCCGTCGAAGGATCTCAGCCGCCACGGACCCCAGGGCCTGCCGGAGATCGTGGGCCGGCCCGCCCCGGTCCGCAAGACCGCAGGCACTGACGGGGCAGGGGTATGACCCGCGTCGCCGCCATCGACTGCGGCACGAACTCTCTGCGCCTGCTCATTGCCGATATCGACCGCAGCAACGGGACAGCGAAGCTCACCGACGTGGTCCGGGAAATGCGGGTTGTCCGGCTGGGCCAGGGCGTGGATGCCACGGGCGAACTTGCCCCTGAGGCGCTGGAGCGCACCTTCGCGGCCACCGCGGATTACGCGGCAATGATCCGCGAGCACGGCGCAGAGTCCATCCGTTTTGTGGCAACGTCGGCCAGCCGGGACGCGCGCAACCGCCAGGTCTTTGTGGACGGGATCCGGGACCTGCTGGGCGTTGAGCCGGAGGTCATCTCGGGCGATGAAGAAGCTGCCCTGTCCTTCGCCGGGGCCAGCAGCGTCCTGCCCATCCTTGACGGGGAGCAGGTGCTGGTGGTTGACCTCGGCGGCGGAAGCACGGAGTTCGTCCTCGGCACCTCCGCCGGTGTCACGGCCGCCAAATCCGTGGACATCGGCTGCGTCCGCCTGACCGAACGGCACCTGCAGGACGATCCGCCCACGGCGGAGCAGATCGCCGCCGCGGAAGCCGACGTCGACGCCGCCATCACCCGGGCGGGGCTGGAAATTCCGCTGGAACGCGCCACCGCCGTCGTCGGGGTGGCCGGCTCGATCACCACCATCACCGCCCATGCCCTGCGGCTTCCGGAGTATTCACCAGCGGCCATCCACGGGAGGGAACTGTCCATCAGTACCATCATCGAAGCCGCCACAGACCTCCTCCACATGACCCGGGGAGAACGGGCCGGACTGGCGTACATGCACCCCGGCCGCGTGGACGTTATGGGCGCCGGCGGACTGGTGTGGCGGCGCATCCTGGAGCGGCTGAACGAACTCACCGCGGGCCGGATCGTGACGGCCACGGCCAGCGAACACGATATTCTTGACGGAATTGCCCTGAGCCTCCACTGACTTTGGGCTCAGCCAACCAAGCATGGGAACTCACATGACCAGAGCAACCGCACGGTTCCGCCGGACCGCGTCAGCTCTCCTGGCGATGACCCTTACAGGCATCAGCCTGGCCGCCGGACTGACCCTGGCGCCTGCGGCCACGGCCGACGCTGACCGGGACAAACAGTACTGGCTTGGCGAATCCGGAATTACGAAGGCCTGGGAGATTTCCAAGGGCGCCGGTGTCAAGGTCGCGGTGATCGACAGCGGCGTGGATGCCCAGCATCCTGACCTGAAGGGCGCCGTCACCGGAGGCTTCGACGCGTCCGGGGCCGGCAGCCCCAACGGGCAGAAAAGCCTGGGGGTCAAACCGGAACACGGGACCCTGGTAGCGACCATACTGGCCGGTCGCGGGCACCAGCCGGCCGGCGCCACCGCTTCGCCGAGTCCGGGCCCGGCTGCTGCCGGACCGGACGGCATGATTGGGGTGGCTCCTGAAGCCGAGATCCTGTCCGTATCAACGTGGCTCGGATCGGCCAACCCCGCGGGCAAGAGCGACCAGGACCAGATCCCGGAAGCGGTCCGATGGGCCGTGGACAACGGAGCCAAAGTCATCAACATTTCGTTGGGCAGCGCCACGCCGCAGTGGCCCCAGAGCTGGGATGCAGCCTTCCTTTATGCCGAACAGAAGGATGTGGTAATCGTGGCCGCCGCCGGAAACCGGATAGGCGGCAACCTCCAGGTCGGCGCGCCCGCAACCATCCCCGGCGTCCTCACTGTCGCAGGCCTGGACCGCAAAGGCGCAGCGAGCGTCGACTCGTCCTCCCAGGGGATCAGCATCGGCGTGGCGGCCCCGGCTGAAAACCTGCTGGGCGGGCTGCCCGGCGGCGGCTACGCGGAGTGGGCGGGGACGTCCGGAGCTGCTCCGATCGTTGCCGGTGTGGCCGCACTCATCCGTTCCAAGTGGCCGGAGATGAGCGCCAAGCAGGTCATCAACCGGATCGTCACGACGGCCAAGGACGCCGGTCCGGCAGGAAAAGACCCGCTGTACGGCTTTGGCGTGCTGAACGCCGAGGCTGCCCTGAAGGACTCCGTCCCGGAAGCCGCCGCCAACCCGCTCGGCTCCATCTCGGACTGGATCCGCGTACACCGCCGCGGCAACCTTGGCGCCCCCGCGCCGGTGCCCACCGACGAAGTGGCAAGTGCCGTTCCCACGCTGCCCGAGCCCACTGTGCCCCCGGCGGAGGCACCCTCACAGCGTGACAGTGCCGTTGGCGCCGCCGTCGTGATCGGCTCAGTGGCACTCTTTCTGGTGATCATCGCGGCAGCTGTCTTCCAGCTGCGCCGGGCGGGCCGAAACCCGGGAACGGCGCGCGAGGAACCCGATACCGGAGCCTTCCAAACCGTTGATTCAGGCGGCAAAACGTAGTTAGTGAAGATTTTCACAAACTGTTGTATCCTTAAATCATGGCAACCACCCCAGAGCTCCAGGACCGTCCCAGGGTACTCGTCGTCGGCGGCGGATACGTCGGCCTGTACGTAGCACTCAAACTGCAGAAGAAGATCGCGAATGCCGGTGGCATCGTCACCCTCGTGGATCCACTGCCCTACATGACTTACCAGCCCTTCCTGCCCGAAGTGGCCGGCGGCAACATCGAGGCCCGCCACGCAGTGGTCTCGCACCGCCAGCACCTGAAGCAGACTGAACTCATCCAGGGCAGCGTCACCTCGATCGACCACGCCAACCGCACCGCCGTCGTGGCGCCCGCGGACGGCGGAGAGCACATCGAGATCCCTTACTTCGACATCGTGGTGGCCGCAGGCGCCATCACCCGCACCTTCCCCATCAAGGGCCTGGCGGACAAGGGCATCGGCCTGAAGACCATCGAAGAGGCTGTGGCCCTTCGCAACAAGGTGCTGGAGCGCCTCGAAGCCGCGTCCACCATCGCGGACCCCGCTGCCCGCGCCAAGGCATTGACCTTCGTGGTTGTCGGTGGCGGCTTTGCCGGCATCGAGTGCATCACCGAAATGGAAGACCTGGCCCGCGCCGCGGTCAAGAACAACCCCCGCATCCGTCAGGAAGAAGTACGCTTCGTCCTGGTCGAAGCCATGGGCCGCATCATGCCCGAGGTCACGGCATCGCAGGCCGAATGGGTTGTGGAGCACCTCCGCAGCCGCGGCATCGAGGTCCTCCTGAACACCTCGCTGGACAGCGCCGAGGGCTCGCTGAAGCTGATCAACCTCCCGGACAAGACCCCGGCCCAGGAATTCGAAGCCGATACCCTCGTCTGGACTGCCGGCGTGCAGGCCAACCCGATGATCCGCTCCTCTGACTTCCCGCTGGAACCGCGCGGCCGCGTCCGCGTTCTGCCGGACCTCCGCATCGCCGGCGATGAAGGCATCATCGACAACGCCTGGGCTGCCGGCGACATCGCCGCCGTGCCGGACCTCACGGGCAGCGGCCTGCCGGATGGCACCTGCGTCCCGAACGCCCAGCACGCCCTGCGCCAGGCCAAGCGCCTCGCCAAGAACCTGTGGGCTTCGCGCTGGGACAAGCCGCTGAAGGACTACAAGCACAAGAACCTGGGTGCTGTGGCCGGCTTCGGCGAGTGGAAGGGTGTTGCCAACATCAACCTCGTGGGCAGCATCGGCCTCAAGGGCCCGCTCGCCTGGCTGGCACACCGCGGCTACCACGGCATGGCCATGCCTACCGTGGAGCGCAAGGTCCGCGTCATCATGGGTTGGATCCTCGCGTTTTTCATGGGCCGCGATACTACTCAGCTGATCGACCTAGACAACCCGCGCGGCGCCTTCGTGGCCGCTGCAACGCCGGCTCCCAAGCCGGCCGCGGCTGCTCCTGCCCCGGCAGCCAGCACACCTGAGGCGCCTGCCGCAGCGGCACAGCCGGGCGCCGCGGCTGCCACCAGCGTGGACGCCAAGCAGTCGGTCACCGCGGACGCCAAGTAGCACTGGCTTCCTGAGAAAGCATCTGCAGTAACGCCCGACGGCGGCTGTCCCCTTGAGGGGGATGGCCGCCGTTTTTGCGTATCCCGCCGGGTGTCCCTTCTAGACTGGCACCATGACTGGCGAAAAAAACCTCCAGAGCCTGCTGGCAACACTGAAACCGGTACTGCGGGAGGGGGAATACGTCTACGTCCTGTGGCCGCATGGCAGGCCGCTCGAGCCGGGCATTGAGGCTGCTGTGCGTGAGGCCGAGGGCCTGACGGTGGTCCTGCCCCGGGATAGGGCGGACACCCTGGGGCTGCACTACGACTTTGTGGCTGCGTGGATCACCCTGGAGGTGCACTCGGCGCTGGAAGCCGTTGGCCTGACCGCCGCCGTCGGGAAGGCCCTGACCGACGCCAGGATCAGCTGCAACGTGCTGGCCGGCTTCCACCATGACCACCTGCTGGTGCCGGTGGCGGACGCGGCACGCGCCGTTGAAGCCCTGGCTGAGCTGTCAGCCGCAAGCCGGCACCTGCCGCGGCCCGAGTTGCTGCTCCGGAACGAGACGGCTGCTGACCGGGACAAGATCCTCGCGTTGACGGCCGATGCGTTCGCGGTCTCCCCGGTCACAAACCTGCCCGTGGACGGGGAACCTGAAGAGGTAGAAGTGCTCCGCCAACTCTTCGAATGCGAGGACTACCTGCCAGAGTTCAGCGTGGTGGCGGTGCTGGACGACGAAATAGTCGGCCATGTGATCAGCACGCGGGGCTGGGTGGGCGACTACGGGCTGCTGGGGCTGGGGCCCATCGGTGTGACACCCAGGCTGCAGCGCCATGGGATCGGCAGCGCCCTCATGAATGACACCATCGCCCGGGCCAACGCGGCGGGGGAAGGCGGGATTGCGTTGCTGGGCAGCACCGAATACTACCCGCGCTTCGGCTTTGTCCCGGCTGCGTCCTTCGGCATCCTGCCGCCCGACGACGCCTGGAGCGACCACTTCCAGCTGCTCCCGCTGGCACTCTGGCCCGGCGGAGTCCACGGGACATTCCGGTACGCCGGGCCGCTTGCGGGCGAATGACGGGATACCATAGACCGGGCGCCCCAGTAGCCCAATTGGCAGAGGCAGCGGACTTAAAATCCGCGTGTTGTGGGTTCGAGTCCCACCTGGGGTACAAATTTTCTCCCACGGCGCCCTCTTGCGGCCGCCATGCGTCCCGCACGAGCTCGAACGGAGCATCGCCGCCGTTGATTTCGCATATGCAACGACTGTTATAAGGATGTGACCTCAGTCACTTATATCCTCCGCGGATTTGCATTAGCTTGAAGTTAAATCAGGAACACCTGATCATCCGCGTCAAAGGCCGTTCGCACCTTTCGATCCAGGAGATTGTCAATGATTTCACTTTCCCCGGCGGCACCCCGTCTTGCCAAGCTCACAGCGCTTAGCGTCGGCGTCGCCTTTCTGGTTACAGCCTGTGGTGGTACCTCCACCCCGAGCTCGACAGAAACCACCACGTCAGCAACTGGGATCTCCTGCCCCGCTCCCGGCGCGGCTCCCGGAAGCACAGCGCAGGCCGGCGGTGGAGGCGCAGTTCCGGCTGCAACCACCATCACGGAAACGCCGCTTAAGCTGGGATCCCTGCTCCCCACCACAGGTTCACTGGCCTTCCTTGGGCCGCCCGAAATTGCCGGTGTCAACCTTGGCATCAAGGAAGTCAATGACGCAGGCGGGGTACTTGGAAAGCCCGTGGAGGTGACCCACCGCGACTCCGGTGACACCAAGACCGATATCGCCACCCAGTCCACCACAGCGTTGCTTGGCTCAGGCGTCAGCGCAATCATTGGTGCGGCGTCTTCCGGCGTTTCCAAGACTGTCATCAACCAGATCACCGGTGCTGGCGTCATCCAGTTCTCGCCCGCGAACACGTCTCCGGACTTCACAGCGTGGGATGACAAGGGCCTTTACTGGCGCACGGCCCCGTCGGATGTGCTGCAGGGCAAGGTCCTGGGCAATTACATGGCGACCTGTGGCGCACAGACAGTGGGCATGATCGTCCTCAATGATGCCTACGGCACAGGCTTGGCGAAGAACGTCAAGGCGGCCTTTGAGGCTGCCGGCGGCAAGGTGGTTGCCGAAGAGCTGTTCAACGAAGGCGACTCCCAGTTCAGCAGCCAGGTGGACAAGGTTATCGCTGCAAAGCCCGACGCCATTGCCCTGATCACGTTCGACCAAGCTAAGAGCATTGTTCCCCTCATGACGGGCAAGGGAGTCAAGGCAACCCAGATGTTCCTCGTGGACGGCAACACGTCAGACTACAGCAAGGACTTCCAGCCGGGCACGCTGAAGGGCGCCCAAGGCACCATCCCAGGCACGTTCGCCAAGGAGGACTTCAAGAAGAAGATGCTTGCCGTTGATCCGGCCCTGAAGGACTTCAGCTACGCAGGCGAGTCCTACGATGCTGTCAACCTGATTGCACTGGCTGCTGAGGCCGCCAAGAGTACTAAGGGCACGGATATAGCCGCAAAATTGAAGGAAGTCTCCCAGACCGGCGAGAAGTGCAACAACTTCGCCTCTTGCGTAACCCTTCTCCGCAACGGCAAGGACATTGACTACGACGGTCAGTCCGGTCCTGTGACCTTCTCCGATGCCGGCGACCCGACCGAAGCCTACATCGGGATCTACGAGTACCAGGACAACAACAACTACAAGCCGTCCAAGGAAGAATTCGGCAAGCTGTAAGCCGCTTCCACAGACGCACAGAAGCCCCCGTCCAAGTTCGGACGGGGGCTTCTGTGCGTGCGGGCGAGGCCGGAGCCCAGGGCGGCACGCAAAGGGGGCCGCCACCGGCTGGTGACGGCCCCCTTTCGTGTTGCGGGACGGGCGCCGGAGGCGGGAAGCCCCGCCTAGGTTTCGTCGGCCAGGGTTCCCAGGTAGAGCTGGATGACCTTCGGATCCTTCATGAGCTCCCGGCCCGTGCCTGTGTATGCGTCCTTACCCTGGTCAAGCACGTAGGCGCGGTCGCAGATCTGCAGGCAGCGGCGCGCGTTCTGCTCCACCATGATGACCGATACGCCTGCCCGGTTGATCTCGTGGACCCGCAGGAATGTCTCATCCTGCTTGACGGGGGAGAGGCCTGCCGATGGCTCATCGAGCAGCAGGACGGCCGGTTCCATCATCAGGGCCCTTCCCATGGCAACCATTTGTCGTTCACCACCGGAGAGCGAGCCCGCCCGCTGGGCACGGCGCTTGCCGAGTTCAGGGAAGAGGCTGGTGACGAAGTCAAACCGTTCGGCGAAGTCCTTGGGCCGCTGGAACATGCCCATCTGCATGTTCTCCTCGATGGTGAGGGTGGAAAACACGTTGTTGTTCTGCGGGACGAATCCCACGCCCTTGGAGACGAGCCTGTTGGCCTTCAGTCCGGTGATGTCCTGGCCGCGCACCACAACAGTACCGGAATGGACCTTCACCAGGCCGAACATCGCTTTAAGCAGCGTGGACTTGCCCGCGCCGTTGGGGCCGATGATGCCGATCAGTTCGCCTTTGCGGGCTTCGATGCTGCAGCCGTTGAGGATGTTCACTCCGGGAAGATACCCGGCCACAAGGTCGGTTACCTTTACGACTGAGTCGTGCGATGCTGCGGTGCTTGCGGCGGGCGCCGGGCTGGTGGCACTCATTCGGTGTCCCTCTTTCTGGATCCGGGCTCGTCGGAATCCGCGGCGACGATGTCGAGGGCGATGATGCCGGCGTTTTCGGTGCCGACGATGGACTCCTCGTCGGCTACGAGTTCGGCTGCAAGTTCCTTGATTCCCTCGGCGTCGCCCAGATCGACGTCGTGGTGCGCGCCCAGGTAGGCGTCGATTACCGCGGGGTTCTTCATCACTTCACCAGGCGGGCCTTCAGCAACAATCTTGCCTTCGGCCATCACCACCACCCAGTCGGCAATGTGGCGAACCATATTCATGTCGTGTTCGACGAACAACACGGTCATGCCTTCTGCCTTGAGGTTCTTGATGTGGTCTAGGAGGGACTGGGTGAGTGCCGGGTTAACACCCGCCATGGGTTCATCCAGCATCACCAGCTTGGGCCGGACCATCAGGGAACGCGCCATTTCCAGCAGCTTGCGCTGCCCCCCGGACAAGGACGCCGCGTAATCGTCCTTCTTCGTTTCGAGCTTGAACTTCTCCAGCAAGACGTCTGCCTGTGCGGTTATCTCTTTTTCACGGCCGCCCCAGATGCCCTTGAACAGCGCCTTGGAAAGCCGCTCACCGGGCTGCTCCGAACCGCCAAGACGCATGTTTTCCATTACCGTGAGTTTGCCCATGACCTTGGTGAGCTGGAACGTGCGCACCATGCCCATCCTGGCCACTTTGTACGGTGAGACCCCGGCCAGGCTGTTTCCTTCAAACTGCCATTTGCCGGAGTTCGGAGTATCGAAACCGGTGAGAAGGTTGAAGAGTGTGGTCTTGCCGGCACCATTGGGACCGATTAACGCCGTGATCTTGTGGCGAGGGATCTCGAGGTATTCGACATCCACCGCGTTGATGCCGCCGAAGGTGCGAGTGACGTTCTCCGCCACCACGATGGGGTCCCGCTTTTTGCAGCCGGGAGCGGCCTCCCCGGCCGCGATCGGGCGGTCGTCCGTCATGTAATCGACGTTTTCCTCTGTAGAGTCTCCGCTGTGCTTGCTCATGCGAACGCCAGCTCCTTCTTGTTGCCAAAGACGCCCTGCGGCCTGAAAATCATCAGAAGCATCAGGGCGATGCCTACCAGTATGTAACGCAGTTGCCCGGCCTGGACTGTGTTGAGCCAGGTCACTGCCCCGGATTCAATCAGTCCGTACAGGATGCCCTGGGTGAGGGACAGCACCACCCAGAAGATCATCGCGCCGACCACGGGTCCCAGCACCGTGGCGAGGCCGCCGAGCAGCAGGCAGGTGTATAGGAAGAACGTGAGCTCCGTGCCGTAGTTGGCCGGCTGGACCGCGCCCCGGGGCAGCGTGAAGATCATGCCCGCCAGTGCTCCGAGCACGCCTCCGATGACCAGGGCCTGCATCTTGTAGGCATACACGTTCTTGCCCAGCGAGCGGACGGCGTTCTCGTCTTCGCGGATGCCCTTGAGGACACGGCCCCAGGGGCTGCGCATCAGCAGCCACACGAGGATGCAGCAGACGATGACAAGTCCCCAGCCCACAACGCGGATGAAGAAATCCCTGTTGTTCATCCCGAAGTAGGAACCCTCTGGGAAAGGGTTCATTGCATAGAACCCGCCCTCGAAGGCGGCCAGTCCGTTGGCGGACCCAGTCACGGACGTGAGCTGGTTGGTGGTGACGATGTAGCGGACGATTTCGGCCGCGGCAATGGTGACAATTGCCAGGTAGTCAGCCCGGAGCCGCAGGGTTGGGATACCCAGCAACAGGGCAAAAATGGCCGCACAGATAATGGCGATGAGAAGTCCGACAAAAAACGGAACGCCGAATGTGAGGGTGGAGATGGCAAAGCCGTAGGCTCCCACTGCCATAAAGCCGGCCTGGCCGAAGTTCAACAGGCCCGAGTAGCCGAAGTGAACCGCGAGGCCGAGAGCGGCAAGCGCGTAGGCCGCCGTCGTCGGGCTGAACAGTTCACCGGCAGCGCTGGAAAGTATGAATCCGAAGTCCATGGCTGCCTCCTAACCCACGCGCTCGCGACGGCCCAGGATGCCCTGGGGCCGGAACAAGAGGACAACGATCATGATGAACAGTGCTCCCACATATTTGAGGTCGGCTGCGAGGCCGAACACGGTGGTCAGCTCCACGAAGATGCCGACGATGATTGACCCGATCAACGCACCGAAGACGGTGCCTAGTCCGCCGAGGGTCACGCCGGCGAAGATGAGCAACAGGATCTGCGAGCCCATATCGAACGTGACGCCGGGGCGATAGTACGCCCACAGAATGCCGCCGAGCGAGGCCAGCATGCCGCCAGCCACCCAGACGATGCGGATCACGTTGTCGACGTCGATTCCGGAGGCGGCGGCGAGCGCCGGGTTGTCGGCCACAGCGCGGGTGGCCTTGCCCAGCCTGGTCTTCAGCAGAATGATGCCGATCAGGGCGATCACCACAGCACTGATGACGAGGGACCACAGATTATTGGGCGAGATGGAGACGGGGCCGAGTTGGATTTCCGCACTCTGTGCATAGGGAAGTTGCTGGGTGGCGCCGCCGAAGTAGAACTGGATGACGTAGCGGACGGCCAGAGCGAGGCCGATGCTGACGATCATCATCGGCACCAGGCCCGTCCCGCGCCTGCGCAGCGGTTTCCACAGGCCGGCGTCCTGGACGTAGCCGAACAATCCGCCGCCGAGCAGGGAAAGGATGATCGCCAGCCAGAAGGGAAGGCCAACTGCGTTGAACGTGAAGACGAGCACGGCGCCGAGGGTGACCATTTCACCGTGTGCGAAGTTGGTCAGTCCCGTGGTTCCGAAGATCAGGGAAAGTCCCACGGAAGCCAGCGCCAACAGGAGGCCAAAGCTCAGCCCCGCCACGAGCCGGTTGAGGAGATTCTGGCCGAAGTCCTGCTGCTGGACCACGATGCCCTCACCGAAGGCGAAAATCACCGAGAGGTTGGAGGTCTGGCTGAACGTGACACTGCGGGGGTTTTCCTGGCCCTCCGCGAGCTTGATGCCCTCCGGCAGGGTCGATTCGTCCAGCTCGATCTCATAGGTGCCCTGGACAGGGACGCCGATGCTCCAGGACCCGTTGGCCGCGGATTTGGCGGTCCCTTCGAAGTCCCCGCTCCTGGCGGTTATGGTGACATCGGCGATCGGGGCGCGCGCGTCATCCCGTAGGAAGCCGCTGATGTTGTTCTGGAAAGTCGTAATCGACGGGGATGGTGTCGGAGACGGCGAAGTGGCCTGTGATGCCGGGGCGACGACGAGCAGTATTGCGACGACAGAGGCAAAGAGGGCCCCTATCACTTTCAGCAATCCGCCCGGCCGTCTGTGCGGCAAGCCTTTGGGTGTACTTCTCAAAATGAAAATCCTCCACTTGGGTGGGGTGGCCAGGGGTGCGCCATTGCAACCACTGCAAACGTCACGGGACGGATGGTGGTGCTTTCTGCAGGCTGGGCGCCTGATTGTGATATCCGTCACCGTGTGTGGTTTATGTTACAGCTCGTCAGGGGCAAATTTTAGGGTGGGGGGAGGCCGTCTGGTAGCGATCGCATAACAACTGCGTTACAGCAATGGCGCATTGGCAAAGTGTTCGCAAAGAAACTTCTGTTGATCAGCGGTATTCCTCAGGGGCGGCATGGCCTACGCGCGGCCCAGCGGCGCGGGCGACCGTCCACCCGGGTGCATCACGGTTGGGTTTCGACGCCATGGACGGGGAACTTATTCGGGCGTGAGCGCGTAGATATTGGTAGCGTGGTTCGTAAGTCACGACTCAACCCTTTACTTGGAGGACACCAGCAATGGCACTTGGCGGAAACCCGATCTTCAACGGAAAGAATTTCCGTGGAGCAACGCAGGCACCGCGTGTCCCGCAGGCGCCCTACGGACAGGCCCAGTACGGCCAGCGGGCTCCCGGCCAGGTCATGGATCCCCAGAGCGGTTGGGGCGCACAGCAGAACATGACCGATGAGCAGCTGCGCCAGATGTACAACCAGCCGGCTGCGGGTCCCGCGGACACCGGCCGGATGACGTACGACGACGTCATCGTCAAGACAGCGGCCTGCCTCGGAGTCCTGTTGGCAGGTGCCGCAGTGACAATGTTCGTCAGCATGGGGCTGGCCAGCATACTGATGATCGTCGGTGCACTGGGCGGCTTTGTCCTGGCACTGGTCAACACGTTCAAGAAGCAGCCTTCTCCGGCCCTGATCCTGGCTTATGCCGGGCTCGAAGGTTTGTTCCTCGGCGGACTCACCCGCGTGCTCGACCTGATGTACCCGGGAGTCGGGCTGCAGGCTGTCATCGGCACGCTGTCAGTGTTTACCGTGACGCTGCTCCTGTTCAAGAGCGGCAAGGTGCGCGCCTCGCCCAAGGCCATGAAGTTCTTTATGATCGCCATGGTGGGTTACGGCCTGTTCTCCGTGGTCAACCTCGTGATGATGATGACGGGTCTGCAGACGGAACCGTTCGGCCTGCGCAGCGGCATTATTGGGGTTGTCATCGGCATCCTTGCCATCGGCCTGGCCGCGTTCTCCCTGGTGATGGACTTCACCAGCATCGAAGCCGGCGTGCAGAGCGGCGCACCGCAACGCTTCTCCTGGACCGCAGCCTTCGGCCTGACGGTCACCCTGGTCTGGCTCTACGTGGAAATCATTCGCGTTCTGGCCATCCTCCGCGGCGAGGACTGACAACAAAACCCGGCGTCCGCCGTCGTAATTCCAACGCAAGAAGAGGGCCCCACCGATGCAATTCGCATCAGGTGGGGCCCTCCTTTTTGCGGGTACCCGCGCTACGAAATGCGCATGGCTCCTGCTGCCGGGGTCACCGTGAAAATGTCAGGCGCCGCATAGCCGGCGTCTGCGAATGCACGCACGACGGCGGCACGCACCTGCTGCTCGGACGTCACCGGAGTGAGCGCAATGGCTGCCCCGCCGAAGCCGCCGCCGGTCATCCGGGCGCCGATTGCCCCGTTGGCACGGGAGGTGGAAACGGCCAGGTCCAGCTCCGGGCAGGAGATTTCAAAATCGTCCCGCATCGATACATGGCTGGCGTCCAGCAGCGCACCGATCGAACCGGGGCCCGCGCTGGCCAGCAGCTCCACGGTCTTCAGCACACGGTCGTTTTCGGTCACGATATGGCGCACGCGCCGGTAGGTGACCTCGTCCAGGAGGCCGGCAGCTTCGTCCAGATCCTCCAGCCGGACGTCACGTAATGCCTTTACGCCCAGGACCTCGGCGCCCAGTTCGCAGGATGCTCGGCGGGAGGCGTAGCCGCCGTCAGAATGTGAATGGGAGACCTTGGTATCGATCACCAGCATCACCAGCCCTGCGGGTTCCGCTTCGAAGGGAACCAGCTGAACGCTCTGGTCACGGCAGTCCAGGAACACGGCGTGCCCCTTGGATCCGCGCAGCGACCCTGACTGGTCCATGATGCCGGTCGGTGCGCCGACAAAGTCGTTCTCTGCACGCTGCGTGGCGAGGACCATCTCTTCGGGTTCAAGTCCAGCTCCCGTCAGTTCATTCAGAGCCGTGATGACCGCGCATTCGATGGCGTGGGATGAGGAAAGGCCGGCGCCCAGGGGAACGTTCGAATCGAGCAGCAGATCCACGCCCGGAACGGTAATGCCCTGCTGCTGCAGCGCCCACATCACACCGAGCGGATACTTCGTCCAGCCCTTGGCGGAAGCCGCGGCCAAAGTATCGAGGTCGGCGGTGACCATGCCGTGGGCCCCGTAGGTGGACAGGAGCCTGATCACGGAGTCCGGACGGACTCCGACAGCCACCCGGGCGGTCTTATCGATCGCGAACGGGAGCACAAAGCCCTCGTTGTAGTCGGTGTGCTCGCCGATCAAGTTAACGCGTCCCGGTGCCTGCCAGACGCCGTCGGGCAGCCTGCCGAACTCCTGCTCGAAGCGGGCGGCCAGGTCCGCCGAGCTCAGGCCCTCGCTGACTAAGTCCTCCGTGCCGGGTTCCGGCGGGCTGGCCAGCGGGGCAGTCAATGGGTCAGGGGAGGCGCTCACGCGTGTGCTCCTTCAGGCAGTGCCCCAAGGGGGGCGGCGGAAGTTGTGGCAGGGAAGGGGCTGGGCTCCGGGACCACCACGGCACGGAGCCGCTCCGCCACGCTTTCCGGGGTGGTGTCGTTGATGAAGGCACCCATGGCGGCCTCGGAGCCGGCCAGGAACTTGAGCTTGTCCGCTGCCCGGCGGGGCGACGTCAGCTGAAGATGCAGGTAGCTGGCGGGGCGCAGGAGGTCATCGAGGGGGGCCTGGTGCCAGGCTGAAATGTAGGGCGTCGGCGTCGGATAAAGCGCATCGAGCCGTTTGAGCAGGTCAAGGTAAACATGCGCCAGTTCGTCCCTTTCCTCACCGCTCAAGGCGGCCAGGTCGGGTACCTGCCGGTGCGGCACCAGATGGATCTCGAGCGGCCAGCGGGCAGCGAACGGCACGTAGGCGCTGAAATTCTCGCCCTCCATCACCATTCGGCTCCCATCCTCCCGTTCTGCCTGCAGCAGCGAGCCCGTGAGCGTCTGCCGCCCGTCGGACTCATCATAGAACTTGCGTGCTGCTGTTCCGATGACCGCTGCCCGGGGCGTGACGTAGGGGTACGCGTAGATCTGGCCGTGCGGGTGGTGGAGCGTGACGCCGATGTCGGCCCCCCGGTTTTCGAACGGGAACACCTGCTTGATCCCCGGCAGTTTGCTGAGGGCTTCGGTGCGGTGCGCCCACGCCTCAACAACAGTCCGGGCGCGGGCCTCACTCAGGCCACTGAAGGATCCCGTGTGCTCGGGCGTGAAGGCCACTACTTCGCAGCGTCCGTACGCGCGGCCTGTGGTGCCCCAGGCCGGGGTGGACGGCACGGGTCCCACGGCCGGGCCCAGCGACGGGAAGCGGTTTTCGAAGACCACAACGTCGTAGTCGGGCGCGGGGATCTCGGAGGGGTTGTTCGGTGTGGTGGGGCAGATGGGGCACTGGTCGGCAGGCGGGAGGTGGGTGCGGGCCTGCCGGTGGGCCGCGACGGCCACCCACTCGTCGGTGAGGGCATCGAAGCGGACTTCGCCAGGCTCGCCGCGCTCGGGCAAGGGCCGATGATCGGTGGTGGTGGCCGCCGTGCGGGGCCTGGCGGTTGCGCCGTCGTCGAAATAGATCAGCTCCCGGCCATCGGCGAGCGTGGTGGAGGTGATACCTGTCATGGCGGGGGTCCTTTGCGTGCTGGTGCCGGCAGATGGCGGGCGTCCGTTGCCTCGATCATCCCATATTTCGCTCAAAAAAGACTAGATTCACACAAAAGATAACATTTTGCGGCGCTGGCAGGCTGTCCGTGCCCCCTGTTACGGTGGTGCTCATGACTTCGAGCGCAACCCCGGACGCGAGCATTCCCGCCGGATTCCAGAGCTACGCCACCGGCCGGCAGTACGAACTCCGCAGGGCTGACGCGTTGGCTGTTGTGACTGAGTTGGCGGCCGGACTGCGGCTCTACAGCCGCGCCGGTGTCCAGCTCACCGAGACCTATGGGGACGCCGAGATTTCCCCCGGGGCCGCCGGGATTACGCTCGCGCCCTGGGCAAACAGGGTGGAGGACGGGGTTTGGTACCTGGACGGCAAGAAACAGCAGTTGGACATCACGGAGGTTTCGCGGAACAACGCCAGCCATGGGCTGCTCCGCAACTCCGCCTACAGCCTGGTTGATGAAGCGCAATATTCCGTGACCCTCGAGGCGACCGTCTTCCCGCAGCATGGCTACCCCTTCATGGTGCGGCACCAGGTCCAGTACCTTCTTGCTGAGGACCTTGGCCTTGAAGTCCGCCAGACATTGATCAACGACTCCAACGCCCCGGCGCCGTTCGTCCTGGGCGCCCACCCCTACCTGCGGCTGGGCGACGCGGACGTGGACCACCTGACCCTGACCGTTGCTGCCGGCACGCGCCTGGTGGCGGACCCGCGCCTGATCCCGCGGAGCTCGGAGCCCGTCAGCGGCGACAGTGACTTCCGAAACGGCCAAAGGGTGGGGGACTTTGAGATTGATGTCGCCCTGACGGACCTGACGTTCGACGGCGGTGCGGCCCGCCACGTGCTCAGCGCGCCCGACGGCCGCAGCGTCACGTTGTGGCAGGACGAATCCTGCGGCTACGTCCACATCTTTGTGACAACTGAGCTGCCCGGCAGGCCCAGGGCGGTGGCCATAGAACCCATGACCGGTCCGGCCAACGCCTTCAACTCGGGCGACGGGCTGCGGTGGCTCCCGGCCGGGGAAGCGTTCACCATGGCCTGGGGGATCGATGCCGTCCTGGGTGAGGCCGGGTAGCCGTTTCGCATAAGGGCCGGTGCTGAGGAAGTATTAGGCTATGACGCCAGCCAAGGACGCCGCCCCATCCGATTCAACGCCCACAGGCACGGCACCGGACACGGTCCGGCCAGTGGAAACTGTCCGCCCGGCACCGGTACGGGCGGACCGGGAGCTTGAGCAGGACATTCCGTACGGTGTCCGGATCGCTGCGTCGTGGGCCTGGCGGCTCGGCCTTATCCTTCTGATGACCGGCGCCCTAATCTGGCTGCTCGGCCGGATCAGCTTCCTGATTATCCCCGTCATGGTGGCCGCACTTCTGGCCGGGCTGCTGAGCCCCGTGGTGCGCTGGTTGCGGACCAGGCGCCTGCCAAACGGCGCCGCGGTAGCCATGACGGTGGTGGGGTTCATCGGCGTGATCGTTGGCGCCCTTGCCTTGGTGGGCCGGCAGTTGGCTTCAGGTTTTGGCGAACTGTGGTCCCAAGCGCTGACGGGCGTGAAGCAGATCCAGGACTGGCTGGCCGACGGACCCCTGCACCTCACCGCCGACCAGATCGACCAGTACCTCAAGGAAGCCTCCACCGCACTCCAGGACAACAGCAGCAGCATCCTCAGCGGTGCGTTGTCCTTCGGCAGCACCGCGGGCCACTTTGCCGCGGGAATGGTGCTGGCCCTGTTCATCCTGATCTTCTTCCTGCTCGAAGGCGACAGGATCTGGGCCTTCCTGGTCCGCCTCCTCCCGAAGAAAGCACGTGCGGCAACTTTCGGTGCCGGACGCAAGGGCTGGGCTTCCATGGTCAGCTACGCACGGATTCAGATGTTTGTTGCGTTTGTAGACGCGGTAGGCATCGGCGCCGGCGCGGCCATCATCGGGGTGCCGCTGGCACTGCCCCTGAGCGTGCTCGTGTTCATCGGTTCCTTCATCCCGGTGGTCGGTGCCCTCGTGACCGGGGCCATCGCCGTCCTTCTGGCCCTGGTGGCCAACGGGCCGGTCAACGCCCTGATCATGCTGGCTATCGTGCTGCTGGTCCAGCAGCTGGAGAGCCACATCCTGCAACCACTTGTGATGGGCAAGGCCGTGTCCCTGCATCCGGTGGCGGTGATCCTCTCCGTGGCGGCGGGTTCGTACCTTGCGGGTATCCCCGGTGCGTTGTTCTCCGTGCCCATCCTCGCCGTAGCAAACTCCGCGATTCGCTACATCGCGGCCAGAACGTGGGAACATGAACAGGTGCTGGCAACCCCCGGAGGGCCAGTGACGCCAGGCCCGGACCATGATGACTCCATCAGGGACGTCCGGTTGCCGGGCGGCAGGCCCAAGCGCGGCAAGGACGCCGCAGCCAGCACAGAAGCAGCCAATCCGGACGCCCAGGCCTGAGCCAAGGCGCCGGAGCCGTATCCACCCAAGGAGAATAAGTCCGTGAACACCCTTGAAACCCTTCCCGTCACGCTGGACGATGTCCTGGAGGCGCAGAAGCTGCTCGAGGGGATTATTATGCGGACCCCGGTGGAATCATCACGGGCCCTGGGCGGGATGGTGGGCGGCGACGTCTTCTTCAAGTGCGAAAACCTGCAGCGGGCCGGATCGTTCAAGGTCCGCGGTGCATACGTCCGCATGGCCAAGCTCTCGCCTGAGGAGAAGAAACGCGGTGTTGTGGCCGCGTCAGCCGGAAACCACGCACAGGGCGTGGCCGTGGCTGCCAAAAGCCTGGGCATCAAAGCCCGCATCTACATGCCGCTGGGCGTAGCCCTCCCCAAACTGGCCGCCACCCGCAGCCACGGCGCCGAGGTGATCCTCCACGGCCACAACGTGGATGAGGCCCTCGCCGAGGCGCAGCGCTACGCCGACGAGTCCGGCATGGTCTTTGTTCATCCCTTTGACAACGTTGATGTGGTGTCCGGCCAAGGAACCATAGGCCTGGAAATACTCGAGCAGATCCCCAACGTGGACACCATCCTGATGGGCGTGGGTGGCGGCGGCCTGCTGGCCGGCGTCGCTGTAGCCGTCAAGGCCCGGGCCAGGGAACTCGGGCGGGAAATCCGCATCATCGGTGTCCAGGCCGAAAACGCCGCGGCCTATCCGCCGTCCCTGGCCGCCGATGCCCTGGTACCGCTGAAGAAAGTGTCCACCATGGCTGACGGCATCGCCGTGGGCCGGCCCGGCCAGCTGCCCTTCAGCATCATCCGTGAACTCGTGGACGATGTGGTCACCGTCAGCGAGGATTCCCTGGCGCGGGCCCTGATTTTCCTGCTGGAGCGGGCCAAGATGGTGGTGGAACCCGCCGGGGCCGTGGGGGTTGCCGCCTTGATGGACGGCAAGATCGAAAACCCCGGCACCACGGCCGTAATCCTGTCCGGCGGCAACATTGATCCGATGCTGATGCTCAAAGTTATCCAGCGGGGCCTGTCCGCTGCCGGGCGATACATGACAGTTCGGATGATGCTGGATGACCGGCCGGGTTCGCTGGCCACCATCGCCCGCATCATCGCCGAAAACGATGCCAACGTCACGGGCCTGGACCACACGCGTGTTGGCGGCTCCATCAGCATGGGCGACGTTTCCATCACCGTGAACCTCGAAACCAAGGGCCACGAACATTGCGAGCAGGTCCTCGGCGCCCTCCGTGCCGAGGGCTTCCAGCCCATTGTGGTGCATTAAGAGCAGCCATGCTTGACGCGATGGGGGACGGAAAGCCGCGGAACCGGGAAACCACAGCCTCGCGGGCGAAGGGCGGACTGTTGGTGGCCGGCGGCTTTGTGGCGCTGCTCTTTGTGATCGAGCTGTTCAACATGCTGACCCTGCACGCACTAAACCGGACGTTCGGGCTGCGGCCGCGGTCCGCTGACGGGCTTCTGGACATCCTGACGTTCCCGCTGCTGCACGCCAATCTGAACCATCTGCTGTCCAATGCCCTGCCCCTGGTTGTCTTCGGCTTCCTGGTGTTCCTCTCCGGCGTGCGGGTGTTCCTGACGGCCCTCGGGTTCAGCTGGCTGGGCTCCGGACTGACCGTATGGCTGATTGGCGACGGCGGCATCACAGTCGGTGCCTCCGGCCTGGTTTTCGGGTTGTTCGCCTTCCTCCTGGTGCGTGGTTTCTTCAACCACAGCTGGCGGCAGATCCTGCTCGCCGTGGTGCTGTTTTTGGTCTACGGCGGCATCCTGCTGGGGGTGTTGCCGATCATGGGAAGCTACATCTCATGGCAGGCGCACCTCGGCGGGGCGGCAGGCGGGGTTGTGGCTGCCCTGTTGCTGCGCCCCAAGCACGCAAGAACGCCGGCCCCCTGACGGGGACCGGCGTTGGCTGGGCCTGTTAGGCCTGGAGCGCGCTCAGTTTGACGCGTCAGCCTGCGTAAGGCTTGGCGGAGAGGATTTCCACCGTGATGTCCTTGCCGTTCGGAGCCGTGTAGCTGAGCTTCGCGCCTTCTTTGTGGCCGACGATTGCGGCGCCGAGGGGTGACTTCTCGCTGAATACGTCGAGGTCTGAATCGCCGGCGATTTCGCGGGACCCCAGCAGGAATGTCACTTCGTCGCCTGCGATCCGGGCAACAACGAGCATGCCGGGCTCGACGATGCCGTCGTCAGCGGGGGACTCGCCCACGTGGGCGTCGCGCAGAAGGGCCGTCAGCTGGCGGATTCGGGCTTCGATCTTGCCCTGCTCTTCTTTGGCTGCATGGTAGCCGCCGTTTTCCTTCAGGTCGCCCTCCTGCCGGGCGGCTTCAATCTTCTGGACAATCTCCGCACGGCCAGGGCCGGAAAGGTGGTCCAGCTCTGCCTTCAGGCGGTCAAAAGCTTCCTGGGTGAGCCAGGCTGCAGGCGCGCTATTGGTGGTAGACACGGACTTCTCCTAATGGTCATACATGCAAAAGACCCCGCAACGGTGGCCACTTGTGGAACTCAGCAACCAGCTCAGCGGGGTAAAGGTATTGACCCATTGTAGTCAATACTCTGGACATACCCAACCGGGATAGGGCACAGATCACATGGTGCTACGTCCCGGCGCCCGGAATCCAACAGTCGTCCACTACACCGGAAACGGACAGGGACTCCGTCCGTAGTGTCACGCGCTGCGAAACTGTCCTCCCGCCGTCGGCCGTTCCGTCAGCCTCGCCGGGCGGGATGTCCACCACTTTCCAGCCCACCACCGCGAACTTGGAGTCGAGGGCCTTGATGGCGCATTTGACGGCCGTTCCGGGTTCCCTGGTGACCTGGAAATCAACGTCGGCCGCAGTGGCGTCGATGGTGCTGAAGCCGATGTCCTTGAACGTCACGTCCGAGACAGCGTTTGACGTGGAGACCCAGGCCATAAACCCCACTCCGGCCGCCAGTGCCGCTACGGCGATGCCACGTTTGACCGCGCGCGGGAGGGGCTGCTTCTTACTGCCATAACGATTGGCTAGGCTAGTGTCTGCAGGCGGGGACACGGCGGGCTGATCCTGGGTAGTCACCAGTCCAGTTTAGTTCGGTTCCGGTCCATGGCTGTCCGTGCCGGATCCGCACCCCTCTCCGGCGCAGCTATGCCGCCTGTCCCGTTATGCAGTCCCGTCAGTCCAGTGGCCGTCACAGCAGCCGCAGAAGAATAAGGAGCCGTCCTTCGATGACAGCGTCCACGCATACCCCGGCACCGCTGAGGCTGCTAGCCGTTCACGCGCACCCGGACGACGAGTCCAGCAAGGGCGCGGCCACCATGGCCATGTACGCCGCCGCCGGGGTGGAAGTTATGGTGGCCACCTGCACCGACGGATCCCGCGGCGATATCCAGAACCCTGCCGTGGAAGGTGAGCCGCATCCCAAGCGGGACATGGCAGGGGCGCGCCGGCTGGAGATGGACCAGGCGGCCAAGGTACTTGGCATCCAGCAGCGCTGGCTGGGATTCACGGACTCCGGGCTGCCCGAGGGTGACCCGCTGCCGCCGCTGCCCGCAGGATCCTTTGCCGTCCAGCCGCTGGCGCGAGCCGCGGCGCCGCTGGTGCGGCTGGTCCGGGACTTCAAGCCGCAGGTGATCGTCAGCTATGACGAAAACGGAGGATACCCGCACCCGGACCACATCATGGCGCACCGGGTGGCAGTGGAGGCCTTTGCGGCCGCGGGTGACGCGGATAGGTATCCGGACGCCGGAGCGGCCTGGGAACCCAGCAAGCTCTACTACGACAGGGCCTTCAGCCCGGACCGGTTCCGCGCATTGCATTTTGCCCTGGAGGAATCAGGCCTGCAGTCCCCATACGCCCAGCGGCTTGCCGCGTGGCTGGAAACGGACGCGGAGGGCCATACCCCGCCGCGGGGTTCCCATGCCACCACCACGCAGATCGACTGCGGGGACTTTTTTGAGGCCCGCGACGACGCCCTCCGCGCGCACCGCACGCAGGTGGATCCGCTGGGGTTCTTCTTTGCCGTGTCGGCCGAGATGCAGCGCCGCGTGTGGCCGTGGGAAGACTACTCACTGATCGAGTCCAGGGTCCCCGCAGAATTGCCCGAAAAGGACCTTTTCGCCGGGCTAAGATAGAGGCTGCAGCATATTCTATGCCGTGTAGAAAAGCAGTGGGCTGGTCCGGGTCCCGCGGACCCGCGTCCGGAATCCCCGGCCGGCTGCCCATCAGTTTCCACAGAAGGTTTGAACCGTGCATCACTTGCTCCTCGCCCTGACCACCACACCCTCACCGCTGCCGACGCCCGGCCTGCGTGAGGGCATCTCCGAGGACCAGATCACACCGGGCCTGTGGGGCTTCATCATGACGGCCTTCTTTGTGCTGGCCACCACGCTGCTCATTGTGGACATGGTCCGCCGCATCCGCCGCGTCCGCTACCGCGCGCAGGTGGAAGAGGAGCGCCAGGCAGCGGCCGAAGCCGCGGACATTGAAGCTGCCGACGACCACGACGGACTCGGTGCGGCCGGGGAGCCGGCAGGCCTCGAAGACAACGGGCAGGGCCGGGCGGCCGACCGGTCCCAGCCCCGCGACTAAAGCGGGCGGAACTCCCGCCGGCCTACCGGGTCCCGCCGGTTCAACTGAGGACTGCGATGGCGATCGCCGTAAAGTGCGCCGCGAAGGCCAGCACCGTCAGGGCGTGGAAGAGTTCGTGGAAGCCGAAATGCTCGTAGCTGAAGTTGGGCTTTTTGAGCGCGTAGAACACGGCGCCGGTGATGTACAGAATCCCTCCCACACAGATCAGGACCGCGGCGGGGATACTGGCCGCGAAGAATTCGGGCAGGTAAAACAGCGACCCGCAGCCAAGTGCGATGTAGATCGGCACGTAGAGCCAGCGTGGGGCGTCCGTCCACAGCAGCCGGAACAGCACGCCGAGGATGGCCCCGGACCAGATGACCCAGAGCAGCAGGACTGCCTTGGGCTGTTCCAGCAGCGACCAGGCCAGAGGTGTATAGCTGCCGGCGATGACCAGCATGATGTTGGTGTGGTCCAGGCGCTTGAGGACGATCTTCACGCCGGGCGACCAGTTGCCCCGGTGGTAGATGGCGCTGATGCCAAAAAGCAGGACGCCCGTAGCGGCGTAGATGGCCGAGGTGATCTTGCGGTCCGTAGTGGGGGCGAGGACCACCAGGACGATGCCCGCGGCCAGGGCCAATGGCGCCGTGACGGTGTGGATCCAGCCGCGCCACTGGGGCTTGATCATCAGGAGTTCGGCCAGCCGGACGGCGGCGTCGTCCAGGGGGCTGTGACCGTGGTCCGCGGAGGGGGTGCGGGGGCCGTCAGGAGTCTGGCTGTTCATGGCCTCAGGATATCCTCTCTTTGCGCAAGTTACTCATGGGTAACAATCATGACAGGGTTTTCCGGGAATGTCCCGGCACACCCGTCCCGGTCCCGGACGGTAGCCTAGGATGTGCAATGCCGTCGAACAGCAACGGAAGTCAGGTGAGTCTCCTCGTGGAATTGCGCGGGTTCCTATATGGCTTCTACGAGAGACGGCTGCTCAGTGAGCTTGCCGGCGGCCGCATTCCCAAGCACATCGGCGTGATGGTGGACGGCAACCGCCGCTGGGCCAAGCAGTTCAACGCACCCACCAGCCAGGGCCACCAGGCCGGCGCGGACAAGATCCATGAATTCCTCGGCTGGTGCCAGGAGCTTGGGGTCAAGGTAGTCACGCTCTACATGCTGTCCACGGACAACATGAGCCGGTCCAGCGAGGAGCTGGATCTCCTGATGGGGATCATTGCCAACACCCTGGACCGCCTCGACGGGGACGCCAACATCTCGGTCAACGCCATGGGCGCTCCCGAGCTTCTGCCCGACTATCTGGCGGACCGGCTCAACAAGCTCACGGCCCGCACGCCCGTCCGCGAAAAGATCCACGTCAACGTTGCGGTGGGCTACGGCGGACGCCGCGAGATCGTCGACGCCGTGCGCGAGCTCCTCCACGACGCCGTCGCCAAGGGTTCTGACATTTCGGCGCTCGCTGACACGCTGTCCGTCGACGACATTTCCCGCTTCCTGTACACGCGCGGGCAGCCGGATCCGGACCTGGTGATCAGGACCTCCGGGGAGCAGCGCCTGTCCGGGTTCCTGATGTGGCAGAGCGCCTACAGCGAGTTCTACTTCTGCGAGGCCCTTTGGCCCGCCTTCCGCAAAGTGGACTTCCTCCGCGCCCTTCGCGACTACGCCGGCAGGCAGCGGCGCTTCGGCACCTGAACGCCGCCGTTCACGTGGAATTCACACGGCCGCAACAGGAATCGCCGACGGATGAAGCCGGAAATTAGTTGCCGTGGATTTACGTTGTAGGTATCAGCAGGCAAAACCGCCGGCTGATCGGGGAGGCCAGTACATGGAGCGATGTTTCGCACCGGTTGTATGGGAGGCCGTGCCCGGCCTCCAGGCCGAGCCGCCTCACCAATAACAATTCCGGGCTTGCCCGGGGCTGGAGTCGATGTGGCTATTTCTGAGCAACTGCCCGAGGCCGTTTTTGACCAGGGACAGAAAGCTACCTCTCGCACCACGCGAGCTACCTCAAAAACCGGTGCAGCAGACGAAAACTCTGCGGCCGGTTTTGCTGTCTCCGGAAGGGACGCCACCATCAGCAGCTTCGTCATTGACACCTCCGTCTTGCTCTCGGATCCACAGGCGCTGCTGCGCTTTGCCGAGCACGAAGTCATTGTTCCCATCGTTGTCATCACCGAACTTGAGGGGAAACGGCACGACCCCGAACTGGGCTACTTTGCCCGCAAGGCGCTCCGGCTGCTCGATGACCTCCGGGTGAAACACGGTGGCCTGAGCCGGCCCATCCCCATCGGAAACGAGGGCGGCACCCTCCTGGTGGAGCTGAACCACATTTCCGCCGAGGTGCTTCCGCTGGGTTTCCGCAGCGGCGACAACGACAGCCGCATCCTTGCCGTGGCCAAGAATCTGGCCAATGAAGGCCGGAACGTCACCGTGGTTTCGAAGGATCTCCCCATGCGGGTTAAGGCCTCCGCCATGGGACTTACGGCCGACGAATACCGCAATGAGCTCGTGAAGGATTCGGGCTGGACCGGCGTCGCCGAGGTCGAAGCCAGCGAGGACGAGATATCCACCCTGTACGGCCATGAGCCTGTCTTTATCCCCGCAGCCGCCGAAATGCCGGTCAACACCGGGCTGGTGATCCTCTCCAACCGGGGCTCAGCCCTGGGCCGGGTGGGCGCCGACAAGCAGGTGCGGCTGGTCAAGGGGGACCGGGACGTGTTCGGGCTCCACGGACGCTCCGCGGAACAGCGGCTGGCCATCGACATGCTGATGGACCCCGCCGTCGGGATCGTTTCGGTCGGCGGACGGGCCGGCACCGGCAAATCCGCGCTTGCCCTGTGCGCAGGCCTGGAAGCGGTGCTGGAACGCCGCGAGCACCGCAAAGTGATCGTTTTCCGCCCGCTCTACGCCGTGGGCGGCCAGGAACTCGGCTACCTGCCCGGCTCCGAGTCGGAAAAGATGAACCCCTGGGCTCAGGCGGTCTTTGACACCCTCGGCGCCCTGGTCAGCCAGGAAGTCGTGGAAGAAGTCATGGACCGCGGCATGCTCGAGGTCATGCCGCTGACCCACATCCGCGGCCGCTCGCTGCATGACGCCTTCGTGATCGTCGACGAGGCCCAGTCACTGGAGAAGAACGTCCTCCTCACCGTGATGAGCCGGATCGGCCAGAACTCCAAGATCGTCCTCACCCACGACGTCGCCCAGCGAGACAACTTGCGCGTCGGCCGGCACGACGGTATCGCCGCCGTCGTCGAAACCCTGAAAGGACACCCACTCTTCGGCCACATCACCCTCACCCGCTCCGAAAGGTCACCCATCGCAGCCCTGGTAACAGAGCTCCTCGAGGGAGCGGAAATCTAGATTGCGTAGGTGAGGGGCCGTGGTCCGGTTCGTCGAGCCACGGCCCTTCTCCGTCGCTTAGACACCTCCCGCCGCTTTGCTACGGTCGCTGGGCGACCTTCGCGCCGCTTTGGTCGGCGATGCGCTCCTACGAGAAGGCCCGGGGCCCTCCTTGAACGGCGGGGCTTTTGCTCGCCTTACCCACGCTGCATGAAGGTGACCGACGCACACGTCAGGTGGCGGCTCTTCGCGTAGGAGCGCATCGCGGCGCATCGGGCCCAGAGGTCGCCCAGCGACTGAAGTGGCCCTTTTGCGTCGTAAGCGGCGTCCCGAGGGACCCGAGGCGAGCTTGCGAGCCTTGGGAAGGGACCTCCGCGCTAAGCGACGGAGAAGGTCCGGGGCCTGACGAACCCAACCCCGATTTACTGAGCCCCGAGGAACATGGCTGCGGGTTCGTGGCCTTTTACTTGCAGGGTCCAGTCGGGGCGTTTGAAAGTTGCGGGGGTGAGGCGCACTTTTTGGACTTCCTCGGCCTTGCCGCCCCAGGTCTGCCTGTGGATGCCGTTGAGTTCGTAGCCGAGGGAGCGGGACACGCCCAGGGAGGCGGCGTTCCAGGCGGCGGCCTCGGATTCGGCCACTTCGGCGCCGAGCCAGTCGAACGCGTAAAGGGCGACGGCGGCCCGCATCTCGTTGCCGAGCCCCTGGCCGTGGACGGACTGCTTGAGCCATGAGCCGGTGCTGACGGTTTTGAGGGTGGCGAAGTCCTTGGCACCGATGTCCTGGCAGCCGATGAATTCGTCCTGGTACCAGATGCCCAGGAGCAGGGTCCAGTCCTCGGGCGTGGCCTGACCACGGCAACGCCAATACCACTGCGCCATATTGTGCCCCATGGATTCCGCCGGCAGCTCCGTCCACGGAGTGCTGAAGGGGTTCCTGCCGGGTTCGTGGACTCCGCCGGCGGCCGCGGCAACTGCGGCCGGAATGTCGGCGTCGGTTATGGGACGCAGCATCAGGCGGGGAGTGGTCAGCTCGAGGCCGAAGAGGGGCCAAATGGAAGTCAGCGCGGTCATCAGGGAAGCCTAGCCCACGGCCGGCCGCGGGGCCTGTCAACCGCCGGTGATGCCCGGAGAAGGACCTGTGATCAGGCGCGGATGTCCCAGCTGATGTGGCGGCGGACGTCCGTAAGGTTCATGGACTCGGCCAGGAACAGGTCGTCCAGCATGTATTCGTCCACCGCCAGGATCCGGATCCAGTGCCCATAATCCGGAGTTGCTGTTTCCAGCGACCGGCTGGCCACGCAGACGCCGGTTTCCAGGTCGATCCGCACCCGGCTGATGCCGGGCAGGCAGAGCGGAGCGGCAGGATCCGCGGGATGGTAAGAGGCGGTGCGTGTCACGGTTGCCTCCAGCGCCGGCCGGCCATTGTGTTCCACGCGGCGGACGGCGTCGACCCCGACGGCATTTGTGCCCGGAAACTCGATGGGGACAGGGGCACTCCCGGCGAGTTCCACGGGATCAAGGGCAGCCGAGAAGCGGCCGTTCCCGAGGCCCGGCTCGCCGTATGCTGCCTCCGGCCGGCGCCTGACGAGTCCGCCGTCGTCGTAAACAGGCGCCACCAGGTGGGGCGGCAACAGCCAGGACTTCCGGGTGGCGCTGACGTACAGCCCGTCCTTGGAATCGTTGATTCCGGTGGTGCTGTGGAGGACAAGCCGGTCAGCCGTTTCAAGGCGGAGCGCACCGGGCCGGCGCAGCCAGGCGCGGACCAGGGGAGCGGACGGGTCCGGTACGTCGGTGAACGGTTCATCCCAGTATTCAAAGCGCAGGGACTGCCACCTCCAGGGGGAAGACCGGCAAAGGTTTCGGAACATGGTGCTCAGGTCCGCGGCGGCCGCGGTGCCCTCCGGATCCGGCCGGCGCCTGGTGTCCCATGTCGACATATCCACAGTTTACGCGTGGGCTCTGCGGTGCGGCACACGAATCCAGTAGCATCCGAGGGGTGATCCGACGACTCGATGGACTGTGGGATGCCACCCCGCTGGCGTTCTGGCTGGTGCTGGCCGCATGTGCCTACTTTTTTGTTATGGCAGTCCGCCTGACGGTTATTGATGTGCGCCATCATCTGCTGCCCAACCGGATTGTTTTCCCTTCCTACGGTGTGGCCGGGGTCCTGTTGCTCGCGGCGGCCCTGGTGCACGTGATTGCCGGCCCATCCGCGCTCCTGGGGTCACCTGACGGTGCTGCCGAGCTCCTGGGGATCCCGGCGCTGCGCATCCTGGCCGGGGGAGCGGTTCTGTGGGCCTTCTATTTTGTCCTGCGGATGGTTTACCCGCCCGGCATGGGTTTTGGCGACGTGAAGCTGGCCGGCGTCCTGGGGATGTACCTTGGCTACCTCGGCTGGGGGCACGTCTTTGCGGGGACCTTCGCGGCTTTCCTGCTGGGTGGCCTCTGGTCCCTGGCGCTGCTGGCGGCCCGCCGCGGCACCTTGAAATCCTCCATCCCGTTCGGCCCTTTTATGCTCGCCGGCGCCGCTGCCGCCATGCTGCTGCCGGCTTAGCTCTGCGCGAGAGGACACTTGCGGCCCGGTTCGCAGGTTCCACGAAAAAAGCAGGGGCGCCGCAACCCCCAAGATTGCGGCGCCCCTGCAGGCTTATACTGCGGCTTGAGCCGCTACGGCTGACAGCCGTACGACGGCGGTCAGCGGCGCTGGGAGGCGGGCTCGCCGTCGTCGTTCTTCAGGCTGTCCGAGGAACCTGCGGCGACGGCGGGTTCCTTTTCCGTACCGCTGTTCAGCAGGGCCAGGTGCTCCGCTTCCAGCAGCTCCGCCTCCGCGCCGCCGATGGCCTCGCCCCGGGCCACCATGCCGGCGGTGTCCGAGAGCGGGATCTGCTTCAGAGTGATGGCCAGGATCAGCGCTGCGGCGATGAACGGCACCAGGTACCAGAACACCGGGGCCAGGGATTCGGCGTAGGCGTTCACGATTGCGTCGCGCAGCTGGTCCGGCAGCTGGCTCAGCGCCTGCGGGTCCAGGGTGCTGGTGGACTGCGACGCCTGTTCCGCGGACGCCCCGGCGCCAGTGAACGCGCTGGTCAGCGACTCCGAGAGCCGGTTGGTGAAAATCGCTCCGAACACTGCCACGCCCAGGGACGCTCCGACTTCGCGGAAGTAGTTGTTGGTGCTGGTCGCGGTGCCGATCTGATCCGCGGGGACAGAATTCTGCACCACCAGGACGATGACCTGCATGATCGATCCCAGTCCTGCGCCGAACACGAACAGCTGGACGCAGATGACCCAGATGGGCGTTTCGGCGGTCAGGGTGGTCAGCCATAGCATCGCCGCGATCGTCAGGGAGGCACCGAGGATGGGGAACATCTTGTACTTGCCGGTCTTGGAGATCCGGATTCCGGAATAGATGGCCATGCCCATGAGGCCCACCATCATTGGCAGCATGAGAAGCCCGGATTCAGCGGCTGAGGTCCCGGAGGACATCTGCAGGAACGTGGGGACGAAGGCGATGGCAGCGAACATGCCCAGGCCCAGCGTGAAGCCGATGGCCGTGGCGTTGACGAAGATCCGGTTCTTGAACAGGCTGAGCGGGATGATGGGATCTTCTGCGCGGCGCTCCACCATCACGAATGCCGCGGCGGAGATAAGCATTCCGGCGCCGAACGCCCACGTGAGCGGCGAATCCCAGCCTTCATCCTTCTTGCCGCCGAAGTCGGTGAAGAAGATCAGGCAGGTGGTGGCAGCGGACAACAGGAGCACGCCCAGGATATCGATCCGCTTTTCGGCCTTTTTGTTCGGCAGCGTCAGGGTGAACCAGGCTGTGACGAAGGCGGCGATGCCGATGGGGATGTTGATGTAGAAAGCCCATTCTCAGGTCATGTGGTCCACGAAGAATCCGCCGAGCAGCGGGCCGGCCACGGCGGAGAGGCCGAAGATGGCGCCCAGCGGGCCCATGTACTTGCCGCGGTCCTTCGCAGGGACGATGTCCGCGATGATCGCTTGCGAGAGGATCATCAGGCCGCCGCCGCCCAGGCCCTGGATGGCGCGGAAGATGACAAAGCCCCAGAAATCGGTGGCCAGGGCGCAGCCCACTGACGCAAGGGTAAACAGTGCGATGGCAATGAGGAAGAGGTTCCGGCGACCCAGGACATCGCCGAACTTGCCGTAAATGGGCATCACGATGGTGGTGGCCAGCAGGTAGGCCGTGGTGATCCACGCCTGGTGTTCCACGCCGCCGAGTTTGCCCACGATGGTGGGCATGGCGGTGGAGACGATGGTCTGGTCGAGGCTGGAGAGCAGCATTCCGGCAATAAGTGCCGAAAAGATGATCCAGATGCGTTTCTGGGTCAGCAGCAGCGGGCCGGCTGCTGCCTTGGGGCTGGCAGTGGTGCTCATGGGTGTCCTTCTGCGGGCGCGGGTTCGTCAAAGTGCTGGGAGAAGAGCTGGCGGGCCGCTGCGATGTTTTCCAGCAGCAGCTCCTGGTAGGAGCGGGTGTTGCCATCGGAGAAATAGGCCATGCTGCTCTTCCGGGCGATGTTTCCAAGCAAGGCAACGGCCATCTGGACAACAGGGTGGTCAGCCGCCACACCCTCGCGGGCGGCGAGGACGCGGGCGAACTCGGCCTCGCGTTCCCCTGTGGCGCCGATGATGCGGAGCATCAGTTGGGGTTCCTTTTTGATCACGCCGATCAGCTGGCGCGTTTCCTCTTCGGAAGCCGCCATGTTTTCGGACAGTTTCAGGGAGAGCCCGATCAGGTCCTGGAAGAGGGACGGGGAGATCTCTCCGGACGGGGATGACGCACCGCCGGCGATGAAGCCCTCGATGACATCCTGGGGTATTTCGTCGTCCACGGGGCCAAGGATGGCGTCTTCCTTCGTGGGGAAGTAGTTGAAGAACGTGCGGCGCGAAATGTCTGCCAGCTCGCAGACTTCCTCCACGGGGTAGCCGTTCAGGCCGCGCTCGCCACGAACGACGGCGGCCGGCGCCTTCCGTGGGGAAGGTGCCGGCCGCCGTCGTTCGTAAAGGGGCCTCCGCCGCCGAGGGTTCCCTGGCTGAGCGGAGCGAAGGGAGGGAGGCGGTGGGGAACTATGCCTTGTGCGGCGGGCGCGTCATGGACATAACGTCCAAGGCGGTGTCCAGCTGCTCTTCGGTCAGTTCGCCTCGCTCCAGGAAGCCCATGGCCACGACGGTCTCGCGGATGGTCAGGCCTTCGGCGACGGACTTCTTGGCGATCTTCGCCGCGTTTTCGTAGCCGATGTGCTTGTTCAGCGGCGTCACGATCGAGGGGGAGGCCTCGGCCAGGAAGCGGGCGCGCTCCACGTTGGCGGTGATGCCGTCGATCATCTTGTCCGCCATGACGCGGCTGGTGTTGGCCAGCAGGCGGATGGACTCGAGCAGGTTGGCGGCCATCACGGGGATGCCGACGTTGAGCTCGAAGGCGCCGTTGGTGCCGGACCAGGCGATGGCGGTGTCGTTGCCGATGACCTGGGCGCAGACCATGATGGACGCTTCGCAGATGACCGGGTTGACCTTGCCCGGCATGATCGAGGAGCCCGGCTGCAGGTCCGGGATGGCGATTTCGCCGAGGCCGGTGTTGGGGCCGGAGCCCATCCAGCGGAGGTCATTGTTGATCTTCATAAAGGAGATCGCGATGTTGCGCAGCTGGCTGGAGCCTTCGATGAGGCCGTCGCGGTTGGCCTGGGCCTCGAAGTGGTCGCGTGCTTCGGTCAGCGGCAGGCCGGTGTCCGTGGCGAGCAGTTCGATGACACGTTCCGGGAAGCCGGCCGGGGTGTTGATGCCGGTGCCCACCGCGGTGCCGCCGAGTGGAACTTCGGCGACGCGGGGGAGGGCGGCGTTAATGCGCTCGATGCCGTAGCGGACCTGGGCTGCGTAGCCGCCGAACTCCTGGCCGAGCGTCACCGGGGTGGCATCCATGAGGTGGGTGCGGCCGGACTTGACGACGTCCTTGAACTCCACGGCCTTGCGCTCCAGCGACCCGGCCAGGTAGCCGAGGGCCGGGATCAGGTCGTTGATCAGGGCCGAGGTGGCGGCAACGTGGACCGAGGTGGGGAACACATCGTTGGAGGACTGCGAGGCGTTGACGTGGTCGTTCGGGTGGACAACTTTGTCACTGCCGGCGGTCTTGAGGGCGCGGGTGGCCAGCTCGGCGATGACCTCGTTCATGTTCATGTTCGAGGACGTGCCGGAGCCGGTCTGGAAAACGTCGATGGGGAAGTCGCCGTCGTACTTACCGGCAGCTACCTCATCGGCAGCCGCTGCGATTGCCTTGGCCAGCTCGCCGTCGAGCACCCCAAGTTCTGCGTTGGCCTGGGCGGCCGCCTTCTTCACCCGGGCCAGCGCCTCGATGTGCGCGCGTTCCAGGGTCTTGCCGGAGATGGGGAAGTTTTCAACTGCACGCTGCGTCTGTGCACGATACAGGGCGTTCACGGGGACGCGGACTTCGCCCATCGTGTCGTGTTCAATGCGGAATTCTTCAGTGGAAGTCATGGGGCTAGCTTAGGGCGATCGGGGGCCCGGACTAAAACCGTGAACCGCATGCTACGGGCATTGATTCAGGCTGGGCCTAGACGTCGCCGATCCCGGAAACCACGTTGGCGCGGCCCTCGGCGAGGCTGTAGGAGAGGCCGATCACCGCGGCGCGGCCACTCTCGATTGCGGCGGAAATCACACGGGAGCTGTCCACAAGGCGCTGGGACGTCTGCTTGACGTGCTCCACCACCATGTCGTTGATCTCGTGCTCGCCGTTCCGCATGGACGTCAGTACCGAGGGCGTGATGCGCTCCACCAGGTCCCGCATAAAGCCCACCGGCATGTTCCCGGTGTCCACTGCGGACTTGGTGGCAGTGACGGCGCCGCAGCTGTCATGCCCCAGCACCACGATCAGCGGCACTCCCAGCACGCTGATGCTGTACTCGAGGGAGCCCAATACGGCGTCGTCAATCACCTGGCCGGCGGTGCGCACCACAAAGGCGTCCCCGAGGCCCAGGTCAAAGATAATCTCCGCGGCGAGCCTGGAGTCCGAGCAACCGAAGATCACTGCAAACGGGTGCTGGTTTTCCACGAGCGAGGACCGGCGGGACGCATCCTGGTTCGGGTGCGACGATTCGCCGGCAACAAAGCGTTCGTTGCCTTCGCGCATGCGGCGCCAGGCAAGGGCGGGGGTCAGGTAGGTAGCCACGGGCTTACTTTACGGGGCGGTGCTGGCTGACGGTGAAACCGTTACGGGCGGGTTGCTGTCCATGGACTTCACGACGGCGGCGCCCAGTTCGGCGAATTCGTCCAGCTGTGCGCTTCCGGTCAGGACGACGGTGGTTCCGCGGTGGTTCAGCACCATGCTCTTCTCGCCTTTGCCGGTGTCACGCAGCTCCCACACCTGTCCGCCCGCCGTCCGCGTTCCCGTCACGGGAGCGCTCTTGGTCTGCTGGACGAGCCAGGTGGGGTTGGGCTGGCGGGTCTGGACCAGGCCGATGAAGGACTCGTTCGGGGTCAGGTAGCCAACTTCCCAGGTGGGAACGCCGCTGCCGCTGCCCGACTCCCATCGTGCGTAGTTGGACGTGAACGTGTTGCCGGTGTCCGGTGTTGCGGGTGTGAATCCTGCCACATCCGAGGCGTTCCGGGCCACGGCGCTGACGTCGATGTCCGGGCGGAATCCGTCACTCTTGGGGAGGGGATTCATCAGGATGATGGGCAGGAAGGCGGCGATGCTGACCACCAGGGCAACGATCATGCCGATCACGGAGGCATTGGCGCGCTTCGCCGCTGCGGCCGGGATCACTGGGCGGACGGGGGCTGGTTCAGCCGTCCCGGTGCCGTCGCCTTTAGCTCCGGAGTCGGAGGGGTCTGGCCCGGGGCTGGTTTTTTCCTGCATTTCACTCACACCTCTATAGTCGCCCATGTTTAGGTGCAACTCACAGTCGGGGGCGTACAGGCGGCCCAAGGTCCATGTTGCAGGACTGCGTCATGCCGCGCCCCGAGGGCGCCGCCACGACTATGATCAGTACCAGAGGAATCACCGCACCGGCTGAATCCGGCTGAGCGGGTCCAATGATCGCCACTCGAAGAAGAGGTTCACGTGTCACCAGCGCCTATGACCCAGCAGTACTCCACGATCTCCCCCTCCCTGGCCGTGGGCATCGACGAGCCAGACCGCAACCTCGCCCTCGAGCTTGTCCGCGTCACAGAGGCCGCGGCCATCGCCGGCGGCCACTGGGTTGGTTTCGGCGACAAGAACAAAGCCGACGGCGCGGCCGTTGACGCCATGCGCTCCTTCCTTCACACGGTCCACTTCAACGGCGTTGTGGTCATCGGCGAAGGCGAAAAAGACGAAGCCCCCATGCTGTTCAACGGCGAACACGTTGGCGATGGCACCGGCCCCGAGTGCGACGTTGCCGTGGACCCGATCGACGGCACCCGCCTGGCCGCCCTCGGCATCAACAACGCCCTGGCAGTCCTCGCCGTGGCTGAGCGCGGCTCCATGTTCGATCCGTCCGCCGTGTTCTACATGGAGAAGCTCGTCACGGGCCCGGAAGCCGCCGACATGGTGGACCTCCGCCTGCCGGTCAAGCAGAACCTGCACCTGATCGCCAAGGCGAAGGGCGTGAAGGTCAATCAGCTCAACGTCATGATCCTTGACCGCGACCGCCACCGCCCCCTGGTCGAAGAGATCCGCGAAGCCGGCGCACGCACCAAGTTCATCATGGACGGCGACGTTGCCGGCGCGATTGCCGCTGCCCGCTCCGGCACCGGCGTTGACGCCCTCATGGGTATCGGCGGCACGCCGGAAGGCATCGTTGCTGCCTGCGCCATCAAGTCCCTCGGCGGCGTCATCCAGGGCCGGCTCTGGCCCACGAGCGACGACGAGAAGCAGAAGGCCATCGACGCCGGCCACGACCTGGACCGCGTGCTGTCCACCAACGACCTCGTGTCCAGCGACAACTGCTACTTCGCGGCCACCGGCATCACCGACGGCGACCTCCTTCGGGGCGTCCGCTACTCCAAGGACAAGGTCCTGACCCAGTCCATCGTGATGCGTTCCAAGTCCGGCACCATCCGCTTTGTTGACGGCGAGCACCAGGCCAGCAAGTGGGAAGGCTACGCCCGCAAGAACTAGCAGGTTCTTCACCCGCGTACTCCTGTATACCCTGCGCGAACAGGCAGCTAATGACCTCAAATCCCTGATTTGGCGTCATCAGCTGCCAGTTCGCGTTTCAGCAGGTAACCCAGCCTGTGGATAACGAAAACCGCAGGCCGAAACCGGTCCACAATGGAGCATGTCCCGGACGCCCATGCCTCCTCAGCTCCCGCACGGATCATTCCTTGTTGCCGATGCAGAGGCCCTGGGCCTCACTCGGAGACAGCTGAGCCGGGAGGGCTTATTCACGCCCTCCCGGGGCATCAGGTTGCCGCTGGGCAGCACGGGAAGTGTCGCAGAAAACATCCGCGCTTACAGCCGCATTGACCCCAGTTGCGTGCTGACGCACTCCACCAGCGCGAGAATTTGCGGAGTATGCCTGCCGGCTTGGCTGGAGCAGGACTGGAGGATCCACATTGCCCGCCCTGCAGACGGCTGCAAGCCACGACGCAGGAACGTTGCGGGTCACCAATTGTCGTTCAAATACGGCGAGGTCATATCGTTCGACGGCGTCCGACTCACCTCACCTGCCGTACCTGGCTCGACCTGGCCACAATGCTGGACCTCAACGACCTTGTCGCGGCCGGTGACTCCATTGTCGTCAGCCATGGAGATGACTTCCCGATGCCACGGAAGCCGCTGGCAACTGTTGCCGACCTGAGGCACATGGTGGGTCAGCATCCGGGACTGCGTGGGGTGAAAACGGCGCGGTTAGCCTTGGATCTGATCAGGGTTGGGGCGGACTCGGCACCCGAAAGCCTGATGCGGCTGGCCCTGGTACAGGCGGGACTTCCCGAACCGACATTGAATGTTGTGCTCCGCAACGGGCGGGGCCACCCGGTAATCTGGCCGGACGCTGCCTATCCGGATTATCGGATCGCACTGCAATATGACGGCGTCCACCACAGTGATCCTGACCAGTACCGCCGCGATATCAAGAGGCAGGGCCTGACTGAAAGTCTGGGCTGGCGGGAAATCCGTGTCCAGAAGAGTGACCTGGAAGGGGACAGGCCCTTCGTCGTCGAAAAGGTGCGGACGGTCCTGAACGGTTCGTCGGGCCGGACCGGGTGGGAACGAACAGGCAGCTGATGACCCCAAACAGCGAATTTGACGGTGTTATCTGCCAGTTCGCGCGGAGGGGCTGAGGGGGCTTAAGGATCCGTTCGCGCCGGGGGTGCGGGGCGGGCGGCGGGGGAGATGAGGGCGCGGAGCCTGTCGCGCAGCTTGCGGGCCAGCTGGTAGGCGTTGTACCGGAGCTTTTTCACGGGAAGGTCCCAGGTGCCGGGGTACGCCACCTCGTGGCCGCCGAAGGACTTCTTGAACGCGGTGAAACCTGCCCATTTGTGGCTGGGCTGGTCCGCGGGCGCAACACCCCACAGGTCCACGTGTTTCAGGCCCCGATCCTTGGCGTCCGCCATCAGGGTCACCAAGAGCGGTATGCCCGCGCTGAGCTTGCGGTGCGCATCATCCAAGGCTGCGTGCGCATAAGTCCGGGTGTCCGCGGAATCGTAGGCCAAGGCCGCCGCGATCGGCTCGCCGTGCAGTTCGGCGATGAACATCGTCGCTGCGCCCGCGGGCATAAGGGAGGCTGCCACCTGGGTCAGGTACTCGTCGCTCTGCGGCTTGAAGCCGTTCCGCCGGGCCGTCATGTGCAGGAAGTCCAGCAGGATACTGATGTCGTCCGGGTCCTGCGACGCCCGGAAGGTGACGTCCTTCTTGTGGATGTTCCGGTAGAGGTTCCGGTTCACGGGTTTCATCGCGGCGAGGACGTCCTTGAAGTCACCTTCGAGGTCCACGATCCAGCTGAGTTCAGGCTGCTGGTTCACCGGCGCCGGCTGCAGGCCGCGGCTGCTGAGCTCCGCGGTGGCCGGCATTGCCAGGCCGGCGGACACCGGTTCGATCCGGACAAACACTGCGCCGCACGACCGTGCCGTGGTCACCAGGGCGGCCAGGGCGGCGTCGAACGCCTCTGCGGATGATGCCACCGGTCCATAGGGGGAGTAGAGGACCTTGCCCGCCGGGTTTTTCTCCTCCACGGCCAGGAAGCTCCAGCCCGGGCCGGAGTGCTGATGGACAGTGCGGCCCAAGGACGACTGGACGTCCGCCCAGGCGGGCGTCTGCAGGAAGTGGTCCACGGCTCAGGCCTGCAGGGACGTGGTCACGGCGAAGGCAACAGCCGGTTCGCCGGCACCGGCCACCGGGTGGACATTGACCGGTGCTTCCGCAGCAGGCAGGAAAGCGCTGCCGCCGCGGGTCAGCTGCAGATCGCCCTTGGGCGAATCGAGATACACCGATCCGGCAACAACAATAACGACGACGGCGCCCGCCTGTGCCAGCGGGACAGGCTCTGCGCCGGGTGCCAGTTCGATCCGCTGAAGCTGGAACTCCCGGAAAGGCGGCTGATAGAGCTCCTGGCCAAGGCCGGAGAATTCCGGCGTGAGCCTGGGGATGGCCACCGACTGGAAGTCCACGGTCCGCAGCAGCTCGGGCACGTCGACGTACTTCGGCGTCAGCCCGCCACGGAGCACGTTGTCCGAGGACGCCATGACTTCAACACCCATGCCGTGCAGGTAAGCATGCACTTTGCCCGCGGGGAGATAGACGGCCTCGCCGGGGGCCAGCGAAATCCTGTTCAGCAGCAGCGAAATCAGTACGCCCGGATCGCCTGGGTACTTTTCGTTGAGGCTGATGACCGTGGACAGTTCCGCCTGGAACGGTGCCAGCGGAGCGCCGGAGATCAGGGCGGCCGCCACCATCGCTGTGGTGTGCGAGACGTCTTCGCCGCCCTTGATCAGCCGCTCGAAGGCAGTCCTGAGACCGGCGCCCTCGTCCGGGTTTTCCAGGACCTCGAGCAGCTCCACCAGCAGGGGCGGGATCCCGGTTTCCACCAGGTCGAAGCAGGCGGCAAGGTGGAGCAGGATCTTCCGGGTTGCAGCCGGCGCCCGGAACCCGCACAAGGCTTCGAACGGCGTCAGCGCGAAGATCATTTCGGGCTTGTGGTTGTCATCGCGGTAGTTGCGGTGTGCGGCATCGGGCGCAATGCCTTCAGCATTCTCCCGGGCGAATCCTGCTTTGGCCTGTTCGATGCTGGGATGGACCTGGAGCGACAAGGGCAGGGCAGCGGCGAGGATCTTGGTCAGGAACGGGAGCCGCGGGCCAAACTCGGCCACGGATTCGCTGCCCAGGAAATGCTCCGGATCTTCGGCAATCAAGGCATCCAGCCGTGCCACGGAGCCATCCGCCCGGCGGGCCATTGACGGGGCGCCGGGGTGGGCGCCGATCCAGAGTTCGGCTTCCGGACGGCCGGACTCGGGGCGTCCCAGCAGCCCGGCGATGGCGGTGGTGGATCCCCAGGCGTAGTCGCGCAGGACGTTCTCAATTTCGTACACAGCCGGTATCCGTTCTTGGTCTTCAGGTCAACGTGGTCTTGCAGTCACGTGCTGCGGCCGGGTTTTCCGGCCGACAGCGCAGCGGGCCTAGAGCGGCGCGCATAGGCCGTTGGTGGCCACCAGTTCGCGCAGCGCCTGTTCGTTGCCTTCACTCTTAAGCTGGTTCAACATCGCCTCGGTGATCGGCTCGCCGTCGGGCGTTGTGGTCACCGGTGTGAAGTCCGACGACGGCGGGGCAGTCTGCGCGGGGGCTCCCCCGGCTGCCAGGAACGCAGCCAGGGGCACCTGTGCGGACGCCTGCAGCCGTCCGCCGGCCGTGGCGGGCTCAACGAGGCCGTCGACCGGCGCGGCGGCCTGCGGGCCCGATGCGGAGGCCAGCAGCTGGTCCACTTTGTCGTGGATGATGTCAAAGTCGGGCACGGTGGAGAAGGACGCGTCAAAATCGGGCGGCCCGATGGTCAGCCGTTTGACCTCCTGGCCCTTGGCCTTCATAGCGAGATCCACGAAACTGCCCAGCTGGGAGGAAGAGATGTTCGAGTCCACAACCTTGGTGCCCGCACTGGCGATGTCCTCAAACTTTGCGAGCAGGGTTGCCGGGTCCAGCTGCTTGAGCATGGCCTGCTGGACGCACTGCTGCCGCTGGATCCGGGCGTAGTCGTCGACGAATTCGCGGGAGCGTCCGTACCAGAGCGCGTGAAAGCCATCGAGGTGCTGGTCACCGGCGGCGATCCACCCGAGCGGCATGCCGTGGATGCCGTTGGCTTCGTCGATCATGTCCCCGCTCATGGGCACCCAGCCGCCGGCCTTGATCCGGATTCCACCCATGGCGTCGATCAGTTTGGCGAAGCCATCCATGTCCACCAGCACGTAGGCCTGGACCGTGATCCCAAGCGTTCCCGACACTGCCTCAAGGGTGGCCTGGGCGCCGGGGTCGGCGACACCCGGATACAGGTCCGCGTGCTCGTTGGTCACTTCGGTGTTGATGGCGTTGATGAGGCACGCGTCGCCGCAGTCGTAGCCGTCCGGATAGATCTCGCGCATGGGCGAACCTTCGCTGAACTGGGCGTTCTGCAGGTTGCGGGGCACGGAGATGATGGCTGTCTGGCCGGTCTTGGCGTCCACGCTGAGTACGGACAGGCTGTCCGGGCGCCTGCCGGTGCGGTCGTCGCCGGCGTCGCCGCCCATCATCAGGAAGTTGTAGCGGCCGTCCACGGGATCGATCGATGGTCCCGCCGCGAAGATGCTGCCGATGGCGTTGCGGCCCACGTTCAGCAGGTACGCGGCATACCCAAGGGTGCCGCTGCTCAGGACCAGGGCTAGTACCAGGGCAATGCCGACGGCGGGACGCGCCGCCGGTGCCAGCAGGACGGGGCGGATCAGCCGGAGTGTGTTGATGAACAGGAACGCCCATCCGAGCGCCAGTGCCACCAGGACCAGGATGATCACCAGCGAGGCAAGCTGATTGGTGATGATGTTGATCAGAAGCGTCCTGTTCACGACCAGCAGCAACACGGCGGCCGCGAGCAAAACCCAGGCGCTGAGCGTGACGCGCAGGGCAATGCGCCCGAGCTTGCGGTCGCCGGCCACAATTTGGGCGCTGCCGGGCACCAGAAGGGTCATCAGGACCAGGGCAAAGCCCCGTTTGGTCCGGACGGGCACGGAGGCGCTGGACGGATACCGGACGGGATCAGTCATGACCGTGCCGGTGGCTGGCTGCTGCGGTTCGCTTCTGGACATGTCGGGTTCCTTAACGGCTGCCCCGGAGAACACCATTGCCGTCGGCGAAGACTTCGCTGACTTTCTGCCTGAGGTTGGCTCCCTTGCGGGTGGCGACGTCGTTGAGTTCCTGGGCGAAGTCCAGGAGATCGGCGCGAAGTGAGGCTGCCAGCTCGTCCGTACCCGACGCCAGGATCCGGACTGCAAGCAGGCCTGCGTTCCGGGCACCGGCAATGGACACGGTGGCTACGGGAACGCCGGCCGGCATTTGCACGATGGAGAGGAGGGAATCCATGCCGTCCAGGGTCTTCAGCGGGACCGGGACGCCAATGACGGGCAAGGGCGTCACGCTCGCGAGCATGCCGGGAAGGTGGGCAGCTCCGCCGGCGCCCGCGATGATGACCCGCAGCCCGCGCTCGTGGGCGGTCTGGCCATACCGGATCATTTCGGTGGGCATCCGGTGAGCGGAGACCACATCGGCTTCGAAGGGGATGCCGAACTCAGCCAGTGCATCCGCGGCGGCTTCCATAACCGGCCAATCCGAGTCTGAGCCCATGACCAGCCCAACGATGGGTCGGGGGCTGGTGCCGGCGCTGCCGGTGGTGGTGTCGGTGGTCATGCGTTCTCCTCGGAAATCCGTGCTGATTCTTCGGTGGGAACCCGGCCGTCTCGGATGATGGCCGCTACCCGGGTTGCGCGTTGCCGGACCGAGTCCACATCATCCGTGGAGGTCCCTACCAGGTTGACATGGCCAATCTTGCGTCCGGGACGCACTGACTTGCCGTAGCAGTGGACCTTGGCGGCCGGCTCGCTGGCAAGGGCGGCAGGGTAGGCGGAAAACAGGTCCTGGTTGTCGCCGCCCAGGAAGTTCTTCATGACTACTACCGGGCCCAGAATGTCGGTGGCGCCCAGCGGCAGGTCCAGGACTGCCCGCAGGTGCTGCTCAAACTGGCTGGTAACGGAACCGTCCTGGGTCCAGTGGCCGGTGTTGTGGGGCCGCATGGCGAGTTCGTTGATCAGGAAGCCGACGCCGGAGCCCGGCGTTTCAAAGAGTTCCGCCGCCATCACTCCGGTGACGCCCAGTTCCGTGGCGACGCGCAGCGCCGCGTCTTCTGCGGCGGCGGCGACCTCGAGGGGGATGTCCAGGGCAGGGGCGATGACTTCGTCGCAGACGCCATCCACCTGGATGGTGTGCACCACTGGCCAGGCCCTCGCTTCGCCGCCCGGCGTACGCGCCACCAGCGCGGACAGTTCGCGGCTGAATTCAACTTTGGCTTCGGCGAGGAGGGGGCTCATGGCCTCAAACCACGGAGCAGCCTCTTCGGCGGCCTCGGCGGAGTCGATGATCCGCACGCCCTTGCCGTCGTAGCCGCCGCGGGGCATCTTGAGGACAATGGGCCAGCCGGTTTCTTCACCGAAGGCCACGAGCGCGGCGACGTCAGCGACGGCGGCCCAGGTGGGGTTTGGGAGCCCCAGGCTGTCGATGGCAGCCCTCATTACCAGTTTGTCCTGGGCATTAACCAGGGCGTCCGGGCCCGGCTGGACATTCACGCCGGCGGCCAAAAGCGCGCGGAGGTGGTCCGTGGGGACGTGTTCGTGGTCGAACGTCATAACATCCAGGCCGTCCGCGAAATCGAGGAGTGTCTGGAGGTCTTTGTAGTCACCCACCGGTGAAGTGGATACGGCCGATACCGCCGAAACGTCCTCCGCCTCAGCCAGGACACGGAGTTCAAAGCCAAGGGCGGTAGCGGCCGGGGCCATCATGCGCGCGAGTTGGCCGCCGCCAACCACGCCGATTACTGGAAAAGTCACATGAGCCAGCCTACAGAAAAGCTCACCGGATCCGGGCTTTGGGACGCCGAGGTGCCCGCTTTTCGGGTATTTCCGCTACCACTCTGCACTCCGCGTGGGCCGGTTCGTCGATTTCGGGTCTAAAATAGATCTCTGGCCGTGTGGCCCATTGAACGGACGGCCATGGAGGGTCATGTTTAGCGCACTTGCAGATCGTATCCGGGGGCTCGCCTCGCTATTTTGGCGTGAAGTGGCCAAGTTCGGAGCCGTGGGCGGTGTGGCCTTCGTCATTGACTCGGCAATCTTCATCTGGCTGTTCACCGGTCCGATGCACGGCAGCGAGGTCTGGGCCAAGGCCGTGGCAACCATCGTGGCCAGCATCTTCTCGTGGGTTGCCAACCGTTACTGGACGTTCCGCCACCGCAAGCAGGCCAATGTGGCCCGCGAGGCCGTGCTCTTCGCCATCATGAACCTGGTGGGACTCCTGATCGCCTCAGGCTGCGTCTGGTTCGCGAAGTACATCCTGGACCTGAACGATAAACCCTCGCTCTTTATTGCCGGCAGTGTGGTGGGCCTGGTCCTGGGCACCATCTTCCGCTTCTTCGCCTACCGGTTCTGGGTCTTCAACGAAGAACTGGACCAGGAGCCGGAGTTCTCCCACGACCACGAGCTCATCGAGCGGCACCACCAAGAGAAGGCCGCTGCTGCCGCCGCCCAGCGCGGCGAGCAGCCGGACGGGGACTCACCGGAAAGCCGCCGGCAGCCCTGAAACCGGAAAGCTATTTGCCGTGGATGCGTTCCGCGGCCAACAGCTTGTCGGTCAGTTCCACATCGGGGTGCGTTAGCACCACTGAGCCACCGTTGTGCCACGCGCCGAGCGAGTTCGCCAGTGCCGGTTCCAGCCCTTCCGCAGCGGGGACCAGAAGCCTGACGCCTTCCTCATGCGACGCCGCAAAACCAGTGATCAGGTTTTCGTGGACGTGCTGCTGGCCTGCTCCGGCCCGAATGGCACAGCCGGCCGCCGACGCGTCAGTGTGTGCCATAAAGACGTCACCATGGGAGCGCACCTCGGCGGCATAGTCGATGACTCCGGCTGGCAGCTCACCCGGCCACCGCATCGCCAGGGCCGGCAGCGCGACGGCGATAACGGCGTCGTACTTTCCCTCAACGGTTCCGGGCCTGTCGGTGACGAGGAGCTCCGCCTCCCCGCCGTCGAGGACTGTTTCCATGCCCAGCTGCCAGGCGGCCAGCGCCCAGATCATGGACTTCCAGTGGGCAGGCAGGTCGAGGTTCAGCCGCATGCCGGGCTCGGCGTCGAGTTCGTCCTGCAGCAGATTGCTGGTTTTTGCCACCCAGTTGTCCAGCACGCGACCGGAGAGTTCCACGCGCTCGGAGTCCGGGCCATACCAGGTCAGGCGGGGCGACGTGGCGTGGCCGGAACGCAGGGTGGTCATCAGATCTATCGCCGGGATACTCATGGCGTTATCTTGTCACGGACCCCGTGGGGCGTCCTTGGCCGGGAAGCCTTGCGGGGAGTCCCTCAAGTGCCCAGCAGGTCCGGCCGGCGCTGTGATGTTACTCACAGGAGTTTGTCATCTTATTTGTCTTATTCGGGCCGCGCCTGTATTTTTGGCCGCTATTCAGCGGAAGCGGGACCTTTTGGCCACCGAAGCGGACCGTCAGGCATCCGGCGCGCCGAGCCTTCGGAAAACTCCCGGGCGTGGCGTGCCAGCGATTGGCCCGGAAAGTTGATTATTATCCCGTCCACGGCTTGACTACCCACTAGTTACACACGTGTAATTAGATATCGAAAGTCGCTGCATAAATTCAGGCACACAACCGAGTGTCCAAGGATCCACGCAGGGACTGCAACTTTCAGGAGGGTCGCCGTGGGGCAAGCAGAGCGTATCCATGAAGATGCCGTCGTCGCCGGCCAGGCAACGGCTAAATACCGCGCACGGGGGGTACCGGGCGACTGGTATGTGGATCCTGCCGATCCTGACGCAGCGGACCGCTATAACCGCAACACCAAAGACTCCCTCCAGGACCAGGCCACAGCCTTCCTGGCGGCGCACGAAGCACTCCTTGACGGCGGACACGACCAGGACGATGACGACCTGGATCCGCCCATGGAACTGCGCACCCCTGCGCAGGGGACAAGCACCCAGCCGGTGTGGATCGGACTGCCGTTCCGGCAGGACTTCGACGACGAAGGCGAACTCGGCTGGCAGACGGATGCATTGTGCGCACAAACGGATCCGGAAGCCTTCTTCCCGGAGAAGGGCGGATCCACGCGCGACGCCAAGAAGGTCTGCGGTGCATGCAATGTGCGGTCGCAGTGCCTGGAATACGCGCTGGCAAACGACGAACGGTTCGGCATTTGGGGTGGCCTTTCCGAGCGTGAGCGCCGGCGGCTAAGGAAGCGAGCAATCTAATTCTTCAGGAAGTACACGTCACTGCCGTTGTGGTGTCCCACAACGGCTGTGCCTATCTCCCCAGAACCCTGGCTGCCCTCGCGGACCAGACCCGGCCAGCGGACTCCCTCATCGGAGTGGACACCGGATCGCGTGACGACTCCGCAGTCCTCCTGGAACGGGCCTTCGGCGCAACCAATGTGAGCACCTTCCTGCACGGCAAGAGCGGCATGGGCGGCGCCGTACGCGCCGGGCTCAACACGCACGCGCCCTGGGAAGGCCAGTCACAGCGTGCCGCCACAGAGTGGATCTGGCTGCTGCACGACGACGCGGCCCCGGCGCCGGAGGCCCTGGCCGAACTCCTCAGTGCCGTGGAACGCGCACCATCCGTGACCGTGGCAGGCTGCAAGCAACTGGACTGGCACACCGAACGCCGGCTGATCGACGTCGGACTCTCCACCAGCCGCTGGGCCGAGCGGCTTACCCTGATCGATGCCGACGAACTGGACCAGGGCCAGTACAACGGCCGCACTGACACTTTTGCGGTGAACTCGGCCGGCATGCTGGTCCGCCGGGATATCTGGGAGCTCCTGCAGGGGTTCGACCCCGCATTGCCGGGCACCGGCGACGACGTCGACTTCTGCTGGCGCAACCGCCTCGCCGGCCATCGTGTGGTGGTGGTGCCCACTGCGCGGATGTTCCACGTAGCCCACCGGCCCCATGCCCAGGGAAATGCCACCGCGGCGCGGAAAGCCCAGGTGCATCTGCGCCTCAAGCACGCCCCGCTCTGGAAGGTTCCCGTCCATGCGGCCGGTGCGCTGCTGGGCAGCATCTTCAAACTCGTGCTCAGTATTGCAGTCAAGGATCCCGGGCACGGTTTCTCCCAGCTTGTCGCTACCTTCGCTGCCCTGGCCCGGCCCGGTGCCGTGGCAAATGCCCGCCGGACCGCGGCAAACAGCCGGCGGATCCGGCGGTCCGTCATCAAGAAGCTGCAGACGCCCCGCCGTGAAGTCTGGAACCACCGCCGTTCCCTGATGGAGGCCCTGGGCGCGGACACGTCCACGGCCGATGGGCTGGTCCATGACCCCCTGGCGGACCAGCCCACGGGTGACTCATCAGATGACTTCGCTGCGCTCACCACCAGCGAACGGGGTTGGGTGGGGACGGGCGCCCTCGCGGCCGTCATCATCGCGTCCGTGGCTTCCCTCACGGCGCTCAGCGGGCTGTTCCGGGCCGATGCTGTTTCCGGCGGAGGCCTCATTCCGGTGTCCTCCACCCTGGGTGAAATCTGGCACCACGCCTCCAGCTGGTGGATCAGCCTGGGGGCAGGGCTTCCGGGCAGGGGAGACCCCTTCAACTACGTGCTGTGGATCCTTGGCCTGCTCGGCGGGGGAGATGCCAACGCGGCCATGGCCTGGCTCCTGCTGCTCGCCGCTCCGCTGTCCGGCCTGACGGCATGGTTTGCGGCAGGGGGCCTGACTGTCCGGCGCCGCTTCCGGCTCGTTGCCGCACTCTTCTGGGCGGCCGCGCCAGCCCTCCAGATCGCACTGAACCAAGGCCGGGCGGGTGCCTTGGTGGCCCACATCATGATTCCGCTGCTGGTCCTGGCACTCTTGCGGGCCACCGGGTCCGCTGCGGGCCACGGGCGGTTCATTGTCCCGGCCCCCGGAGACCGGCGTATCACCGAAAAGCCGCCCGCACGGCCCGGGATCAACGGCATGCCGTCCTGGACCGCTGCCGCCGCCGCAGGCTTGGCGCTGGGCGTTGTGACCGCGTCGGCGCCTTCACTGCTCGTCCCGGCCGTTGTGGTTATCGTGCTGTGCGGGCTGATGCTTGGCGGTCGTGGCCGCACGGTGTGGTGGGCCCTGCTGCCCAGCGCCGCGCTCTTTCTCCCTTTCGGCCTGTCCGTCATCGACAGGCCACGGGCATTGCTGGCAGACCCAGGGGTTCCCCTCGGATTCGAGGCGGCCCCGCTGTGGCAGCAGTTCCTGGGGCAGCCGCTGCTGTTCTCCGCCGAGGGTGGTCTTTCCGGTCTTCCGTTCTTCAGCGGCCAGGTCATCCCGTGGGCACTCGTGCTCGCACTGCTGGTGGCCGTTCCCGTCCTGCTGCTTGCCGTTGCCGCCCTGTTCCTGCCGGGTAAGCGCAGCTGGACGGCACGTGTTCTCTGGGTGGCGGCACTGGTGATATTCGCTGGTGGCTGGCTCGCCGGGCATGTCGCCACCGGGGCTAATGCCGACACCCTGGTGACACCGTTCACCGGTCCGGCCGTCTCCGCCGCCGGGTTCGCCCTGCTGGGGGCGGCACTGATTGGCGCTGAGCGTTTGCTTGATGCCGCGGACCGGGCGGCCTCGCCGAGCATTCGGCGCAACGTGGCCCTTCGATCCGCAACGGCTCTTGCCATGGTGGTGCTGCTGGCAGGTCCGCTGGCCGGCTTGGCGGTGTGGTCCGCGCAGAACCTGCTCCGGTCCACAGCCACTGCCCTCCCCGCCGAGGTGCCGGCCGGTCCTGCGCTGGGTACGCCTCGGCTGGTGGAGGCAGGCAGTGCACGGACGCTCCCCGCCACCGCCATCGACCGCGGCGCCGGGCCGGAGCAGACACGCACGCTGCTGATCAGCACGCAGGAGAACGGCGCCTTTGACGCGGCCCTGATGCGCGGCGCCGGGACCACCCTGGACAGCATGTCGTCGATTGCCTCCGCCCGGAACATTCTGGGCGCGCCCGGGCGGGAGACGGTCAGGGACGACGACGACGTCACGGCGTCGATCCGCAGCGTGGTGGCCACGCTGGTGGCCGGGCAGGGCGTGGATCCCAGGCCCGAGCTTGAGCGCCTCGGTGCCGGGTTCGTGGTGCTGCGCTCGGCAGACACCGCCGCCCAGCTCACGGCCAGCAGGATGGACGCCGTGCCGGGGCTTGTTGCCGTCGGACAGACCGATGTCGGCTGGCTCTGGCGGATTACGCCGCTGAACCAGCCTGTGCTGCAGCCTGCCGACGTTGCCCACCGCGTCAGGATTGTGGACGGGGCCGGAGCCACGGTGGCGCTGGTGCCCTCCAAGTACGACGACGTCGACACCGCCGTCGCCGAGGGACCGGAAGGGCGGCTGGTGGTGCTCGCCGAGCGGGCGGACCCGGGATGGAGCGCCTGGTTCGACGGGCGGAAGCTCACGGCAACGACGTCCGGCTCGGCCCAGGCCTTCACCTTGCCGGCCTCCGCCGGACAGCTGACCATCCGCTACGACGCCCCCTGGGCCCTGTGGTCCGGAATCGCACAGATCACGGTGATCGGACTCACTGTAATGCTCGCCATTCCCATGCCCGCGCGCCGGCCCAACACCGGGCTGTCCAGGGACGAAGGATCTTTGCGTAAGGAACACCAGAATGCATAAGGACGCAGCCCGCAGGACCCCGCGCAAGCAGATGCTGGCAGGCCTGGTCTCGGCTGTGGCGATTGTGGCTGCGGCCGGTGCGGTACTCGCTGCCGCGTCGGTCGCTCCGCAGCCGGCGGGGAGCCGCGGTATCCCGGCCGTGCTGGCTGCTGTTCCCGCCGGCGCCAGCGCAGGGGTATGTGCCGGCCCGGCTCGCCTGCTCGAAGGGACTGAGGCGGGCACTGATCCCCAGTTCAGCCCCGAATCAGCCACGGCGAAGAGCACCGTCACGGGCGCCGTCCTGAGCGCCCCCGGCGGTGTCCTTCCAGGCAGCCGGCTCGCCGCCCTTAACGGGACGCCCGCCGTCGAGATCGCCAAGGACGGCAGCCAGCCCGGCCCGGGGTCGGGTCCCCAGGACCTGACCGCCGGTGTCCTTGCCGGGCACAGCGTGGATGACGCCACCCTCCTGAGCGCCGACGCCCAGGCAGGCCAGAAGCCCTCAGCCGCCGGTGTTATGAAATTCACTGCCACGGACGGTGACCTGCAGGGCTCGGCGGCCGCCAACTGCCAGCCGCCCGCCAACGACCTCTGGCTCTCGGGCGCCAGCACCACCGTGGGCCGCACTTCCGTCCTCGTGCTCAGCAACGCCTCAAGCACACCTGCCACCGTCAGCCTGGAGCTCTTCGGCAGCAAGGGCCAGATCCAGGCCCCGGGCAGCAGGGGTCTGCTGGTCGCACCGGGAGGTACCCGCTCAATAGTCCTGGCCGGCTTGGCCCCTGGTGAAGCCCAGCTCACGGTCCACGTCCGGAGCGCGGGCGGGCCCGTGGCCGCGGCCATCCAGCAGAGTGTCCTGAGGGGACTGACGCCCGGCGGCATCGACTTCATTGCTCCGGGGGCCGTTCCTGCCGCACGGCAGGTCATGACCGGCGTAGACATCCAGGACGCCGGTGGGATCTCCGCCCTCACGGGAAACAGCGGCTACAAGGACGCCGGCCCTGCGCTGGCAATCACGGTGCCGGGACCGTCGGACGCGGTAGTGGAGGTCAAGCTCTTCGGCCGGGACGGCCAGAAAGCCCTCCCCGGCGGCGGCGTGGTCACGGCAAAAGCCGGGTCCGTCACCGAGATTTCGCTGGCTGGCGTCCCCGCCGGCCACTACACCGTGTCCACCAGTTCGGACGTGTCCTTTGTGGCTGCAACCCGGGTCACCCGGGGCGTCACGAGCGAGAAGGCCTCGGACGTCGCCTGGGCTGCCTCCGGTGTCCGGCTGGGAAGCCAGCATGTGGTGCCCGTGCCCCAGGGCGGTGACCGAACCCTAGTGTTCGGCGTCCTCGAGAACAGGGCCACAGTCTCTTACGCCGCCATCACCGCGGACGGCAAGATCCGCGCGGCCGCCACTGCCGACGTCGCCGGCGGCACCACAACGTCCATCAAGGTCCCCGAGAAGGTGGAGGAGTCAGAGGTGGTGGCGTATGTTGTCTCCGCGTCAGGTGACGCCGCTTACGGCGCGCTGCTCCTGGAGCAGGAAGGCCGGGACGACGTCTCCACCGTGCCCTTCACGCCGGCCGCCTCAGGGCAGGAAAAGATACCGGTTTCCCTGGGATACTGAACGGTCAGTACCGGCGGCGGTAGACCGGATCCAGGGTTTCCGGCGCCACGCCGAGCATTTCCGCGGTGTGTTCCACCACAACGTCGTGCACCAGGTCCTGGAGTTCCTCGCGGCTGCCGCAACCCTGCTCTACCACCCGGCGGTACAGGGTGATCACCGGGCCCTCCTCGGCTGTGGCGGGAGAGTACGAGCCCATGGGAGGTTGCGCGGCGTCGGCCACCAGCTGCTCCAGCTGCGGGGGTATTTCGTCAACGGCAAACCGTACGCCGTCGAGCGTTTTACCCCAGATGTCGTGGAGCCGCTGCGCGGAATCGAGCACCATCTCATCAAAGCGGTCCGAGCGCGTCCGATAACCGGGGAGTGTGGGCAACATCAGTTCCCCACGCAGGCCGCGGCCGTGGCGGTTCCGGCGGCGCATCGCAAAGCTGCGGCCGGGCGAACCCGAACCCGTTTCTGCGGCGCGGACATCCGGGCCAGCCAAACGGACCGTAAAAGCTGAATCTTGGTTCGATGACTGCATACCTTGACTGTAAACCCGGGCGCAGAATTACGCGACATAACCCCGGTTTGCGGGCCAGGGCGCGGCGGTCGTTTCGGCAAATACTCCGAACAAGCAGGGATACGGAGTAGTCTGTGATGTCGTGGGAGCTATCCGTCAATGTTCAAGGTCAGCCTGCCGTCAGTCGGCGGTGGCAACTTTGACGTACGTCTATGCCGACTCCACCGCCGTCCTGGGTCCGCTCGCCACCTATGCGGAGCCGCATTGTTACGATTTGTGCGAGCAGCACGCCGGGTCCCTGACGGTGCCGCGTGGCTGGGAAGTGCTTCGGCTGGCGATGCCAACAAGCCCGCAGCAGCCGGGACCCGACGACCTCCTGGCCCTCGCCAACGCGGTCCGCGAAGCAGCGGCACTGCCGCCCAAGTCGCAAACCTCGCCGGGCCAGCGTGCCTCGCATTCGGCGCTGGAGGCCCCGGCCGGCACGGAAGGCGTCCGCCGGGGGCATCTGCGCGTCCTGCGCGAACCTTCCTGAGACGGATCTGGCGGTAGGCTGGAACCTGCTAATCAGTCAGCCAACGGCGCGAACGCGCCCCTGTCGGGAGCACCAATCATGCCAAAGATCAGTCCTGAACTGTTGTCCGTCCTCCGCTGTCCCGTGACCGGTTCGCCCCTGGTCCAGGAAGGCGAAGAGCTGGTGTCGACGGCGGCCGGAGATTCGGGCGTGAAGCCGCGCTACCCGATAGAGGACGGTATCCCGCTGCTGCTGCCGCCGGAACTTCTCCAGGCCGCTACCGCTGCCGGCTCGGACCAGCACGATCCCGCTGTCCGGGAAGCCACGGACCATAGCCCGGCAGGTACTGCCTAGGCAACACCTGGACACCCCGCACCACCACCAGCAGTCGACTCTCGCGCAGACGCTTCAACGCCGTCGCCGCCATCGGACAAGCATAAGGAACCCCATGACATTTGACTACAAGGTAGCCGACATCTCGCTGGCCGAAGCCGGCCGGCACCAGATCCGCCTGGCCGAGCACGAGATGCCAGGCCTGATGTCGCTCCGCAAGGAGTTCGGACCCACCCAGCCGCTGAAGGGCGCCCGGATCGCAGGATCCCTGCACATGACGGTGCAGACCGCCGTCCTGATCGAAACCCTCACAGCCCTCGGGGCCGAGGTCCGCTGGGCCTCCTGCAACATCTTCTCCACCCAGGACGATGCCGCCGCAGCCGTTGTGGTGGGCAAGGGAACAGCCGAGGACCCGCAGGGTGTCCCCGTGTTCGCCTGGAAGGGCGAGACGCTGGAGGAATACTGGTGGACTGCCCAGCAGATCCTGGCCTGGCCCGGCGCGGACACCAGCCCGGAGCTTGGCCCGAACATGATCCTGGACGACGGCGGCGACGCCACCATGCTGGTGCACAAGGGTGTTGAGTTCGAAGCCGCCGGCGCTGTGCCGGCGACAGGCGATGACGAGTCCGAGGAAGGCCGGATCTTCCTGGACGTGCTTCGCGCCTCGCTGCAGGAAGACCCGCAGCGGTGGACCCGGATCGGGGCCGGCCTTCGCGGCGTCACCGAGGAAACCACCACCGGCGTGCACCGCCTCTACCAGTTGGCTGAACAGGGCAAGCTGCTGTTCCCGGCCATAAACGTCAACGACTCGGTCACCAAGAGCAAGTTCGACAACAAGTACGGCATCCGCCACTCGCTGCCTGACGGCATCAACCGCGCCACTGACGTCCTGATGGGCGGCAAGGTGGGCGTCGTCTGCGGTTATGGCGACGTCGGCAAGGGAGCCGCAGAGGCATTCCGCGGCCAGGGTTCGCGCGTCATTGTCACCGAGATCGACCCCATCTGCGCCCTCCAGGCAGCCATGGACGGCTACCAGGTGGCCAAGCTTGAGTCAGTGCTGAGCCAGGGCCACATCTTCATCACCACCACCGGCAACAAGGACGTCATCCTGGCCGAACACATGGCGGGCATGCGCGACAAAGCCATTGTGGGCAACATCGGCCACTTCGACAACGAGATCGACATGGCCGGCCTGGCGCGGATCCCCGGCATCAAGAAGGTGGAGATCAAGCCCCAGGTACACGAATGGGTGCTCGACGCCGGGACCGCGGAGGAGCGCTCCATCATCGTCCTGTCCGAGGGCCGCCTGCTGAACCTGGGCAACGCCACCGGCCATCCGTCCTTCGTGATGAGCAACTCGTTCGCCAACCAGACCATCGCCCAGATCGAGCTGTGGACCAAGCGGGACCAGCCCGAAGGTGAACGCGAATACAGCAACCAGGTCTACGTCCTGCCCAAGATCCTGGACGAAAAGGTTGCCCGCCTCCACCTCGACGCACTCGACGTGGAGCTCACGGAACTCTCCAAGGAACAGGCCGACTACCTGGACCTGGACATCGCCGGACCGTACAAGCCCGAGCACTATCGTTACTGACGTGTGACGCCCCGGGTGCCGACCGCGCCCGGGGCTGTTAGGTCCAAGCATTAAGATCGGACTATGGAACCTGTTGTTAAGCCACGCCGGCGGGGGACCGCCAAGAAGATTCTCTTGGTGGCGGCCGTTTGTGTCCTTGCCGCAACGGGTGGCGTTTTCGCTGCCGTCGCGCCGGGTTTTGCGCGCGGTGGCCTGGAGTCCGAAGCTGGCTCGGCCGTCCGCTCCGCGCCGGGAGTCGCATCGCCAGTGGTGGCCCCGGTCAAGGTGGACATCACGCCGGCCAACGCCGCAAAGCAGGTGAACCCGGCCACGCCGGTGTCGCTCAAGGTGGGCAACGGCAGGATCGAGAGCGTTACCCTGACCAGCACCGCCGGCGAAGCAGTCCACGGCACCTTCGCCGGGGATGGCAGCAGCTGGACTGCGACCGACGCCCTGAAATTCAACACCGAATACAGCTACACATACGTGGTCACTGACGGTGCGGGCCGGGAAACCAGTACCACAAACTCCTTCAGCACGGTTTCCAGCACCCATGAGGCGGATGCCGCCATCTACCCCCTGGACGGGATGAAGGTTGGCGTAGGCCAGCCGCTGCAGGTCATCTTCAGCGAACCGGTGGCCAACCGGGATGCCGTCGAGAAGGCCATCAAGATCACCTCCAGCGCGGGGCAGGCAGGAGCCTTCCACTGGTTCAGCGACACCATGGTCCGGTACCGCCCTGAGGCCTTCTGGGCGGCGAACTCCACCGTCACCATGGACATGCAGCTGTTCGGCGTGGACCTCGGCAACGGCCAGATTGCCAACTTCAACAAAAAGGTCACCGTCAATTTCGGTGACAAGCGGGTGGCTATCGCCGACGCCGCCGCACACACCTTCACACTCAGCGTCAACGACCAGGTAGTGAAAACCCTCCCGGTCAGCATGGGCGATCAGCGCTTCCCGTCAGCGCGTGGCTACGCGGTCCTGATGGAGAAGAACCGCTATGACCACTTCCGTGCGGCCAGCATCGGACTCAAGCCCGGCGATCCGGCCTACTACGGCGAAGTGGACGTGGAGTATTCCATCCGCCTCACCCTGAGCGGGGCCTACATCCACCAGGCGCTGGAGTCCGCGTTCCCGTTTATCGGCAACACGAACGTCTCGCACGGCTGCATCGGGTTCGCTCCCGACGGCGCCGCCTGGGTTTTTGACAACATGACCACCGGCGATATGGTTCAGATTATCAATACAGAAGGCGACTACGCCGCCGTCGACGACGGCTATGGCGACTGGAACATCCCCTGGGCTGAGTACAACAACTAGGGACCGGTTCAGTCCAGGACAAGGCCTAGGGGCCGAACGGCAGACGGTTCAGCCGCTCTGCCGTGGCCGAGTTCCGGCGCCGGGCCTCCTGCAGCCGCGCAAGTTCGCGGTGACGGCGTTCTGCGGTAACTGCCGCCAGGTACTGCGCCGGGGTGGTTCCCGGGGGCGGCGGAGGGGCCACATGCCCGGCCAGTTCCGTGGCGATCGACGCGGCCATTCCGGCGGCGGACAGCGGTGACATGCGCCCTGCCTGCCGGATGAACTGGGCGGCCTGCCGTGCGGTCGCATCCGGTATCCGTCCGATGTCCGCGGCCGTGGCCCAGACCTGTTGCTGTAGGGGAACAAAAACGCGGACCGGTACCTCCACCGGGACGCGCCGGCGCAGGGCATAGGTGCCGGCGAGGATGTAACCCAGCCGCTTGGAGCGGCTGTTGAAGAGGGCGACGCCGATGGCCAGGCCGCCCAGGGTCAAGTAGATTTCCAGGAATCCGGTCAGCCCCCGGATCACGGCGTGGCGGAACCGGATGGCGCCGCCGTCGTCACGGACCACCCGCAGGCCGGCCGCCATTTTCCCGAGGGACAGCCCCCGGGTGAAGGTCTCGACCGCCACGGGGACAATCACAAAGCAGAAGACCACGCTCACCAGCGTCAGCGCCCGCATTGCCGCCTCGTCAACGTCCTGGCCCGCGGCCGCGACGCCCAGCAGGATCAGGACCAGCAGGATGATGTGGAACAGGACATCCAGCAGCAGGCCCAGGGCACGGGCGGCGAAGGATGCGGGGCGCAGTTCCAGGACAACGGCCTCGCCGGTGATTATCGAACTCAAGCGGATACCCAATCCCTCGTCAACCATCCTGCGGACGCTCACAGTCTATGGCGGCTAGGCTGTTGCCGTGGATATGGATGCCTTCTCCGCCGCCAACGGGGACAAGTGGTCAAGGCTGCACCAGCTCGCCCATAAGCGGCGCCTCAGTGGCGAAGAAGCCGATGAACTGCTGCGCCTTTACCAGTCGACGTCGGCCCACCTTTCCTTCATCCGGTCGATTGCCCCCGAAAGCGGCCTGTCCGCGTCCCTGTCCGCCACACTGGCCCAGTCCCGGACTCGTTTCACAGGCGCACGGTCCAACGTGATGGCGGATCTGGCCAGTTTCTTCGTGGCTGCCCTGCCGGCTGCACTGTTCCGCCTGCGGTGGCTGACGGTGGCCTGCGGCGCCGCGTTTGTCCTGGTCGCCGGCGCATACGCCCTCTGGATCGGGACGTCCCCGGAGGCCCTGCGGTCCGTTGCCTCGGAGGCTGCGGTCCGGCAGTACGTCGAGGAGGACTTCATTGATTACTATTCGGAGAATCCCGCGGCCTCGTTTGCGGGGGCCGTCTGGACCAACAATGCGTGGATCAGTGCGCAGGCGGTGGCCCTGGGCATTACCGGCATCTGGGTACCCATGATCCTGTTCACGAACGCCCAGGGCGTCGGGATCGCCGCCGGGGTCTTCGCCGCCGTGGGCCAGCAGGATGTGTTTTACAGCTACATCCTGCCGCATGGCCTGATGGAACTGACCGCTGTTTTTATTGCCTGCGCGGCAGGCTTGCGGATCTTTTGGGCCATGGTGTCCCCGGGACCACGGACGCGGGGACGGGCCGTGGCGGACGAAGGCAGGTCGCTGATCACCGTGGCCCTGGGGCTGGTGCTGGTGCTGTTCGTTTCCGGATTGGTGGAGGGTTTTGTCACGCCCAGCCCGCTTCCGGTGTGGGCCAAGATCGGCATTGGCCTGGCGGTGCTGGCTGCCTACTGGGGATACGTCCTGGTGTGGGGACGGCGGGCCTATGTCGCCGGTGAACGCGGCGATTTGATGGCCGGCGACGCTGGATACAGTGAAATCGCCGCATGAATCCGGTAGCGCCGGGGTGGCTCCTCGCCCTCGTGGAGGAGCGGGCGGTAGGCTCGATATCAGATACACGGCGCTGCCCGGATCAGAGCCGGCAGCGCGGACCCCAACGGAAGTGACGCTGCTGTGAACGACAATTCGCCGACCCCTGCCAAACGCACGGAGCCGCAGCCGGATCCGGACCTGGACACTTCGTCGGACTCGGACGAACCGGCCTTTGCCTGGCTGAATGACTCCAGCACTTCCGAGGAGTCCCCGGCCGGTAGCGCCGTTTCGGATCAGGGCGGTGTCACCCAGCCCGAAAGCCGTGCCGGCCGCAAAGCCGCGGAGGCCGCCGTCGAACCACCCGCCGTCGTACCGTCCGTAGAAGAGTCACTCCGCAAAGAACCGTCCACCCCGGGCGCCACCCGAAACGGCGCCCATTTCAGCGAGCCGCTGCCCACGTCGGCGCTGCAGGTGCGGCCGCCGCAGGAGGAAGTGGAGCGCCGCAATGCGGAGCGCGAAAGTGCAGCCAACGCCAAGCCCGTGGCCCCGCGCATCTGGCAAGTCCTGCTGGCCCTTTTCTACCCTGTGATCCTGCTGGTGCTGGCCGTCCGCGCGGTCACCAGCCCGCTGTTCCTGTGGGCTGAATACAACAGGCCCGGGTTTCCTGGCGACGGGTACGGGTTCAGCACCGACGACAGGATGACGTACGGCTCCTACGCGGTTGACTACCTCAGCAACTGGGCTGGGCCGCGGTACCTGGGTGATCTGGTCAACCGCAGCGGCGGGGACCTTTTCAAGGACGGCGAAGTCAGCCATATGGCCGACGTGAAAGTTGTCATCCTCTCGGCCTTTGGCGGGGGAGCGCTCCTGATCGTCCTCAGCCTCGTCGCTATCGCGTACCTGCGCCGCCGCAGCACCGGCGGAGTGCGCCGCGGACTGTTTGCGGGATCCATCGTTGCGTTGGCGATCATCTTGGGCCTCGGCGCGCTGGCCGTGCTCGGCTGGCAGCAGTTCTTCACCGAATTCCACCGGATCTTCTTCGCCGGCGGTTCCTGGACGTTCGCCCTGGAAGACACCCTCATCAGGCTGTTCCCGGGTCAGTTCTGGATCGATGCCGGCATTGTCATCGCCGCAATGGTCCTCCTGGCGGCTCTGGTGACGGTAATCCTCACCTGGCCCACCCGCCGCCGTCGCGGCCTGGCCAAGGATGACCAGGACGCCGCTGAGGTGCAGCCCTAAACCGTTGACCAGGCTCAACCGTTTCGTATGGCGGGCTGTTTCTTGCGGCCGGTGATGGTCAGGAAGCCCTCTGGGTCCAGCTCGCCTAGGTCCCCGGTGCGGAAGAAACCGTCCACAAAGGCATTGGCGTTGGCGGCTTCGTTGGTGTGGTAACCCTTGAACACGCCGATCCCTTTGACCAGCACTTCGCCGTCCTTGGCCACGCGGATGGTGGTACCCGGCAGGGGGACGCCCACGCTGCCCACCCTGGTCCGGGCGGGCGTGTTGGCCGTACAGGGTGCCGTTGTCTCGCTCAGTCCGTAGCACTCAAGGACCGTGATCCCGGCGCCACGGAAGAAGTGCGCGTCCTCAGGCTTCAGCGGGCTGGCCGCCGATAAGGCGTAGCGGACCCGGCCGCCCAGGAGCCTGCGGAGCTTCGGGTACACCAGCCGGGTCAAAGACGGCATGCCCCGCCCTTAACGCCAGTCCGGGTCCGCTGGCCCCGCCGCGGGCCACGTTGTCCTGTGCCGTGGAGAAGCGGATGGCAGAGGTAGACGCAGCCGCAAACATCCTGGCTTTCCCGGACCCGGCCGCCTGGTGCGCGGCGCCCCGGACTTTCTCGAACGTCCGGGGCGCCGCCAGGAGGAACGTCGGTCTGAATGTGCCCAGGTCCGCCGGCAGGTCAGCAGGACGGGTGACGTGGCCCAGTGTGGCGCCGGCGTGGAGGCACGCCACCTGGGCGGCGCGGGCCAGCACATGGGCCAGCGGAAGGTACATGAGGGTGCGTGCATTCTGCGCCTTGAGGACCTCCGGGAGAAAGGCGACGACGTTGACGGCAACGAGCGCAAAGTTGCCGTGGGTGATCTCGCAGCCTTTGGGATGTCCGGTGGTGCCGGAGGTGTAGACCAGGGACGCGACATCGTCCAGGCCCGCGGCGGAGCGGTGGCGTTCCAGCTCGGCGTTCGTGACGCCCATTCCGGCAGCCGAAAGGCTGGCGAGGTTCGGGGCCTCGCCGTCGTCATCCATCCTAACCACGGTGACCAGCCGGTCCTTGAGCAGGGCGGAGGTCTCCAGGATGCCTGTAATCATCGCCACCTTGCCGCGGTCCTCGGCGAACACCCGCCGCGCTCCGGCGTCGTGCAGGATCCACTCCACCAGGCCGGGGGACGAGGTCTCGTCGATGGGAACGCTGACGCCACCGGCGAACCAGATGGCGAAGTCAACCAGCGCCCACTCATAGCTGCTGGCGGACATAACGGCCACGGTGTCGCCCGTTTCCAGGCCGCCGGCGATCAGCCCTTTGGCGAGGGCGCAGACATCGTGCAGGAATTTTTGCGCCGGAACATCGGTCCAGCCGTTGGGGCCTTTGCGCGAATAGAGGGCGTGGGCCGGGTTGGCGGCCTCCTGACGGCGCAGGAGATCGGTGACATTGCTGCCGGGCTCCAGCTCCACCAGGAGTTTTGTGCTTGCTTCTCGCACGGGGGCGTCTCCGTTCCGCTGCCTCAACGCAGTTCGCGGCTGGTCAGGGTCTGATGCAATCCTGCCCTAGATCCAGGACGGCATCCACATCCGGTAGCGCCATTCCTGGTAGGGGATGGTCTCCGCCGTCCACACCGGGTAGAAAAATGCGGACAGCAGGACTGCCCCGGCGACGAAGAGTGCCACCAGGTAAACTCCGGACCGCCGCCGCCACAGCGGGTCGGTGTCCCGGCCCAGGACAAGGCCCAGACAATACACCAGCGCGAGCACCAGGAAAGGCTCAAAGGAGACGGCGTAAAAGAAGAACATGGTCCGCTCCGGGTACAGGAACCACGGCAGGTAGCCGGCACCGACGCCCGCAAGGATGGCCCCTGCGCGCCAGTCTCGGCGCCCGGCCCACCAGAACAGCAGGACCACCAGCGAGATGGCCGCTCCCCACCAGATCATCGGGTTCCCCACCGAGAGAATGGCTGAGGCGCAGTTGGGCACGTCGCATCCCGGGACGCCCTGCTCCGGTTTCTGGTAGAAGAACGACGTCGGCCTGCCCATCACCAGCCAGCTCCAGGCGCTTGCCTCGTAGGGGTGTTCCGAGCCCAGTCCCTGATGGAACTTGTAGGCCTCCAGGTGGTAATGCGCCAGCGAACGCAGGGAGTCCGGCAGCCAGCCCCACTCCGCTGAGGGGTTGCTCTGGGCCCAGCGGCGGAAGTAGGCGCCCTCGGAACGGAACCAGCCCGTCCACGTGGCGGTGTAGACCACTACGGCCACCGGAACCATGCTGGCAAAGGCCGGCAGTCCGTCCTTGATGATTCCGCCGCTGACCCAACCGCGGATTCCCGCGACGCGCCGTGCATTGAGGTCCCACAGGACCGTCAGCACGCCGAAGCCGGCGAGGAAAAACAGGCCCGACCATTTGGTGCCCACAGCGAGGCCCATGCATGCGCCCGCGGCGAGACGCCACCAGCGGATCCCCAGCCACGGTCCCGCCAGCAGCTGACTGGATGAGGGACGGCCGTTCCGGGACGCGGCCGCGAGCCGTCCGAGCCGTGCGGCCAGCCGTCGTCGTCCGTCTTCGCGGTCAAGCAGCAAAGCTCCGAAGGCCGCCAGGAGCCAGAACATCAGGAAGATGTCCAGGAGTGATGTCCGCGACATCACCAGGTGGTGGCCGTCGACGGCGAGCAGCAGGCCCGCGGCGGCAGCCAGCGGTAGTGAGCGGAACAGTTTCAGCGCAATCAGCGTGAGCAGCAGGATGGACAGGGTTCCGGTCAGCGCGGCCGCGAACCGCCAGCCGAACGGGTTATCGTCCCCGAAGAGCCACATGCCGCCGGCGATCATCCACTTGCCCACGGGCGGATGGACCACGTACTCGGGAGTGTCCAGGAGGATGGCCGGGTTCCCTGCGTTGAAGGAGTCGTTGGCCTTGTCCGGCCAGCCCCGTTCGTAGCCGCTGACCACGTAGGAGTATGCGTCCTTGACGTAATACGTTTCATCGAAGACCAGGCTGTGCGGCGTATCCAGCCGGACAAAGCGCAGGACGCCGCCGATCACGGAGGTCAGGGCAGGCACCAGCCAGAACCAGAGGCGGAGCGACGGCGGGTAATCCCGCAAGCTGCGGGTGCTTCCGATCAGGCGCTCGCGGAGGGCTGCAGCAGAGAAGGCCTCCGCCGGACGGGCGATCCAGGAGCCTCGTGCCGGCAAGTTGGTTTGACCGGCCTCGGCAGGCCGCATGGAGGTCTGCGTCACGAGCCCCATGCTACCTTTTGCAGCTTGGGCCGCCTGCCAGCAGTACGCTGGGGGAGTGGACCCTAACCCCAGCACCTTCGCCGATTCCCGCCCTGCAGCACCTTCCGTTGCCGCCGGGGAGGAGCCAGAGTCAGAGGCGCAGGTGACAGCGGACCCAGCTGCAGCGGCACCGGTTGCCACGGGGCCTGGCCGGATTGTGCTGGCGGCGACGCCCATCGGTAATACCGGCGACGCGTCGGCCCGCCTGATCGAACTCCTGGGCTCGGCGGACATCGTGGCCGCCGAAGACACCAGGCGCCTGCACCGCCTTGTCCAGAACCTCGGAGTCACCGTCGCCGGGCGGGTCATCAGCTACCACGAGCACAACGAGGCCACCAAGACCGCGGAGCTGCTGGAGCACGTCCGGTCAGGCAAAACCCTGGTCATGGTCACAGACGCCGGCATGCCTTCGGTCTCGGACCCGGGGTTCAGGCTGGTGGAAGGCGCCGTGGCAGCCGGACTCACCGTGACCGCCGTCCCGGGCCCTTCCGCGGTACTGACCGCCCTGGCCCTCTCCGGCCTGCCCACCGACCGCTTCTGTTTTGAGGGGTTCCTGCCCCGTAAAGCCGGCGAACGGGCGTCGCGGCTGGCCGACCTTTCGGCGGAACGCCGGACCATGGTGTTTTTTGAGGCCCCGCACCGTCTGGAATCGATGCTGCGGGCGCTGCGCGAGCGCTTCGGTGCCGAGCGGCGGATTGCCGTCTGCCGCGAACTGACCAAGACCTATGAGGAAGTCATCCGCGGGACGGTGGGGGAACTGCTGCTGTGGGCCGAAGGCAACGAGGTCCGCGGCGAGATCGCGGTGGTGCTGGGCGGCGCCCCCGCGCAGGCGCCGGGCACCCCCGAAGACCACGTAGCCGCCGTCAACGAGCTGGTGGCCCAGGGAATCCGGCTGAAGGAAGCCGTGGCCGCCGTCGCTGAGGACGTCCGCGTCAGCAAGCGGGAGCTGTACTCGGCGGTCCTCGCTGCACGCTGAGCGAGCGAAAATCTCAGCTGTGCAGCTGCACAAAGGTGTCTGGTGTCTGTAGTGCGTCCAGGCGTAGACCCTCTGGCGGCCACGGCAGTAGTCTGACAGTAAATCAGCCGGGAAGGCAGGCTACCAGGCCTGCGTAGTGGCTGAACCAAACCTTACTGACGAGGGAGTCAACGTGACTGTCACCGCACTGCCAGCTGTTACTGCGGAGCGCGAAAGCGCGCTGCTGGCCTCTGTTCCCACCGGACTGCTGATCAACGGCGAATGGCGCCCGGCGGCTTCAGGCAAGACGTTCGACATCGAGGACCCCGCCACGGGCAAGGTGCTCCTCAGCATCGCTGACGCCGGCCCGGAGGACGGCAAGGCTGCTTTGGACGCGGCCGCCGCGGCGCAGGAGTCGTGGGCGAAGGTCCCGGCGCGTGAACGGGGCGAGATCCTCCACCGTGCCTTTGAGATGGTCACGGCGCGTGCCGAGGACTTCGCACTTCTGATGACCCTGGAAATGGGCAAGCCGCTGGCCGAAGCCCGGGGCGAGGTTACCTACGGCGCGGAGTTCCTGCGCTGGTTCTCCGAAGAAGCCGTCCGCGCGTTCGGCCGCTACTCGGTCTCACCGGACGGCAAGTCCCGCCTCCTGGTGACCAAGAAGCCGGTGGGCCCGTGCCTGCTGATCACGCCGTGGAACTTCCCGCTGGCCATGGCCACCCGCAAGATCGCCCCTGCCGTCGCGGCCGGCTGCACCATGGTGCTGAAGTCCGCCAACCTCACGCCGCTGACCTCGCAGCTGTTCGCCGCGGTCATGCAGGAAGCGGGCCTGCCCGCCGGAGTCCTGAACGTCATTCCCACGTCCACGGCAGGCGCCACCACCGGCCCGCTGATCAAGGACCAGCGCCTGCGCAAACTCTCGTTCACCGGCTCCACCGAAGTGGGCCGCCGCCTGCTCTCGGACGCCTCCGAAACCGTTCTGCGGACTTCCATGGAACTCGGCGGCAACGCCCCGTTTGTGGTGTTCGAAGACGCGGACCTGGACGCCGCGGTCGCCGGTGCCATGCTGGCGAAGCTGCGGAACATGGGCGAGGCCTGCACCGCTGCGAACCGGTTCATCGTCCACGAGTCCGTCGCTGACGAATTCGCCGAAAAGTTCGCCGCGAAAATGGGTGAGATGACTACCGCCCGGGGTACGGAGCCGGAGTCCAAGGTGGGTCCGCTGATCGATGCCAAGAGCCGGGACAAGGTCCATGAGTTGGTGTCCGACGCCGTGGCCTCCGGCGCCAAGGCCGTCCTGGGTGGCGCCCCGGCCGAAGGCCCGGGCTACTTCTACCCGCCCACCATCCTCACCGGCGTCACCGAGGGTACCCGGATCCTGTCCGAGGAAATCTTCGGCCCCGTCGCACCGATCATCACGTTCGGCACCGAGGACGAAGCGATCCGCCTGGCCAATAACACCGAGTACGGGCTGGTGGCGTACGTCTTCACCCGCGACCTGAACCGCGGCATCCGGATGGGCGAGAGGCTCGAGACCGGCATGCTCGGCCTGAACGCCGGTGTCATCTCCAACGCCGCCGCGCCGTTCGGCGGCGTCAAGCAGTCCGGGCTGGGACGTGAAGGCGGCCTCGAAGGCATCGAGGAATACCTCTACACCCAGTACATCGGCATCGCTGACCCCTACGCCGGCTGACCGGATCGTTCTCCGGCTGACAGGATTATCCTCCGGTCAGCCGCTCCCGCCACCGCCCGTAGGTATGCCGCCGCGGCGAGCCGCTATTGGCTGCCTCGCGGCCGGAACAAGCCGCCGCGCGCCCTTGACCAGGAGCGTGCGGCGGCTTTTGCCGTCCCGCGCCCCAGCCCGTTAAGCCCCTTGAAGGGGGCAGCCAGGAGCCAGGCCCACCGTCCCAGAACCGACGGCGGGAGCCAGTCGGCACGGAGGCGTCGGGGGAAGGAGGCGTTGGCACGCAGGGACTGCTGCACCGCCGCGATGCGCGGGGCAATCGCCCCGGTTCTGCCGCGGCCGGCTGTGTCGTAGACAGGCGGGCCGTAGTGCCGGCGTTCGAAGTCTGAGGTGAGGCTGCGGATGGCCTGGTGCGCGGCGTCATCCATGCCGCCGCTTGCGCCGAGCAGCGATGAAACGCGGAGCCGTGCGGAGTACGTTCGGGCGGTTTCGCTGGATTCCGGGGGCAGCCCGTAGTCGGTGCCAAGATCACGGATTTCAGCCCACGCCAGCGGAATCGCGTCCTCCCGCGCCCGGTCCTCGGTGCGGAGCCGCCGGGCACGCCGCCCCATCCTCGCCAGCCGAGGCGAGGCCGCCAGGAGCACCAGACCCAGCACGGCCGCCGTCCCCAACAGCCATGGCAGAATCCACTGTCCGAGGTCTCCTGTGCCCCCACCGACACCTGGGAGGGGCGCGGCCGTGGCGCTGGGCGTGGGGGTCGGAGCGGTTGCGCCGGGAAGGAGGTCGTCGTTGTTTTCCAGCGAAGCGGGGTTACCCGGCGTGCTGGTGTCCGTGGTGTACGCGGGAATAACACCACGCGACGGCGTGGGTTCGAAGGGCACCCACCCCAATCCCTGGAAATAGAGCTCGGGCCAGGCGTGGGCATCCCGGGCGTCCACCTCGTACTCCGGCAGTGCACCTTGCCCGGCCACAGAAACCGTGGAACCGGTGGTGCGGCCCGGCGCGTAGCCAACCGCGATACGGCTGGGGATACCCTCCAGGCGGGCCATCACGGCCATCGCGGACGAGTAATGGATGCAGTACCCGCTCTTCTGGGTCAGGAAATCGGCCATCACCGAGAGCCCGTTACCGTCGTATCCGCCCTGGACAGGTGACTGGAGCGAGTAGGAGAACTCCCCTGAGCGAAGGTACCTCTGGATGGCCATGGCCTTGGCGAAGGGTGTGTCACTGGAGGCCGTCACCGCGTCCGCAGTACTGCGGACGATGTCCGGGACGTTGCCGGGAACCCTTGTGAAGTCAGCCGGGATTCCCCGCACGGCCTGCGACGACTGTTGGAGCAGGGTGGCCGTGAGCTTAGGTGCCGAGGACACCACAATGTATTGCTGTGCCCGCGTGTTGGTGTTGGATCCCTTGACGGCCAGGGTGGCCGGGTCCCATGTCCAGGCACCATCGAGCCCGCGGATTGTTTCCGGGGCGTACGGCAACGGCAGGTACGGGCTGGTGAACGTGCCCGTATCCACAGCAGTCACCTGGCGGAGTTGCTCCTCGGCGACGATTTCGTAGCCCGTTTCAAGCTGTCCGGCCACGGGGCGCCGCTCTGCGTCGCGGTCATCGGGTCCCCAGGATTCGCCGTCGAAATTATCAACAGTGACGGACCGCAGATAAAGCGGCCCGGCCGCGTTGGTGGCATAGGTGATCCGACCGCTTCCGGCCGGTGCACGGAGGCTGTTTCCCAAGGTAATCATGGGGTTCAAGCCGGTGCCGGAGCCCCAAGGATTCAGCCGGGAGCCCTGCGGAAACGTACCGTGGTCGAAACCGGGGATGGCCGCCGGCACCGCCAGGGTTGCCACCAGTGCCACGGTTCCGGTCAGCACGGCCCGCCGGAGCTGGCCGGGGTTCCGGCCACTGTCGGCTGGAGTGCGGGAATCCGGCGCAAACCACTGGCTGCATGCGAGGATCAGCAAGTACCCGGCTACCGTGGCAGCGAAGCCCCAAACCCCCACGCTCTGGGGCTTCACGGTGGCGGGGACTACCAGGATGGCCAGCAGGCCCAGCCCGGTTGTTGCCGGCATGCGAAGCGGCACGGCCAGCGCATCGATAAGGATGGCTGTCAGGCCCAGGGCTGCGCAGCTGACCATCACGATTCCTGCGTTTGGCGCCACCGGGGCACTTTCCGCAAGGACCGTCTCGCTCGCGCGACGGATGAACCTGTCCACTTCAGCCAGGGTTGCCCCTGACGGGATGAAACCGGCAATGCCCGTGCTCCGGAAGAACGTCAGCGTGAGAATCGCGATCAGGGACGCGAAGCCGCCGGCCGCCACCACGAGAGGCTGGGCCCGCAGCGCGCGGAGCGCGGCGATGGACAGGCAGACCACCACCACCGTGGTCAGGATGGGCAAGTACCAGGCCCAACCGCGCATGACGCCGTTGAGGGAAATGGCGGCGCCGGCCACGGCCAGGGCGACGGCACCGGCCATGGCCCAGGGGTACGCCCCCACCCGCTTCCGTGCCGGGACCTGTCCCGGTGAACCCGTGGCTGCCCGCTCGCGGGACGCGTTGCGTTCCTGTGCCAGCGTCACCGCCCCACCCCCGCTCCGCGGCGCACGTCAGCCGCTGCCGTGGCAGGCGCAGCACCACCCTGGTCGAAGTGGGTCCAGGCGTCCGGGACGGAAACCGAGGCAGGCACCGCCACTGCCCTCCAGCCGCCCCGGCGGAGGGCCTCCAAAGAGTCCTCGGCATCCGCCGGCCGGTCGGAAACGATGATGGCGAAGGCATTCGCGCCGTAACCCGCCGCCGGAGCAAGGGCTCTGGCCTCGTTCGGAGAGATCCTGCCGAGCACCGCAATAAGGGGCCCCCGCATCCGGTGGGCCGAGAGTTTGTCCATCAGGTGATCGTCGAAAACAGCCGGCCCGGCATCCTGGCCACCGTGGTCCCGGGCAGCGTGGTGCGGACCGGACAGCTGGATGGCAGCGAGGCTTTCGGCGATTGACTGGAGCCCGGATACTCCGCTGAACTCTTCCGTCTCCGGTTCCGGTGCGGACAGGGAGCGGAGGAACGCGGGTTCGCCGCGGGGGTCCAGGAGACGCAGGGCGTAGTTCCGCTCCGACAGGTGCGTGCAGATGGAGATCGCGGCCACCACGGCCCACTCAAACGTGCCGCTGGTGATCATCTCGTGGCCGTCCACGGCCGCATTGCCACCGAAACCGGAACCGTGACCCCCGGAAAACGCCGCGAACCGTTGGTCCAGGATGATGGTGGCCTCCGGCGTCGTGACGGATTCCTCCTGGCGCACCATCAGGGCGCCGTGGTGGGCGGTCGCCGCCCAGTGCACCCTGCGCATCGGATCTCCCGGGCGGTATTCGCGGGTCATGACGTCATCGTCGCTGGGGTTGGCGCGGGTACGGGTTGCTGTAATGCCGGCGTTGCCGCGGGCTCCCGCGAGGCCCGTCACGGGAAGCTCGACGGCGGCGGGCGTCACCGTGAGCGTGTCGCCGTCGTCAATTGACCGCCGGTGCAGGGACAACCCGAACGGATCAGTGAACTCGGCTGTTACCGGGCCGATCAGGTACTGTCCGCGTTTGGTGGAACGCAAGTGGTATTCGTACCTGCTGGTCCCGCCCTTGGCTGAGCGGGCGGGAAAATGGAAGGCCGGGGACTCGCCGAACCGTGGCGGCAGCCGTTCCTCCATGATCGCCCGGCCGCCACCGGAACCGGTCCGCGCCACGGCGAGCCGCACTGTGGTGGCGGCGGAGGTCTCCACCGGGGACGGGTTGAACTCGCGGTAAACCTGGAACCGGGGCTTGAGGAGCCTGATTCCGGCGAGCGATATCAGGGGAAGGACGATGAGCAGGACACTCAGGCTCAGCAGATCCCGCCGCCCCATGATCTGCGCAGACAACAGGCAGACGGCGCCGGCGGCCAGGAGGCCCCAGCCACGCTGGCTGAACAGGTGTCGGGGCAGTCGGTCACGCAGCGCCATGTGACGGTCCTGCCTAGTGGTTCCGGCGCAATCCGGCCGGCGGGGCCGATGACCGGGCCGGGTTGTTCACCGGGTCCTGGTTCACCGGGAGCCGGGAGAGGATGCCCCGGATCACGCTGTGCGGGGTCTCGCCGGCGCCGGCCGCCTTGCGGTCCAGGATGATCCGGTGGGCCAGCACGGATTCCGCCACGCTGACGACGTCGTCGGGAAGCACAAAATCACGGCCGTCCAGGGCCGCCGTGGCCTTCGCGGCCCGGAGCAGCTGGAGCATGGAGCGGGGGCTGGCGCCCAGCCGGAGCAGGGGGCTTTCGCGCGTTGCGCGGCCTACTGAGACGGTGTATTCCTTGACCGCCTGGGATACGTACACCTGCTGGACCGCGGCGATCATTGCTGCGACGTCCGCCGCGGTGACCGCCGCGGTGACCTTGGCCAACGGGGAGGTTGCCTGATGGGTCTCCAGCATTTCGATCTCGGAGTCCTTGTCCGGGTAGCCCATGGAAATCCGCGCCATAAAACGGTCCCGCTGGGCCTCGGGCAGGGGATACGTGCCTTCCATCTCGATCGGGTTCTGGGTGGCCACCACCATGAACGGTTCGTCGAGTTTGTACGAGTCCCCGTCCACGGTCACCTGGTGTTCCTCCATGCACTCCAGGAGGGCTGATTGGGTCTTGGCGGACGCCCGGTTGATTTCATCGCCAATGACGATGTTGGCGAACACGGCACCCGGGCGGAACTCGAACAGCCGCGATGCCTGGTTATAGATGGACACGCCCGTCACGTCCGACGGCAGCAGATCGGGGGTGAACTGGATGCGGCTGACCGTGCAGTCGATGGTCCGGGCGAGGGTTTTGGCCAGAAGGGTCTTGCCCACACCTGGCACGTCCTCCAGGAGCAGATGGCCCTGGGCCAGCAGCACCGTCAGGGCGAGCCTGGCGGCATCCGACTTTCCGTCGATGACGGTGTTGATCGAGGCCAGGATCCGCTGGCTGGCCGCGTGGAATGCTTCGGCGTCCATGGCGGCTGCCTTGTGGCCGTTGAGGTGGCCCGCCTGCTCCGTCACAGCGGTAAAGTTCCGGCTGGCAGGGGTTACCTCGTTGACGGCGGTGCGGCGGTGGGAGTCCATCTGCAACCTTTCAGCCCGGGGATCACCCGGAACGGGACAGCAGGCCTGCCTTCGCCCGGCGGTGGGCGTTCGCATCTGTTCGTACCAGCCTACTAACACAACTGCCCAGGCTGACAGAGAATTCCGGGAATTCTGCGGGGATCCGCCGCCGCTAGGCTTGAGGGATGTGCAATTCGCTGATCCCCGCCGCCTACCGTGCCGCCGGGGCGGACCCTGCCGATGCCGCCCACTCCGCGCCCGACGCCGACTCCGTAGCAAGTGCCGGGCGGCAGGCTCGGCGGGACTATCCGCCGGCGCCGGAGCCGCTGCCGGTCCCCGTGATGGACAACCATACGCACCTGGATTTCCCGGACGGCGAGAGTCCGGTGGGCATCGCCGCTGCGATGGATGCGGCCCAGGCCGTCGGAGTACAGGGGGCTGTCCAGGTGGGCTGCGACCTGGAGTCCTCCCGGTTCACGGTCCGCGCCGTTGACCTGGACAACAGGTTGCTGGGGGCAGTGGCACTGCACCCCAATGACGCCCCGGACTATGCCAGGCGCGGCGAGCTGGAGGATGCGCTGACGGAGATTGAGCGACTGGCCGCCCATCCCCGGATCCGGGCCATCGGCGAGACCGGCCTTGATTTCTTCCGCACCGAAGGGGAAGGCCTGGCCCACCAGCGCTATTCGTTCCGGCGGCATATCGATATTGCCAAGCGCCTGGACCTGACGCTGCAGATCCATGACCGCGACGCGCACGACGACGTGGTGCAGGTCCTGCGCGAGGAGGGGGCCCCTGAGCGGGTGGTTTTTCATTGCTTCTCGGGTGATGAGGCGCTCGCCAGGATCTGCAACGCCGCGGGCTGGAACATGTCCTTCGCCGGCACGCTGACCTTTAGGAATGCGGCCAACCTCCGCGCCGCGCTGGCGGTGGCAGACCCGACCCTGGTGCTGGTGGAAACAGACGCTCCGTTCCTGACGCCGCATCCGCACCGGGGCCGTCCCAACGCCAGCTATATGGTGCCGTATACCGTCCGCGCCATGGCCGAATTGACAGGAACTGATCTCGCCGGGCTCTGCACCCGGATCAGCGAAAATACCGTGCGGGCGTACGGATCGTGGGACTGATCTGGGCCTCGTCGCATTGCTTGCTACGCATACCTCGTATGTAAAATTCTTGGCCGCTTTATAACGCTACGGTTACAGTGGAGGACTATTAGCCGGGGTCGGGGAAGGCCTTCGGATAATTTCACTTCATTCGCAGCAGGACCACGCAGGGCTTTGATGCCCCGTGCCTGCCGCGCGGAGTGTGGCGGCGCAACGGTGCCCGGAGCTGTCCCCAGGGTCATGCGCCGGCTATTTCACTGCGTTTTTCCCCGTGCCCGGATGGATCTAAAGTTACGGGCAATCGTGGTCAAGCTCTTCACAACGGACGGCAAATTCAGTTTTATCAAGGTCGGCACCCAACTCGTGGTGCTGTGTGCGCTGGTGTTGGGCCTCGTGGCCTTCGTCGGAAATAACAAAACCGTTACCCTCAACGTCGACGGAAAAGTGACTTCGGTCCAGTCCTTCGGCGGCACCGTGGGCCAGGTCGTAAAAAGCGCCAACGTAGAACTGAAGCCGGCTGACCGCGTCTCGCCCACGGCGGACGCCAAAGTGGAGAACGGCACCGTGATCAACGTCAACATGGCCAAAGCCGTGAAGGTCAGCCTGGACGGCTCTGAAAAGACCGTCAACACAACGGCGCCGGATGTTGCCGGCCTCGTCACCGAACTCGGAGTGGCCAGCGCCTCTTCCGTTTCCGTCCCGAAGGAAGCCCAGCTCGCCGTGGCCGGATCCTTTGTCTCCATCTCCACGCCCAAGACCGTCAGCATTGTTGCCGACGGCAAGGCCGCCACGGCCACCACCACCGCGGGGACCGTCGCCCAGGTGCTGGAAGACGCCGGCATCACCCTCGGCGTCGACGACCGCAGCTCCCAGCCCGGAAACGCGCACGTGGTCAACAACATGGTGGTTAAGGTCTCGCGGGTGGATACCAGCCAGACCGCAGCCACTACTGAAGATGTTGCCTTCGACAGCATGACCACTGAGAGCGCTGAGCTCCTCAAGGGCGAGAAAGAAGTCACCCAGGCCGGCGTGGCCGGCAAGGTGGACAAGAGCTTCAAACTGGTGATGGTTGACGGCCGCGAAGCCGCGCGGACCCTGGTCTCCGAAACTGTTTCCCGCCAGCCCGTGACTGAAAAGGTCACGGTAGGAACCAAGGCAAAGCCAGCGGCCGCTGCCGGAACAAACACCGGCGCCGCGGCCCCGGCCATGATGAACGAGGCCATGTGGGACAAGATCGCCCAGTGTGAGTCCACCGGAAACTGGTCCATCAACTCGGGGAACGGCTACTACGGCGGCCTCCAGTTCAACATCCAGACCTGGATCGGCTCCGGCGGTGGCGCCTACGCCCCCAACGCCAGCCTCGCCACCAAGGCGCAGCAGATCGATATCGCCAACCGCGTATACGCACAGCGTGGCCTGCAGCCGTGGGGCTGTGGCTGGGCCGCTACGAGCTAGGCACCATGCGCACCTGCGCTGGTGGCAGCTGACCACAGCCGCCAGGCAAGCTGAAAGCAGCGGCCGGTCCCGGATTGTCCCGGGGCCGGCCGCTGCCGTTAAGCGGAAACGCCCACCGCGTAACACGCATGATCCGCCCGGAAAGCGGATGGCCCGCCACGGTGGCCGGGATAGGATACCTAGGTGACTGAACCGACTGCCGCCGCGCCCGCACCCCTCTTCGGTGCCTCCGACATTCGCCGGCTGGCAGAAGAAATCGGTATCCGGCCCACCAAGACACTGGGCCAGAACTTTGTCATTGATGGCAATACCATCCGCCGGATCGTCTCGGTTGCCAACATCGGGCCCACCGAGACGGTGCTGGAAGTCGGACCCGGCCTTGGTTCGCTCACTCTGGGCCTGCTGGACGCCGCGCAGACAGTGGTCGCCGTCGAAATCGATCCTGTCCTGGCGGCGAAGCTGCCCGAAACCGTCAAGGCCTGGCGGCCTGAAGCGGCAGGCGCTTTCCACCTGGTCCAGGCGGACGCCATGAGGGTGACGTCCCTCCCTGTTGAGCCCACCGCCATTGTGGCAAACCTGCCCTACAACGTGGCCGTGCCTGTGGTCCTGCACCTGCTCCAGCATTTTCCCAGCCTTCAGCACGGTCTGGTCATGGTCCAGGACGAGGTCGCCGACAGGCTGGCCGCGGGTCCAGGATCAAAGACCTACGGGGTGCCCTCCGTCAAGGCGGCGTGGTACAGCAGCATGCGCAAGGCCGGGGTGATCGGCATGAACGTCTTCTGGCCTGCGCCGAAGATCCAGTCCGGACTCGTGGCCTTCACCCGGCGGGAACCGCCTGAAACAACTGCCACCCGTGAGCAGGTATTCGCCGTGATCGACGCCGCCTTCGCCCAGCGCCGGAAAACGCTGCGGGCCGCCCTGGCCGGCTGGGCCGGCGGCGCACCCGAAGCCGAGCGCTGCCTCATCGCTGCCGGAGTTGCTCCATCGGCCCGGGGCGAAGTCCTTGACATCCACGCCTTCGCCCGGATTGCCGAAGCCCGCGAGGCCGGGTCGTGAACGCACCCGCCGGGAAGTTTCCCGCACGGACGGTCCGGGTGAAGGCGCCCGGCAAGGTCAACGTTTCCCTGGACGTGGGACCGTTGCGCGCGGACGGCTACCACTCCGTTGCCAGCGTCTACCTGGCCGTTTCCCTTTATGAGGAAGTGGCGGCCACCAGTACGGAGACGCCTGGGATTACGGTCAGCATCAGCCCTGAGAGCACGCTGGACCTGGACAGCGTGGATATTCCGCTGGATGAGAAGAACCTGGCCTACAAGGCCGCAGCCATCATGGCCGATGTCTCCGAGCATTCCACCGGAGTGCACCTTGAAATCACCAAGCGGGTCCCCGTTGCCGGGGGCATGGGCGGCGGCTCGGCCGATGCCGCCGCCACGCTGCTGGCCTGCGATGCGCTTTGGAACAGCGGGCTGTCGCGGGACGAGTTGGCACATCTGGCCGCCGAATTGGGTGCCGACGTCCCGTTCTCCCTCCTCGGCGGAACCGCCGTCGGGCTTGGCGTTGGCGACGACCTTTCGCCGGCCCTGGCCAAAGCCCAAACCGACTGGGTCCTCGTGGCAGCGGACTATGGACTGCCCACCCCCGAGGTCTACCGCACCCTGGACCGGCTCCGCGAGGCCGAAGGGCTGGACATTGCCGAGCCCACGGCCGTGGATCCCAAGATCCTGCAGGCGTTGCGGAGCGGGGACGCCGATGCCCTGAGCCGGGTCCTGGTGAACGATCTCCAGCGGGCCTCCATTGAACTTGCCCCGGCACTCCGCGATACGCTGGGAATCGGGGAGTCTCACGGTGCCATTGCCGGGATTATCTCCGGTTCCGGACCCACCGTGGCACTGTTGACGCATAATCCGACAGCCGCCGAAAGCTTGGCGGAGGACCTGCGGCACTACGGTCTGACAGCACTGGCTGTCCACGGGCCCGTGCCCGGCGCGCGCATCATCTCCGATACCCTCCTTTAAGAGCCCCCTTCCTTACTGAGCAGCAGAAAGCAGTCCCCTTGGCACACCTTCTTGGCGGCGAAAACCTTACGGTTTCGTACGCAACGCGCACCGTCCTGGACGGCATCACCCTCGGACTCGAGGAAGGTGACAGGATCGGCATGGTGGGCCGGAACGGCGACGGCAAATCCACGCTGATGCGCCTGCTGGCCATGCGCTCAACCCCGGACTCCGGCCGGGTGACCAAGCGCAGCGAAGTCAACATCGGCTACCTGGACCAGAGCGACGTGCTCGACGGCGACCTCACGGTCGGCGCGGCGATCGTCGGCGACCAGGCCGACTATGAATGGGCCCGCAATCCCCAGATCCGCGAAGTCATGGGCGGACTTGTTTCGGACGTCGACTGGCATGCCAACGTCCACGCCCTGTCCGGCGGGCAGAAGCGCCGTGTGGCGCTGGCCAAGCTGCTGATCGAGGACCACGACGTCATCATGCTCGACGAACCGACCAACCACCTCGACGTCGAAGGTGTGGCCTGGCTGTCCAGGCACCTGAAGACCCGCTGGCGGGCCAACCAGGGCGCCTTCCTCGTGGTCACCCACGACCGCTGGTTCCTGGACGAAGTCTGCACCAAGACCTGGGAAATCCACGACGGCATCATGGACCCGTTCGACGGCGGCTACGCGGCCTACGTCCTGGCCCGCGCCGAGCGTGACCGCGCGGCGAATGTTATGGAAGGCAAGCGCCAGATGCTCGTGAAGAAGGAGCTCGCCTGGCTGCGCCGCGGTGCCCCGGCCCGCACGGCCAAGCCGAAATTCCGCATCGAGGCCGCCAACGCCCTCATCGCCGACGTCCCCGAGCCGCGCGACTCCACCGCCCTGAGCAAGATGGCCACCGCCCGGCTCGGCAAGGACGTCCTGGACCTCGAGAACGTCTCGCTGGACTTCCTCGGCGGCGACCCCGGCCAGAAACTCTTCGACAACATCACCCTGCGGCTTGCTCCCGGTGAGCGGCTGGGCCTCGTGGGCGTCAACGGAGCCGGCAAGACTACCCTGCTGAAACTCCTCAACGGCGAGATTGAGCCGTCATCCGGTAAGGTCAAGCGCGGCAAAACCGTGGTCACCGCCGTACTCACCCAGGAGGTCAAAGAGCTCGACGACGTCTCGGACCTGCGCGTGATCGAAGTCATCGAGCGCGAAAAGCGGTCCTTCAACGTGGGCGGCAAGGAATTCACGGCGGGCCAGCTGGTAGAGCAGCTCGGCTTCACCAACGAGAAGCAGTGGACCCCGGTCAGGGATCTGTCCGGTGGTGAGCGCCGGCGCCTCCAGTTGCTGCGCCTGCTGGTGGGGGAGCCGAACGTGCTGATGCTCGATGAGCCCACCAACGACCTCGACACCGACACCCTCGCGGCCGTCGAAGACGTCCTTGACGGCTGGCCGGGCACGCTCGTTGTGGTCAGCCACGACCGCTACCTGCTGGAGCGCGTGACGGACCACCAGATGGCGCTGCTGGGCGACGGCAAGATCCGCGCCCTGCCCCGCGGTGTGGACCAGTACCTGGAACTGCGCGAAGGGGCCCTCGCCGGCTCCACCATCACCGGCGGCGGGAACCCCGTCACGGGTCCGAGCGGCAGCTCCGCTCCCGCGGCCTCCGGCGCCTCCGAAGCCGAAAAGCGCGACGCCCGAAAGGCCAAGAACCGGATCGAGCGCCAGCTGGGCAAACTGGAGCAGCAGGAAAAGAAGATCCACGACCAGATGGTCAAAAGCACCGCAGAGTCCGACTTCGATGCCCTCGCTGACCAGAACAAGAAACTCAAGGACCTCGCCGCCGACCGCGAAGCCCTGGAACTCGAATGGATGGAAGCCCTGGAAGTCCTCGGCGAATAGCCCCCTTGGGGCGCGCCGGCTCTGGCGCGGGTGCCGGAGCCGGCCCTTCCTCGTCCGCTCGCCTTGGGTGCCTGAGCCGGCCCTTCGGCGTCGCTTAGACCCGCCGCGTAGAGGGCATTCCGGTCGCTGGGCGACCTCCATGCCCTGACGCGTCGCGATGCGCTCCTTTCCGAAGGACCGCCTCCGGCGAGGAGAGTCACCTCACCGCTGTGGACAGTAGGCAGCCCGGAAACGTCGGCAGTTGCGGTCGGTGGAGTTCCCGCACGGAACTATCCGCAATAGCGGTGTGTGACTGTTAACTTCGTTTGGCGGTTAAATCGCAGCCTGGGATGGTGGTTCTGCGGGTCCGGCTCCCGGGGCCAGGGAGAGTTTGTCCAGTTCAGCGGCTGGCTCGTGGATCTCCCGGCCTTGTGGTCACGCTTTTCCCGTCACGCCTTCTCCACCTCGGAGTGCCTGGCGTCATCAGCCGTTGCCGCCTCAGCCCAGACCACTCCGGCCATGCGCACTGCCCGCTCGGTGACGGGCTGCGGGGTGGCCGCGATCTTGCCCGCGGCTGCAAGGTGCTCCAATTTCCATGCCGTGAGGTACCGCGTGGCATCGGCGTTGCTTACACCGGCCAGCTCGCGCACCGTGGAGACGGTGGGCTCCGCTCGGCACTGATCTGGTCTGCGGCTGCGCAG